>NZ_JAOEEE010000019.1:0-83378 GCF_029837675.1 Pseudomonas sp. GD04015 | reverse complement strand
AAACTTTTTACTCGGCCTTCAGGTGGATGCGTGCGAAGGCCTTCTTGCCGGCCTGGCAGACATGGCTGGAGCCAAGCTTGAACACGAAGCCGCGATCCACCACCTCGCCATCCACCTTCACACTGCCGGCGCTCAGCAGATCGCGCGCAGCCGCAGCGTTCTTCACCAGGCCCGCCTTATTAAGGACGGAGGAGACCGGCATATCCTCTATAGATAGAAGCTCGACTTCCGGAAGATCGTCCGGCAGCTCGCCATCTTTCAGGCGATTGCCAGCGGAACGGTGGGCATTGGCCGCCGCCTCTTCGCCGTGGAAGCGAGCAACGATCTCCTCGGCCAGCTTGATCTTGATGTCCCGGGGATTGGCGCCACTCACCACGTCCGCCTTGAACTGCTCGATTTCTTCCATGGAGCGGAAGCTCAGCAGCTCGAAGTAGCGCCACATCAGCGAGTCGGGCATGGACACCAGCTTGTTATACATGGCGCCCGGCGCCTCCTGGATACCCACGTAGTTACCCAGCGACTTGGACATCTTCTTCACGCCATCCAGACCCTCCAGCAACGGCATGGTGACGATGCATTGCGAAGACTGCCCATAGGCGCGCTGCAGCTCACGCCCCATCAGCAGGTTGAATTTCTGGTCGGTGCCCCCCAGCTCGACGTCGGCGCGCAACGCCACAGAGTCGTAGCCTTGAACCAGCGGATAGAGGAACTCATGGATGGCGATCGGATGGTTGCCTTCGTAGCGCTTCTGGAAGTCGTCGCGCTCGAGCATGCGCGCCACGGTGTACTGCGACGACAGGCGGATGAAGTCGGCCGGAGTCAGCTTGTCCATCCAGGTGGAGTTGAAGGCCACCTCGGTCTTCGCCGGATCGAGGATCTTGAATACCTGGGTCTTGTAGGTCTCGGCGTTGTCGAGCACCTGCTCGCGAGTCAGCGGCGGACGGGTAGTGCTCTTGCCACTGGGGTCGCCGATCATGCCGGTGAAGTCGCCGATCAGGAAGATCACCTGATGCCCCAGCTCCTGGAACTGGCGCAGCTTATTAATAAGGACGGTATGCCCCAGGTGCAGATCGGGCGCGGTAGGGTCGAAACCGGCCTTGATGCGCAGCGGCTCGCCACGCTTGAGTTTTTCCACCAGTTCGGATTCGACCAGGACTTCTTCCGCTCCGCGCTTGATCAGCGCCAGCTGCTCTTCAACCGACTTCATGACAGGACTCATGCCACTCGCAAAACCAAAAGGGAACCAACCATACAAGATCACTGACCAATTACAAGCTCTGCGCCCGGGGCTGCCGCTCGACAGACAGCCTGGCTTCAGGGTTGCCTATGATGAATTATGATTATATTTTAGGCAGTTAATGCACTCTTCCAAGAAACACCCCGAGCCATGACCCATACCTCTCCCAAAGCTACGTCCTACCCGCGAAGCCATCTGCTGGCTGCCAGCGGTGTCGCGGCGCTGCTGAGCCTGGCCTTGCTGGTGTTCCCATCCCGCGAGGTGGAAGCAAGGAAGACCTACCTGTCGATGGAGCTGGACAATGGCTCCGAACAGATACTGCAGGAAAAGGACGACCTCCGACCCGGGCAGGTTCTGGGGGATCGAGGCGCATCACCCTTCGCCGATGCCAACCTCGCCAATAATCAGAAAAGCGCCCAATCAGACGCTGATAACGAGAAGAAAGAAGAGCTTCAACCCGCCCCACCCTCCGATCCGCTGCAGAAGAGCGTCACCGTCACCAGTGGCGATACTCTCTCCACTCTCTTCGCACGCGTGGGCCTGAATGCCACGGCCCTGCACGAAGCCATCGACAGCAGCAAGGACGCCAAGCGCTTCAGCCGCCTCCATGTCGGCCAGACCCTGGACTTCAAGCTGACCGCCGACGGCAAGCTGGAGCAACTGAGCAGCAGACTCAACGATCTCGAAAGCATCTCCCTGACTCGCGACGACAAGGGCTTCTCCTTCAAGCGTGAACTGGTCAAGCCTGATGTCCGCACCAGTTACGCCCGTGGCGTCATCAACAGCTCGCTGTTCCTCTCCGCCAAACGCGCCGGGCTGCCACACAGCCTGACCATGGACCTGGCCAACGTGTTCGGCTACGACATCGACTTCGCCCAGGACCTGCGCGAAGGCGACGAGTTCGAGGTGATCTACGAGGAGCACACGGTCAACGGCAAGACGGTGGGCAACGGCAATATCCTCTCCGCCCGCTTCACCAACCGCGGCAAGAGCTATACCGCGGTCCGCTACACCAACAAGCAGGGCGTCACCAGCTACTACAACGCGGACGGGATGAGCATGCGCAAGGCGTTCATCCGCACGCCAGTGGACTTCGCCCGCATCAGCTCCAAGTTCTCCCTGGGCCGCAAACATCCCATCCTGAACAAGATTCGCGCACACAAGGGTGTCGATTACGCCGCGCCACGTGGTACGCCGATCAAGGCCGCCGGCGATGGTCGCGTACTGCTGGCCGGGCGCAAGGGTGGCTACGGCAACGCGGTCGTCATCCAGCACGGCAACAGCTACCGCACCCTGTACGGGCACATGCAGGGCTTCGCCAAGGGCGTGCGCACCGGCGTGAACGTCAAGCAGGGCCAGATCATCGGCTACATCGGCACCACCGGTCTCTCCACCGGCCCGCACCTGCACTACGAGTTCCAGGTCAACGGCCAGCACGTGGACCCGCTCGGCCAGAAGCTGCCGATGGCGGACCCTATCGCGAACAACGAGAAGCAGCGCTTCCTGCAACAGAGCAAGCCGCTGATGGCACGCATGGATCAGGAAAAGGCCACCCTGCTGGCCGCCAACAAGCAGCCCTGAGATGCTGCGCTACCTGGGGGTGATGTCCGGCACCAGCCTCGACGGACTGGACATCGCCCTGATCCACCAGGCCTCCCACCCCGCCCTGCTCGCCCATCACTACATCCCCATGCCCGACACGCTGCGTGCCGAGCTGCTGGCCCTGTGCTCGTCCGGCCCTGACGAACTGGCACGCGCGGCGGTGGCCGAACAGCGCTGGGTTGAACTGGCAGCCGACGGCATCCATGCCCTGCTGCGGCGGGAAGGCTTGAGCGCCGGCGATATACGTGCCATCGGCAGCCATGGCCAGACCGTGCGCCACGAGCCGGCCCGCGGCTTCACCGTACAGATCGGCAACCCGGCGCTGCTGGCGGAGCTGACCGGGATCGACGTGGTCGCCGACTTCCGGCGCCGAGACGTCGCCGCAGGCGGCCAGGGTGCGCCACTGGTGCCGGCCTTCCACGAAGCCCTCTTCGAGCGCGAAGATCAGCCCAGGGCCGTGCTCAACGTCGGAGGTTTCAGCAACCTCAGCCTGATCGAGGCGGACCAGCCAGTGCGAGGCTTCGACTGCGGGCCGGGCAACGTGCTGCTCGATGCCTGGATCGGCAAGAGCCTGGGCGAAGCCTTCGACCGCGGTGGCGACTGGGCCGCCAGCGGGCAACTGAATGATGCCTTGCTGCGCGCGCTCCTGAGCGATCCCTACTTTGCCACGCACGGCCCCAAGAGCACGGGGCGGGAGCTGTTCAACCTCGCCTGGCTCGAAAGCCATCTGGCCGCTCAGCCTGATCTGGCTCCCTCGGATGTCCAGCGCACGCTGCTGGAGCTGACCGCGCGCAGCGTCGTCGACTCGCTGCAGCAGGCCCAGCAGGGCACAGCCGAACTGTTGGTGTGTGGCGGCGGCGCGCACAACGACATGCTGATGCGGCGCCTGCAGGAGTTGCTGCCCGATTGCCGGGTGGCCAGCACCGCCGCGCGCGGCGTGCCGCCGGACTGGATCGAGGCCATGGCCTTCGCTTGGCTGGCCCACTGCTGCCTGGAGCGCATTCCGGCCAACCGCCCAAGCGTCAGCGGGGCGAAGGGCCCGCGCATCCTCGGCGCCATCTATCCGGCCTGAAGAAACGAAAAAGCCGCGCAATGGCGCGGCTTCTTCTTACAGCGGCGGGCAATCAGATCGAGAAAGACGATCCGCAACCACAGGTGGTCGAGGCGTTCGGGTTGTTGATCACGAAGCGCGATCCTTCCAGCCCTTCCTGATAATCCACCTCGGCACCAGCCAGGTACTGGAAGCTCATGGGATCGACCACCAGGCTGACGCCCTCGCGCTCGACGATGGTGTCATCGTCGGCGACGTCCTCGTCGAAGGTGAAGCCGTACTGGAAGCCCGAGCAACCGCCGCCGGTGACGAACACACGCAGCTTCAGGCGCGGGTTGCCTTCTTCATCGACCAGGTTCTTCACCTTGTTCGCCGCACCCTGGGTGAAGATCAGGGGGGTTGGAGTGAAGGTCTCGACGCTCATCTTGCTGCTCTCCCGGCGCCAGGCGCCATGTCACGTACTGCACGGGCGAGGATTATCCGCTTGTCCGAGCAAATTGGTCAATTATTGCGCGAAGGCAGGGCACGAGGCCCTGCCTGTTTAGATGGGAGTGCCCGCGACGAATTCAAGTTGTCGCGGGCGAGATGGCGGTCAGGGCAGCAGGGCGGCGTGGGAGAGTCCCAGGCGCTCGTCCAGTCCGAACATGATGTTGAGGTTCTGCACCGCCTGGCCCGACGCGCCCTTGACCAGGTTGTCGATGGCGGACAGCACCACCACCAGGTCGCCGCCCTGGGGACGGTGCACGGCGATGCGGCAGACGTTGGCGCCGCGCACGCTGCGGGTTTCCGGATGGCTGCCGGCGGGCATCACGTCGACGAACGGCTCGTCGGCGTAGCGGCGCTCGAACAGCGCCTGCAGATCCACGCCGCGGTCGGCGACGGTGGCGTACAGTGTGGCGTGGATGCCGCGGATCATCGGCACCAGGTGCGGCACGAAGGTCAGGCCGACCGGTCCGTTGGCGGCGCGGCGCAGGCCCTGGCTGATCTCCGGCAGGTGGCGATGGCCCTTGACCGCATAGGCCATCATGCTCTCGCTGGCCTCACACAGCAGCGAACCGACCTTGGCGCCACGACCGGCACCGCTGACGCCGGAGGCGCAGTTGGCGATCAACTGACTCGAATCTGCCAGACCGGCCTCCAGCAGCGGGATCAGGCCGAGCTGGGTGGCGGTCGGGTAGCAGCCGGGGACGGCGATCAGGCGCGCACCCTTGATCGCCTCGCGATTGACCTCGGGCAGGCCGTAGACCGCCTCGGGCAGCAGGTCCGGCGCGCCGTGGGGCTGGCCGTACCACTTGGCCCACTCCTCGGCGTCCTGCAGGCGGAAGTCGGCGGACAGATCGATCACGCGAGTGCCGGCGGCGAGCAGTTCGCCGGCCAGGGCATGGGCGACACCATGGGGCGTGGCGAAGAACACCGCATCACAGGCGCCCAGGGTGGCGACGTCCGGCACGCTGAAGGCCAGATCGTCGTAGTGGCCGCGCAGATTGGGGTACATGTCGGCGACCTTGACCCCGGCCTCGGAGCGCGAGGTGATCACCGCCACCTCGGCCTGCGGGTGCTGGGCCAGCAGGCGCAGCAGTTCCACCCCGGTGTAACCCGTGCCGCCGACGATTCCGACCTTGACCATTGCATACCCCCGCTGCGCGACCGTTGAGAAAGGCTGCCGATGATACGGCTCCGGGGCAACCAGGGCCAACCTCGAGGATGCGCTCGGCCATGGCTTTCTCTACTATCGGCGACACATTTCGCGCAGGAAGTCGTCGATGCTCTATCTCTGGGTCAAGGCCCTGCACATCATCGCCCTGGTCTGCTGGTTCGCCGGCCTGTTCTACCTGCCCCGGTTGTTCGTCTATCACGCCATGGCCGAGGACGACGCCAGCCGCGAGCGCTTCTGCGTCATGGAGCGCAAGCTGTATCGCGGCATCATGAATCCCTCGATGATCGCCACGCTGCTGTTCGGCGGCTGGATGCTCCATCTCAATCCGGCCTGGCTACAGCAGGGCTGGATGCACGCCAAACTGACGCTGGTGGTACTGTTGGTCGGTTATCACCATGTCTGCGGCGCCCAGCTCAAGCGCTTCGCCCGCGGCGAAAACGCCCGCGGCCACGTGTTCTACCGCTGGTTCAACGAAGTGCCGGTGCTGTTCCTGCTGGCCATCGTGGTGCTGGTGGTGGTGAAACCCTTCTGATCACGACAAGAGGAAAGACCCATGTCCCTGCCCGCTCTGTTCGACCAGCGCCTGCGCCTGCCCGTGGTGGCGGCTCCCATGTTCCTGGTGTCCACCCCGCAACTGGTACTGGCCTGCTGCAACGACGGAGTGGTCGGCAGCTTCCCGGCCCTGAACCAGCGCGAGACCAGCGGCTTCAAGGCCTGGCTGGAAGAGATCGAGGCGGGCCTGAAGCCGGACGCGGCGCCCTACGCGGTCAACCTCATCGTGCATGGCAGCAACCCGCGCCTGCAGGCCGACCTGGCTGTGTGCGTCGAGCACAAGGTGCCGGTGGTGATCACCAGCCTGGGCGCGGTCAAGGAAGTGGTCGATGCCGTGCACAGCTACGGCGGCCTGGTCTTCCATGACGTCACCACTCGCCGCCATGCGGAGAAGGCGGCCGAGGCCGGCGTCGACGGCCTGATCGCGGTGGCAGCCGGAGCTGGCGGCCATGCGGGCACCTGGAGCCCGTTCGCACTGATCGCCGAGATCCGCCAGTTCTTCGACAAGACTCTGCTGCTCTCCGGCTGCCTCAACCACGGTCACGAGATCCTCGCCGCCCAGTTGCTCGGCGCCGACCTGGCCTACATGGGCACCCGCTTCATCGCCACCCGCGAGAGCAACGCCGACGGCGACTACAAGCAGATGATCCTCGACGCCCGCGCCGCCGACATCGTGCATACCCCCGCGGTCTCGGGCGTGCCGGCCAGCTTCATGCGCCAGAGCCTGGAAAAGGCCGGCTACGACCTCAAGCGCCTGCAGGACAAGGGCGACGTCGACTACGGCGAGAAGCTCAAGCCGATCAGCGACGAGGCCAAGGCCTGGAAGACCGTATGGTCGGCCGGCCAGGGCGTCGGCGGGATCGCCGATCTGCCGACGGTGGCCGAGCTTATCGCACGCCTGGACGACGAATACCGCGCCGCACAGGGCCGGGGCAACCAACTGGCGGGGAAATGGCCGCGCTAGTGGCCATTTGGTGCAAATTGCCTGGCCGGCCGCTTGTGAGCGCCCGGCAAAGCCCCTAGGCTCAACGAATTTATAAAAGCGAACAGGGACGCAGCATGACCGAAGCACGTTACAAGATCGTATTCGAAGGGCAGTTGATGCCGGAGCAGACGCTGGAAACGGTGAAGGCCAACCTGGCCCGCCTGTTCAAGAGCGACCCAGGCAAGATCGACGTGCTGTTCAACGGGGCCCCGGTAGCGCTCAAGCGCGACCTGTCCGAGAACGAGGCCGACAAGTACCTGGTCGCCCTCCAGCAGGCCGGCGCCCAGGTGCGCAAGGAGCAGGACCTGGCTGCCAGGCTGAGCCTGGTGGATATCGAAGAAGAAAAGGCCGTAAGCGACGAGAACATGGAGTGCCCCAAGTGCGGGCACCAGCAGCCCAAGGCCACCGCCTGCTCCGCCTGCGGCATCGTCATCGAGAAGTTCCTCGCCCGCCAAGCGCTGCAGGCCCAGAGCACGCCGGCAACGACGGCGGCATCGCCCTACAGCACGCCCAAGTCCGATGTGGGCGACGGCTACGAGGAGTTCGCCGAACTCAAAGTATTCAGCGTTTCCGGGCGGATCGGCCGGGTCCGCTATCTGGGCTGGTCGATGGCGCTGCTGCTCATCTCCCTGGTGGCCTACGGCATTGCCGCCGGAATCATGGCCGCCTCGCCGATATTCGGCGGCATCCTGATGATCCCGGTGGTCATCGGCGCAGTCGTGGTCAGCGTGCAGATCGGCGTGCAACGCCTGCATGACATTGGCTGGTCCGGCTGGCTCTGGCTACTCAACCTGATACCCGTGGTCGGCAGCGTGTTCGCGCTGCTGATGCTCATCGTCCCCGGCAACCAGGGCGCCAACCGCTACGGGCCGCCGCCGCCGCCGAACAGCGGTGGTGTCATCGCCCTGGCCTGCACCATGCTCTTGGTACCCATCCTCGGCATTGTCGCGGCGATTGCCCTGCCGGCCTATCAGGACTACGTCAACCGCGCTGCGGAAGCACAGCAGCAGCAAATTCAGCAAGCCCCCTCCGGAGAGTAGGCCTTGAGCGGTTACGCCCTGATCACCGGTGCTTCGAGCGGCCTCGGCCTCGCCTTGGCCGAGGCGCTGGCCCGGCGCGGGCGTAACCTGATTCTGGTCGCACGCCAGCGCGATGCCCTGGAAAGCATCGCCTGCGAGCTGAGCCAGCGCTTCGGCGTCGAAGCGCTGTTCCGCGTGTGCGACCTGGCCGAACCGCTGCAGCTCACCGGCCTGATCCAGGAACTGGAGCAGAGCGAACGGCACATCGACCTGCTGGTGAACAATGCCGGCATCGGCAGCGCCGGCCTGTTCGTGGAGCAGGACTGGTCCACCGAGCAGCAACTGATCGAACTCAATGTGCTGGCCCTCGCCCGCCTCTGCCATGCCCTGGGGCTGGACATGAAGCGACGCGGTTCAGGGCAGATTCTCAACGTGGCCTCGCTGGCCGCGTTCCAGCCCGGTCCGCTGATGGCCAACTACTTCGCCAGCAAGGCCTATGTGCTGCACCTGTCGGAGGCGTTGCGCAGCGAACTGGCGCCGTTCGGCGTGAAGGTCTCGGTGCTCTGCCCGGGGCCGGTGGCCACCGCCTTCTTCCGTCGCGCCCAACTGCGCAGCGACGGACTGGACCGGCACGGCCAACTGGCCAGCCCGGAAGAGATTGCCCTGCTCGCCATCCGCGGGCTGGAGCGCAACCAGGCCATCATCATCCCAGGCTGGCGGCATCGCCTGGTGCCGCAGCTGTTGCGTCTGACACCCCGTGCCCTGGTGCGGCGAGTGGCCATGAAGATGGTCCGCCCGCTGTTGCCGCGGGCGGACGCCGAGCAGCCCTAGCCGGCGTTCACCGTCCGGCCATCGGCCCAGGCGCGCAGCGCCGTCAGGTCCTCGGCCATCACCACCGACAGCGGCGCGGTGCTCTGGATGCTGTTCAGCAGCAGCGTCTGATCCACCGACTGCTGCCGCGCCTGGGCGGCGTACAGGGCACTGACCACCACCTGTTCGATCTCGGCCCCCGAGAAGCCCGCACAGGCGTACGACAGCTCGGCTAGGTCGAACTGCTCGGGCTCCAGTTCGCGACGGCGCAGGTGGATGGCGAAGATGTCCGACCGTACCGCCGCATCCGGCAGATCGACGAAGAACAGCTCGTCGAAGCGCCCCTTGCGCACCAGTTCGGGCGGCAAGCGGTGGATGGCGTTGGCCGTCGCCACCATGAACACCGGCGCCTTGCGCTCGGCCATCCAGGTCAGCAGAGTACCGAGCACACGCTGGCTGACGCCATCATCATTCTCGCCGGTAGCCAGGCCCTTTTCGATCTCGTCCATCCACAGCACGCAGGGCGCCATCTGGCTGGCCAGTCTGAGCGCCTCGCGCAGGTTGCGCTCGGTCTCGCCGAAGAACTTGTTGTACAGACTGGCGAAGTCCAAGCGCAGCAGCGGTAGCCCCCAGAGGCCGGCCACCGCCTTCGCCGCCAGACTCTTGCCGCCGCCCTGCACGCCGACCAGCAGCATGCCCCGGGGCATGTCCGCACCCTTGCCGTTGAGGAATATCTCCTGGCGCTCGCTCAGCCAGCGCTTGAGATTGGTCAGGCCGCCCACCTCGGCGAAGCGCGCGGTGTCGTACTCGAAGCTGAGCACGCCCTCCAGGTCAAGCAGCTGGAACTTGGCCTTGTTCAGCTCCGGGATGTCTTCCTGGGTGATGGCGCCATCGTCGCAGATCACGTTGCGCGCCAGCGCCCGCGCCTCGGCGTGGGTCAGGCCACGCAGGTTCTTCACCATCTGCTGCAGGGTGCGGTTGTCGGTGCGCACCCGGGCCCCACGGTTGCGCTCGCTCCAGCGGGCAGCCTCCTCGCGGACGATGGCCAGCAACTCCTCCTCGGTCGGCAGCGCCAGGCTGAAGCGCGCCGCGTAGCGCTGGACCTCGGCCGGCAGCTTCACCGCATGGGAAACGAGCACCAGGGTCGGCTTGTGCGCCTCCTCGCTCATGGCGATTTCCTTGAGCAGGCGCACCAGCCTGGGGCTGTCGCCGAGGAACGGGTGCAGGTCGCACATCACGTAGAGGTTGGGCAGCGGGTCGGCCTTGATCATGCGCAGCGCCTGCTCCGGCTCGCGGCTGTCCAGCTCGCCCATCGGCTCGCCACCAAAGGCCAGGCGCTGCAGGCCTTCGGTCACCGACCAGGTGTGGATGCCCAGGCCACGCTTGACGGCGAGCGAAGTCAGCGTCTCCAGCACCCGGCGCTCGTCCCAGGACTCGATCACCACCAGCTTGACCCGGGACTCCAGCACCAGCCCCAGGTCGTGGATATCGTTCTTCAACACTCGCTCCTTGTGAGACCACCCGAACCAGGCCCACAGAATACCGAAAGCCGCCGGGGGAAGGCGCGTGGACTGCCTGTTCTGCAGGATAATCGACGGAACCGAGCCTCGTAGGGTGCACAGGCAGTCCCCTTGGTGCGCGCGGCGCACCCTACACGGCAGCCATGCGGCCTCTTGTCGCCGAGCGGATTTCTGCCCGGGGGCTCAGGTAAACTGCCGGCATGCTTTCCCGCGGAGATGGCCCATGACCAACGAACGCCAGTTTTCCCCCGTCGACCGCCTGCTCATGCAGGCCGACGCCGCCATGCGCACCCTGCTGCCCTTCAGCGGCGCCCCGGCGCGGCCGTCGCCGGCCATTCTGCAGAACGAGTCCGAACTGAGCGACGAGGATGCCCGCCACGTGGCCGGCCTGATGCGCATCAACCATACCGGCGAGGTCTGCGCCCAGGCGCTCTACCAGGGCCAGGCGCTGACCGCCAAGCTGCCCGAGGTGCGCAAGGCCATGGAGCATGCCGCCGACGAGGAGGTCGACCACCTGGCCTGGTGCGAGCAGCGCATCCGTGAGCTGGGCAGCCATCCCAGCGTGCTCAACCCGATCTTCTACGGCCTGTCCTTCGGCGTCGGCGCGGTCGCCGGGCTGATCAGCGACCGGGTCAGCCTGGGCTTCGTCGCCGCCACCGAGGACCAGGTGGTCAAGCACCTGGACGAGCATCTGGAGCAGATTCCGCCGGAGGACGCCCGGACCCGCGCCATCCTCGAGCAGATGCGCGAGGACGAGCAGCAGCATTCGACCAGCGCCCTGGAGGCCGGCGGCCTGCGCTTCCCGGCGCCAGTCAAGTTCGGCATGACCCTGCTGTCCAAGGTGATGACCAAGAGCACCTACCGCATCTGAGTAGCGGACATGAAAAAGGGCGCCCTCTGGCGCCCTTTTTCATTGGCTCATGCGTGGGTGCGGATCAACCCAGCTCGACGATTTCGTAGTCGTGGGTGATCTCGACGCCGGCGCGGCCGAGCATGATCGAGGCCGAGCAGTACTTCTCCGCGGACAGCTCGACGGCGCGCTTGACCTGCGCCTCCTTGAGGCCACGGCCCTTGACCACGAAGTGCAGGTGGATCTTGGTGAACACCTTCGGGTCCTCGTCGGCGCGCTCGGCCTCGAGGAAGGCCTCGCAGCTCTCCACCGGCTGGCGCGACTTCTTCAGGATGCTGACCACGTCGAAGTTGCTGCAGCCGCCCAGGCCGATCAGCACCATCTCCATGGGGCGCACGCCGAGGTTGCGACCACCCGCCTCGGGCGGACCATCCATCACCACCACGTGCCCGCTGCCGGACTCGCCGAGGAACATGGCCTCGCCGGCCCACTGAATACGCGCTTTCATCGCAAGGACTCCAACTGCCAGAAAAATGCCCGCCAGCTTAACACAGCACCTGGCGGGAGCTTTTCGACCCACCGGTCAGCCAGCAGGTCGGAAGCGCTGCAGACTGCGTCGCAAAAACGCATTACCGCAGGCCACCTGTCTGTTAAGCTGCCGACGGATAACTGGCACACTTGTTCGGATAACTAATAAGAAATTCGCCTGCTGGACAAAGGCTTACTCATTTTCGGGACTCGGGCATGGTCGCTATTACCCTTACACCTAAGATCAAGAACATCGACAAGCTGCTCGCGCACTGTCACCGCCGCCGCTACACAGCCAAAAGCACCATCATCTATGCAGGGGACCGTTGCGAGACCCTGTTCTTCATCGTCAAAGGCTCGGTCACCATCCTCATCGAGGACGACGACGGCCGCGAAATGATTATCGCCTACCTCAATGCGGGCGACTTCTTCGGCGAAATGGGCCTGTTCGAGAAGGAAGGCGCCGAGAAGGAGCGCAGCGCCTGGGTCCGCGCCAAGACCGAGTGCGAAGTGGCGGAGCTGAGCTACACCAAGTTCCGCGAACTGACCCAGCAGGACCCCGAGATTCTCTATGCGCTCGGCAGCCAGATGGCGGACCGCCTGCGCAATACCACCCGCAAGGTGGGCGACCTGGCCTTCCTCGACGTTACCGGCCGCGTGGCCCGCACCCTGCTCGACCTGTGCAAGCAGCCGGACGCCATGACCCACCCGGACGGCATGCAGATCAAGATCACCCGCCAGGAAATCGGCCGCATCGTCGGCTGCTCCCGCGAGATGGTCGGCCGCGTGCTCAAGTCCCTCGAGGAGCAGGGCCTGGTGCATGTGAAGGGCAAGACCATGGTGGTCTTCGGAACGCGCTGAAGAGCCCGCCAATCGGCGTAATGCTGTTCATATAAGGAATAATCGCGCGCGCTGTCCCTCGCCCCTCCGGGGAGAGGCGGGGAAACCAGCAGTCTCGCAGGTTTTCCGCCCTCTCCCCCAGCATCTCTCCACTTAGGCGTGCCCCCGAGCAAGCGCTTACGGTGCTAAGTGATGAGTTAACTGCTGTTGGTGAAATCAATCCCTGTGGGAGCGGACTTGTCCGCGAACGGGGCTGACAGCAAAGCTTCGCGGCCAAGGCTGCTCCCACACGGTCACGGCACTCGCCAGCAACACTCAAAGCCTAAGTGATCGGCTTTTTGTGGGCACTCGATCAGTCCGGGTCGATGCCCGCCACCACGCGACTGCCGGCGAAGAACAGACGCTTGAGTTCGGTACCCGGCTCCTCGGCGCGCATGAAGGCCTCGCCGACCAGGAACGCATACACCTCGTTGATTTCCATCAGCTCCACGTCGGCGCGGCTGAGGATGCCACTCTCGGTGATCACCACCCGGTCGCGCGGAATGCGCGGCAGCAGGTCGAGGGTCGTCTCCAGGCTCACCTCGAAGCTGTGCAGGTTGCGGTTGTTGATGCCCACTAGCGGCGTATCCAGGGTATTCAGCGCGCGCTCCAGTTCGGCGCCGTCGTGCACTTCCACCAACACGTCCAGGCCGACGTCCTTGGCGGTGGCGGCCAGCTCGGCCATGCGTACGTCGTCCAGCGCCGAGACGATCAGCAGGATGCAGTCGGCGCCGATGGCCCGCGCCTCCACCACCTGGTAGGGGTCGATCATGAAGTCCTTGCGGATCACCGGCAGGCGGCAGGCGGCACGGGCCTGCTGCAGGTACTCGTCGGCGCCCTGGAAGAAGTCGACGTCGGTCAGCACCGACAGGCAGGCCGCGCCGCCGGCCTCGTAGCTCTTGGCGATCTCGGCGGGGACGAAGTGCTCGCGCAGCACGCCCTTGCTCGGCGAGGCCTTCTTCACCTCGGCGATCACCGCCGGCTGCTTCTGCGCGACGCGCTCCTGCAGGGCGCGGGCGAAGCCGCGCGGGGCGTCGGCCTGGCGCGCCAGGGCCTCGACCTCGGCGAAGCTCACGCGGGCACGCCGCTCGGCCACTTCCTCAGCCTTGCGGGCAAGGATCTTCTCCAGCACGGTTGGAATGCTCACCCTTCGTTCTCCACGCGGAATACAGCGGTAAAGGAAGCCAGCTCGGCCAGCTTCTCCCAGGCCAGGCCGGTGTGCAACGCGTCGTGCGCGAGCTGCATGCCCTCGTTCAGGCTGCCGGCGATGTCGGCGGCATAGAGCGCGGCGCCGGCGTTGAGCACGATCATGTCGGCGGCCTTCTGGCCGTTCTCGGTCTTGCGCTTGCCCAGCGCGTCGCGGATCAGCGCCAGGGAGTCCTGGGCGCCCTCCACGGTCAGGCCGATCAGGCTCTGGCTCTTGATGCCGAAGTCCTCGGGCTGGATGCGGTACTCGCTGACCTCACCGTCCTTCAGCTCGGCGACATGGGTCGGCGCGGCCAGGCTGATCTCGTCCAGGCCGTCGCTGGCGTGCACCACCAGCACGTGCTTGCTGCCCAGGCGCTGCAGCACCTCGGCCATCGGCCGGCACAGCGCCTGGCTGAACACGCCGATCACCTGGTGTTTGACTCCGGCCGGGTTGGTCATCGGGCCGAGCATGTTGAACAGGGTGCGCAGCCCCAGCTCGCGGCGCGGGCCGATGGCGTGCTTCATGGCGCCATGATGGGCCGGGGCGAACATGAAGCCGACGCCGACGCTCTCGACGCAACGCGCCACCTGTTCAGGCTTGAGGTTCAGGTAGACCCCGGCGGCCTCCAGCAGGTCGGCGCTGCCGCTCTTGCCGGACACTGCGCGGTTGCCGTGCTTGGCTACCTTGCCGCCGGCCGCGGCGACCACGAAGGCGGCGGCGGTGGAGACGTTGAACACGTTCATGCCGTCGCCGCCGGTGCCGCAGGTATCGACCAGGCGCTCTGCGTCGATCTTCACCGGCGCGGCCAGCTCACGCATGACGGTGGCGGCGCCGACGATCTCGTCGATGGTCTCGCTCTTCATGCGCATGCCCATGAGGAAGGCGCCGATCTGCGCGTCGGTGCATTGGCCGGTCATGATCAGGCGCATCACGTCCTGCATCTCGGCGGTGGACAGGTCCAGCTGGGCGACCACCCGATTGAGGGCTTCCTTGATGTCCATCAGCGCGCTCCGCCTTGTTGCTTGAGGAAGTTGGCGAACAGTTCGTGGCCCTGCTCGGTGAGGATGGATTCCGGGTGGAACTGCACGCCCTCGATGTTCAGGGTCTTGTGGCGCAGGCCCATGATCTCGTCGACGCTACCATCGGCATGCTGGGTCCAAGCGGTAACCTCCAGGCAGTCCGGCAGGGTCTCGCGCTTGACCACCAGGGAGTGATAGCGGGTCACGGTCAGCGGCTTGTTGAGGCCGGCGAACACGCCCTTGTCCTCGTGGAACACCGGGCTGGTCTTGCCGTGCATCACCTGACGCGCGCGCACCACGTCGCCGCCGAAGGCCTGGCCGATGCTCTGGTGGCCCAGGCACACGCCGAGGATCGGCAGCTTGCCGGCGAAGTGCAAGATGGCCTCGATGGACACGCCGGCCTCGGTCGGTGTGCAGGGGCCGGGCGAGACCACGATGCGCTCGGGCTTCAGCGCCTCGATCTCGGCGATGGTCAGTTCGTCGTTGCGGATCACGTGGACGTCGGCACCCAGCTCGCCCAGGTACTGCACCACGTTGTAGGTAAAGGAGTCGTAGTTGTCGATCATCAGCAGCATGGTAGGTCCCCCTTACTCAACGGACTGTTCGGCGAGGCTGACCGCGCGGAACATGGCGCGACGCTTGTTCAGGGTTTCTTCCCACTCCAGGGCCGGCTGCGAGTCGGCGACGATGCCGGCGCCGGCCTGCACGTGCAGCTCACCGTCCTTGATCACGGCGGTGCGGATGGCGATGGCGGTGTCCATGTTGCCGTTCCAGGCGAGATAGCCCACGGCGCCGCCGTAGACGCCGCGCTTGACCGGCTCCAGCTCGTCGATGATCTCCATCGCCCGCACCTTGGGCGCACCGGACAGGGTGCCGGCCGGCAAAATGGCACGCAGGGCGTCCATGGCGCTCAGCCCCTCTTTCAGGTGCCCCGTCACGTTGGAGACGATGTGCATCACGTTGGAATAGCGCTCGATCACCATCTGCTCGGTGACCTTCACCGTGCCGGTGGTAGAGACCCGGCCGGCATCGTTGCGGCCCAGGTCGATCAGCATCAGGTGCTCGGCGATCTCCTTGGCGTCGGACAGCAGGTCCTTCTCCAGCTCGATGTCAGCTTCCTCGGTGGCGCCGCGCGGACGGGTGCCGGCGATCGGGCGCACGGTGACCAGGTTGTCCTCGACCCGCACCAGCACTTCCGGCGAGCTGCCCACCACGTGGAAGTCGCCGAAGTTGAAGAAGTACATGTAGGGCGTCGGGTTGATGCAGCGCAGCGCCCGGTACAGGTCGATGGGCGCTGCCTGGAACGGGATCGACATGCGCTGGGAGATCACCACCTGCATGCAGTCGCCGGCCAGGATGTATTCCTTGATCGCGTCGACCGCCGCCTCGTAGTCGTCGCGCTTGAAGCTGGAGACGAAGTCCGGCTCCTTGCCGGCCGGCTTGGACAGGTCCACGCCCAGGCGCGGGGTGATCGGCTGGCGCAGCTTGTTCAGCAGCTCCTGCAGCTGGGCCTGGCCCTGCTCGTAGGCGTCGGCCTGGGCCGGGTCGGCGAGGACGATGGCGTGCATCTTGCCGGCCAGGTTGTCGAACACGACGACCGCGTCCGAGACCATCAGCAGGATGTCCGGGGTGCCCAGTGGATCGGGGTTCGGGCAGCGGGCCAGCTTCTTCTCCACGTAGCGCACGCTGTCGTAGCCGAAGTAGCCGACCAGGCCACCGTTGAAGCGCGGCAGGCCGGCGATGGTGGGCACGTTGTAGCGCGCCTTGAACTGCTCGACGAAGGCCAGCGGGTCTTCGCTGTCGAGCTGCTCGACGACCTGGCCGTCGACGCTGACGCTGACCTGGTGGCCGTGCACGCGCAACACGGTGCGCGCCGGCAGGCCGATGATCGAGTAGCGGCCCCACTTCTCGCCGCCCTGGACGGACTCCAGCAGGTAGGAGTTGGGAGTGTCGGCCAGCTTGAGGTAGATCGACAGCGGGGTGTCGAAGTCGGCCAGGGTCTCGAATGCAAGCGGAATGCGGTTGAAGCCGTCGGCGGCCAAGCGCAAGAATTCTTCGCGGGTCATGCTCTGCCTCGTGGTATGAGGAAGTGAAACGGATGTCGGGCAAACGCGCCGGCGAGCGCCGGCCAGGGGAATGTCAGGCGCGCCAGCGCCAGCGGGCCAGGGCCTTGAAGACATTCGTCCATTGTTTGCGGGCAACCACCACGATGCTGTCTCGGCGGGAAGTAGAGTCCGGCGACATTAGCGCAGCGTCATCCGAGGCGCAACCGGGCAGCAGCTGGCGCAGGTCGTCGAGCACCCGCACCGGGTTCTCCTCGGCGATCGGCCGGCCGTGGTTGTAGCCGTAGCTCAGCGCCACGCAGGGCACGCTGGCGGCGCGGGCGGCCAGCACGTCGTTGCGCGAGTCGCCGATGAACAACGCGTGCTCTGGCTCCACCCCGGCCAGGCGCATGACGAACAGCAGCGCGGCCGGGTCCGGCTTCTGCTGCGGCAGGGTGTCGCCGCCGACGATCCAGCGGAAGTAGCGGCCGAGCTTCATCTCGTCCAGCAGCGGGGCGACGAAGCGCTCGGGCTTGTTGGTGATCAGCGCCAGCTCCACACCCTGCTTCTTCAACCACTTGAGGGTCGCGGTGACGCCCGGGTAGACGGTGCTCAGGGCATGGCTGCCGGCGTAGGCCTCGTTGAACAGTTCGAGGGCACGCTCGGTATCGGCGTCGCTGACCTCGGTGTGGTCGATGCCGCCGGCCAGGGCGCGGCGCACCAGCACCCGGGCGCCGTTGCCGACCCATTCGCGCACCCGCTCGACGCCGGCGGGCGGGCGCCCCAGCTGCACCAGCATGCGGTCGACCGCGGCGGCCAGGTCCGGCACCGAGTCCACCAGGGTGCCGTCCAAGTCGAACATCACCAGGCGCGGCAGGCTTCCTGCGAACAGCTCGTGGATCACGCGCGCACCTGGGCCAGCTCGGCGCGCATGGCGTCGATCACCGCCTTGTAGTCGGGCTGGTTGAAGATGGCCGAGCCGGCGACGAAGGTGTCGGCGCCCGCCTCGGCGATCTCGCGGATGTTCTTGGCGCTGACGCCGCCATCGATCTCCAGCCGGATGTCGCGACCGGAAGCGTCGATCAACGCGCGGGCCTCGCGCAGCTTGCCGAGGGTGCCGGGGATGAACTTCTGCCCGCCGAAGCCGGGGTTGACGCTCATCAGCAGGATCATGTCGACCTTGTCCATCACGTACTTCAGGCAGTCCAGCGAGGTGGCCGGGTTGAACACCAGGCCGGCCTTGGCGCCGCCGTCGCGGATCAGCTGCAGGGAGCGGTCGATGTGCTCGCTGGCCTCCGGGTGGAAGGTGATGTAGGCGGCGCCGGCCTCTATGAAGTCGCCGATGATGCGGTCGACCGGCTTGACCATCAGGTGCGCGTCGATCGGCGCGGTGATGCCGTACTTGCGCAGCGCCGAGCAGACCATCGGGCCGATGGTCAGGTTGGGCACGTAGTGGTTGTCCATCACATCGAAGTGAACGATGTCGGCGCCGGCGGCGAGCACCTTGTCGACTTCCTCGCCCAGGCGGGCGAAATCGGCGGACAGGATCGACGGGGCGATGGCGAAGGGTTGCATGGCGGCCTCAGGCTTCTATCACGGTGGCGCGATTGTAGCCTGAGTCGGGGGACGGGGCAGTTGTCGTATGTCAGGGAACGTGGGAGCGGCCTTGGCCACGATGCTCTCCGTCTCGCGGCCAAGGTCGCTCCCACTGGGCTATTCCGGTACGGCGGTGCGCATCTTCTCGCTGCGCCCGCGCAGCCATTCCAGGGTCAGCAGCATGACCACCGAGAAGGCGATCAGCAGGGTGGCGGCGGCGGCGATGGTCGGCGACAGGTTCTCGCGGATGCCGCTGAACATCTGCCGTGGCAGGGTGGCCTGCTCGGGGCCGGCGAGGAACAGGGTCACCACCACCTCGTCGAACGAGGTGGCGAAGGCAAACAGCGCGCCGGAGATCACTCCCGGCGCGATCAGCGGCAGGGTCACCCGGCGGAACGCAGTGATCGGCGAGGCGCCCAGGCTCGCGGCGGCACGCACCAGGTTGTAGTTGAAGCCCTGCAGGGTGGCCGACACGGTGATGATCACGAAGGGCACGCCAAGCACCGCGTGCACCAGGATCAGCGAGGTGTAGCTGTTGCCCAGGCCGAGCGGGGCGAAGAACAGGTAGCTGGCGACGCCGACGATCACCACCGGCGCTACCATCGGCGAGATCAGCAGGCTCATCACCAGCGCCTTGCCGCGGAACTCGCCACGGGTCAGGCCGATGGCCGCCAGGGTGCCGAAGACCATCGCCAGCACCGTGGCGGCCGGCGCCACGATCAGGCTGTTCTTCAGCGAGCGCATCCACTCGGCCGAGGTGAAGAACGACTCGTACCAGCGCAGGGAGAAGCCCTGCAGCGGGTAGACCAGGAAGCTGCCGGAGTTGAACGACAGCGGAATGATCACCAGCACCGGCAGGATCAGGAACAGCAGCACCAGCGCACACAGGCCGCGATGGGTCCAGAACCAGGCGCGCTCGACGGGGGACTTGTAGGGGCTCAGCATCTCGATGTTCTCCTGATCAGCCCAGACGCAGGCGGCTCGCGCCCACCAGCCAGCTGTACACCACGTAGAGCAGCATGGTGGCCAGCAGCAGCAGGCCGCCGAGGGCCGTGGCCATGCCCCAGTTGATGGTGGTGTTGGTGTAGAAGGCGACGAAGTAGCTGATCATCTGGTCGTTCGGGCTGCCCAGCAGCGCCGGGGTGATGTAGTAGCCGATGGACAGGATGAACACCAGCAGGCAGCCGGCGCCGACACCGGCCAGGGTCTGCGGGAAGTACACCCGCCAGAAGCTGGCGAACGGGTGGCAGCCGAGCGAGATGGCGGCGCGCATGTAGCTCGGCGAGATGCCCTTCATCACGCTGAAGATCGGCAGGATCATGAACGGCAGCATGATGTGCACCATCGCCACGTAGACGCCGGTGCGGTTGAACACCAGCTGCAGCGGCTGGTCGATCACGCCCATGGCGATCAGCGCGCTGTTGATCAGGCCGCCGGACTGCAGCAGCACGATCCAGGCCGCCACGCGCACCAGGATCGAGGTCCAGAACGGCAGCAGCACCAGGATCATCAGCAGGTTGCTGGTGCGGGTCGGAAGGTTCGCCAGCAGGTAGGCCAGCGGATAGGCCAGCACCAGGCAGATGGCGGTGATCACCACGCCCATCCAGAAGGTGCGGACGAAGATGTCCAGGTAGATGGCCTGGTCCGGGGTGGCGGACGCCAGCTCGCCGAGATCGTCGATGCGATGGTCGAGGGACGCCAGCAGGAAGTAGGAGGTGAAGGCGCTGTCGTTGCGACGGATCACCTGCCAGTAAGCGGGGTCGCCCCAGCGCTCGTCGAGGCTTTCCAGCGCGTCCTTGTAGGAGGCGGGCGCCTGCTTGAACGGCAGGGCGCGGCCGGTCTTGGCCAGCAGGCTGCGGTAGCCGGCCAGCTCCATGTTCAGGCGCGTGGAAAGGTCGCCGATGGTCTGGTTCTTGCGCGCCTCGGCCAGGTCCTGGGCCAGGGCCTGGTACACCGGCTCCTCGGGCAGGCCGCGGCCATCCCAGGCGGCGATCGCCTCGACGGTGCGCGGCAGGCTGCCGACCACCTCGGGGTTCTCCACGCTCTTGTACAGCAGGATGCCGATCGGCAGCAGGAACACCACGAAGAGGAACACCAGCAGCGGCAGGATCAGGCCCTGGGCCTTGAGCCGGTTGATGCGCTCGGCGCGGGCCAGCTTCTGCTTCAGGGTCAGGCCGGCGAATTCGGTGAGGGATACGGTAGTGGCCATCGCGGGCTCCAGAGACACCGGGACAAAGCGCCCTCGCCCAACGTCGGGCGAGGGTCAGAAGGGACGGGGGAGCGTCCCTCCTACCAACTCCCCTTCACAGGGAAGGGGCACTGCACGGGATGCTTATTTCGCCGCCCAGGCGTTGAAGCGCTGCTCCAGCTGCTCGCCGTAGTCGGCCCAGAAGGTCACGTTCATGGCCACCTGGTTGGCGATGTTCTCCGGGGTGGTCGGCATGTCCTTGAGCAGCGCCGGGTCGAGCAGCTCGACGGCCTTCTTGTTGGCCGGGCCGTAGGCGATGTTCGAGGAGTAGACCTTCTGCTGCTCGGGCTGCACGCTGAACGCGGCGAAGGCCTTGGCGGCGTCGCTGTCCTTGGCGCCCTTGGGGATGGCCCAGGCGTCGAAGTCGTAGATGCCGCCGTTCCACACCACCTTCAGGTTGCTCTCCTTCTGCACGGCGGCGATGCGGCCGTTGTAGGCGGAGCTCATCACCACGTCGCCGGAGGCGAGGAACTGCGGCGGCTGGGCGCCGGCCTCCCACCACTGGATGTGCGGCTTGATCTGGTCGAGTTTCTTGAAGGCGCGGTCCTGGCCTTCCTGGGTGGCGAGCACGGTGTAGACGTCCTTCGGCGCCACGCCGTCGGCCATCAGGGCGAACTCCAGGGTGTACTTAGCGCCCTTGCGCAGGCCGCGCTTGCCCGGGAACTTGGCCACGTCCCAGAAATCGGCCCAGCCGGCCGGCGCGGCGGACAGCTTGTCGGCGTTGTAGGCGAGCACGGTGGACCAGACGAAGAAGCCCACGCCGCACGGCTGGATGGCACCTTCGACGAAGTCCTCCTCGTTGCCGAACAGGGACGGATCGAGTTCCTCGAACAGGCCCTCGTCGCAACCACGGGCCAGCTCCGGCGACTCCACTTCCACCAGGTGCCAGGACACGCTGTTGGTGTCGACCATGGCCTTCACCTTGGCCATCTCGCCGTTGTATTCGCCGGCGACGATCTTGCCCTTGCCGGCCGCTTCCCACGGTTTGTAGAAGGCCTTGACCTGGGCGTCCTTGTTGGCGCCGCCGAAGGAGATCACCGTCAGGTCGGCGGCCATCGCCTGGGAGGCGCCGAACAGGCCGAGGGCCAGGGTCCCGAGGCGGAACATGCTGCGGATGTTGCTCATTGTTGTTTTCTCCACTGTGCAGGGTTGGAAATGCGCGGCGCCGTCACTCGACGACCAGAGGGTCCAGCGCCCTTACGTGCTCCACATGCCAGCCGAGCGGCACCACGTCGCCCACGCCCAGGGCGGGGTCGAGTTCGGCGATCGGCTGCTTGACGAAGAAGTTGGGGTTACCGCACACCTCCATGCGGATGCGCACGTGGTCGCCCAGGTAGATGAACTCGGCCACCCGGCCGCTGAAGCGGTTGGCGCAGCTCTCGCTGGCGCCGTTGATGCGCACCCGCTCGGGGCGGATCGACAGGCTGACCGGCTCGCCCGGCGCGCCGACCCTAACCGCCAGCGCCTGCACCTGCTCGCCACGGGCGGTGCGCACGGTGCAGCGCTCGCCGTCGCGGCTGACCAGCTCGCCGGCCAGGCGGTTGTTCTCGCCGATGAAGTGGGCGACGAAGGTGTTGCTCGGCGCCTCGTAGAGGTCGCGCGGCGGGGCGATCTGCTGGATCTCGCCCTGGTGGAACACCGCCACCCGGTCGGACATGGTCAGCGCCTCGCCCTGGTCGTGGGTCACGTAGACCACGGTCACGCCCAGGCGCTGGTGGATGTGCTTGATCTCCATCTGCATGTGCTCGCGCAGCTGCTTGTCCAGCGCGCCGAGCGGCTCGTCCATCAGCACCAGCTGCGGCTCGAACACCAGCGCGCGGGCCAGCGCCACGCGCTGCTGCTGGCCACCGGAGAGCTGCGCCGGGTAGCGGTTGCGGAAGTTGTCGAGCTGGACCATGGACAGCGCACGCTTGACCCGCTCGGTGATGTCGGTCTTGCTCATGCCGCGCACGGTGAGCGGGAAGGCCAGGTTCTCGGATACCGTCATGTGCGGGAACAGCGCGTAGTTCTGGAACACCATGCCGATGTCGCGCTTGTGCGGCGGCACGTTGTTGATCGCGCGCCCGGCCAGGAGGATCTCGCCGGCGGTGGGCGTCTCGAAGCCGGCCAGCATCATCAGGCTGGTGGTCTTGCCGGAGCCGGACGGGCCGAGCAAGGTGAGGAACTCGCCCTTGCGGATGTCCAGGTTGAGGTCTTTGACGATCAGGCTCTCGCCGTCGTAGCTCTTCTGCACGCCCTTGAAGCTGACGAGCACGTCGCTGGAAACATTCTCGGCCATCACCACACCTTTGTTCTTGTTGCCGTGGTGTAAGACTAGAAAGCCATGGAGCCAGCGCAAATCGGGCGGTATGAGAGATTGCTATAAGGCTTGCGGACGACGCGCTGTAGGGATCGCCCTACACGCAACAAGTCAGGTAGGAGCGGCCTTGACCGCGAATGCTTCACCACTCCGGCTATCGCGGCCAAGGCCGCTCCCACAGGGAGAAACTCGCAGCCTCTGGGGCCCCCTTACAGCAGCTTGTGCTCCACCGCGTACTTCACCAGGTCCGCCACCGAATGCAGATTGAGCTTCTGCATCAGGCGCGCCTTGTGGGTACTGATCGTCTTGCTGCTGACCGACAGCTGCTGGGCGATCTCGTTGACGCCCTCGCCGCGCACCAGGCGCTCGAACACCGAGAACTCGCGCTCGGACAGCAGCGAATGGGGCGGCCGCGAATCGGTCAGGCCAACCTCGAAGACCATCCGGTCGGCCAGCTCCGGGTCGATGTAGCGGCCGCCCGCGGCGACCTTGCGGATGGCGGTGAGCAGCAGCGCCGGGTCGCTGTCCTTGGTGGCGTAGCCCGCCGCGCCGATCTTCAGGGCACGGGCCGCCATCTGCGCCTCGTCGTGCATGGACAGCACCAGCACCGCCGGCGGCTCCGCCAGCGCACGGATGCGCGGGATCGCCTCCAGGCCGTTGACGCCGGGCATGGAGATATCCAGCAGCACCACCTCGCAGGGGGTGTGGCGCAGGGTCTCCAGCAATTGCTCGCCGTTGCCCGCCTCTCCCACCACGGTCATGTCCCTGGCCAGGCCGATCAGCTGCTTGATGCCCTCGCGGACAATGGTGTGGTCTTCGGCCACCAGTACTCGAATCACGCTACGACCTCTCTATCCAGTGCCACCCGCACGCTCAGCGTGGTGCCCTCCCCCGGCGCGCTGTCGATCGCCAGGCTGCCGCCGAGCATCAGCACGCGCTCGCGCATGCCGACCAGGCCGAAGGATTGTGCGCGCTGCGCGCCCGCCTCGAAACCCCGACCATCGTCACTCACCCGCAGCAGCAGCTCGTCGCCCTGCACCTCCAGGCCGACCTCCACGGTGTGCGCCTCGGCGTGGCGCAGCACGTTGGTCAGCGCCTCCTGCAGCACGCGGAACAGGCCGATGGCCTTGGCGTCGGACAGCGCCGGCAGCTGCTCGGGCACCTGCACCAGGCAGGGAATCTGGCTGCGCGTCTCGAAGCGCCGCGCCTGCCACTCGATGGCCGAGGCGATGCCGGCGTCGAGGATCGGCGGGCGCAGCGCGGTGGCCACGTCACGCACCAGCTGGAACAGGTTGGCGATCAGCTTCTTCATGCTGTCCAGGCGCGCCTGCAGGCCGGCGTCGAGGCCGGCGTAGGCCAGCTCGCACATGGAGGTCTCCAGCTTGAGCACGGTGAGCACCTGGCCCAGCTCGTCGTGCACTTCGCGGGCGATGCGCGCTTTTTCTTCCTCGCGCACGCTCTCCAGGTGCGCGGACAGCTCGCGCAACTGGGCACGCGACTCGGCCAGTTCCAGCTCGATGGCCTTGTTCTCGCTGATGTCCCACACCACGCCGTCCCACACCACGTGTTCGGCGCTCAGCTGGCGGGCGCTGGACTTGATGTCGGCCCAGCGCACGCGGCCGTCGCGGGTCAGGATGCGGCCCTGCCAGTGCCAGTCGCTGGCCGCCTCGATGGCGGCGTCCTGGGTGGCGTGGTAGGCGGCGCGGTCCTCCGGGTGGACCAGGCTGCGGATGCCGAAGTCCGCCGCCATGATGGTCGCCGCCGGGTAGCCGACCAGCTGCTCGCTGCCCTCGCTGATGAAGGCGAAGTCCACCGGCGCACCGGGCACCGGGCGCTCCAGGCGGAATACCAGGCCCGGCACGTTGCCGGCGATGCCCTTGAGGCGCGCCTCGCTCTCCTCCAGGGCGGCGCGGGCGCGGCGCCGCTCGGTGACGTCGGTGAGGTAGACCACAAGGTACTCGGCCTCGCGAAAGCGCAGGAAGCCCAGGGTCACGTCCGCCGGCATCCAGCTGCCGTCGGCGCGCCGGCAGTTGCTCTCGAAGTTCAGCGCGCCCTCCTCGTGCTGGCGCACCCGCTTCCACAGGTTGAGCCAGCGGTCCATGCCCAGGCCCGGCTCGAACTCCTGCAACGGCCGGTCGACCATGGCGCCGCTGTCGTAGCCGAGCATCTCGGCCACCGCCTGGTTGGCATAGCGCACCCGGCTGTCCCAGTTGACCCAGAGGATGCCGACCGTGCTGTGGTCGAGGGAGAACTGGGCCAGGCGCAGGGCCTCCTCCGCCACCTCGCGCCGGGCCAGGGTCTGGCGGGAGTCCAGCAGCAGCCGCTCCAGGCGTCCGCGCTGGCGGCGCAGCACCGTCAGCAGCAGCAGGCTGACCAGCAGCAATGCGCCAAGCAGAATGCTCAGGTTGCGCCAGAACAGCGGGGACTCGCCGAGGCTCGGCGTCCTGGCCGTCAGCCAACGCTGCTGCAGCTGCTCGAACTGCTTGGCCGGCAGGCCGCGCAGGCCGACATCAAGAATCGCCGCCAGCTGCGGCCAGTCGCGCCGGGTGCCGAAGCGCAGCAGCTGGGGCAGGCCGACGTCGGCCAGCACGGTCAGCCCGGCGAACTCGCTCTCCTGGCTCAGCCGGCTGAGCTGGGCCTGGTCGATGGCCGCGTAGCGCGCCCGCTGCGCCAGCACCGCGCGCAGGGCCTCGCGGTCCGACGGCAGCGCCTGCAGGCGCAGGTTGAAATAGTTGCTGCGCAGGTAGTCGGCGACCGCGCTGGGCTCGCGCACGGCGATCGGTTCGCGCTCGCCGAGGCTCTCCAGCTCGACGCCCAGATCGCCCAGGCGCTCACCCACCAGCAGGTGCGGAATGCGCAGATAAGGGTCGGAGAACTGCCACAGGCGCAGGCCGGCGGGGGTCTGCGTCAGCCCGGGCGCGAAGTCGATGCGCCCCGCCCGCAGGGCCTGGTCCAGCGCCGCCTGGTCCGGGTAGCTGAGCCAGCTCAGCTCGACGCCCAGGCTCCTGGCCAGCGCCTCGGTCAGCTCGATGTTGAGCCCGCTCAGCTGTTGCTGGCGGCGCTGGTACTCGGCGTAGGGCGCCTGCAGCACCACGCCCGCGCGCAGCCGCGGATGCTCGGCCAGCCAGGCGCGCTGGGCCGCATCCAGCCCGGCCGCCTGGCCGACCAGCGGGCACAGCAGCAACAGCCAACAGAGCACTCGAACCATGCGCACCACGACGATCCACGAGATGACGAAGCCAGACGCTACCTTACCTGACAAACCCCAACGAAGCGCTTAGGCTGCTGGAACCATCCTCCATGCGAAGTGCCGCGATGCGCGATCCCGTCCTGTCGATACTGCTGGCCCTGAGCCTGACCCTCGCCCTGCCCGTCCAGGCCGAGGAAGACCCGCCCGCCCCCGCCGAAGCGCCCGCCGCCGAGGGCGAGGCGCAGCCCGCGGAGGCGCCGCGCCAACCGCTGGAGGAGCGCAGCCAGGACCTGGCGCAGGGCCTCGAACGCCAGGTGCCGCGGGACGAGCAGCAGACCCTGCAGGCGGGCGGCGAATCGTTCCTCGCTCTGTGGAAGCCGGCCAACGCGCCCGAGTCCAAGGGCGTGGTGATCCTGGTGCCCGGCGCCGACGAGAGCGCCGACTGGCCGCAGGCGATCAAGCCGCTGCGCCTGAAACTGCCCGACGTGGGCTGGAGCAGCCTCAGCCTGACCCTGCCCGACAGCAAGGCCGCGCCCCTGCCGGAAGCGGTGCTGCCGCGCCCGCCGGAGCCGGTGGCCGTGGACACCGAGGCGGCCCCGGCCGAAGGTGAAGAGCAGCCCCAAGCCACCGAGACCGAGGCTGCGCCGCCCGCCGCAGCCGCCCCCACGGAAACCCCACCGCCGGCGCCGATCGACCCGGCCGAACGGGTCTTCGCCCGCATCCAGTCCGGCATCGCCTTCGCCGAACAGCAGGACGCCAAGCACATCATCCTGCTCGGCCACGGCGACGGCGCCTACTGGGCGGCGCTGTACCTCAAGGAGCGCCAGCCGGAGGCGGTCAAGCACCTGGTAACGGTGGCGGCCCAGCTGCCGGCCGGGCAGACGCCACCGCTGGAGGAGCTGATCCCCGGCCTGAAACTGGCCACCGGGGACTTCTTCTACAAGGACCTGCCCGCCGACCGCGGCAACGCGGTGCGCCGCAAGCAGGCCAGCAAGCGCCTGGATCACCAGAGCTATACGCAGATCGGCCTGAAGGCGCTGCCGGGCAACCTGGAGGCCGAGCAGGAACAGCTGTTCCGCCGCGTGCGCGGCTGGCTGGACAAGCAGTAATCCCCAGCGCCGAGGCCCAAGCGTGGGAGCGGCCTTGGCCGCGAAGCGCCCTCCCCCTGCAACCATCGCGGCCAAGGCCGCTCCCACAGCCCCCGCCAACCCCTAGCGGAAGCCGCGGCGCTGGCGCACCAACTCGTAGGCGACCTGCAGTTCACGGGTCTTGTCTGTGGCAGCGCGCAGCTGCGCGGGGCTGGCGCCGGAGCCGGAAATCTTGTCCGGGTGGTGGCGGCTGATCAGGCGGCGGTAGGCACGCTTTATCGCCGCCGGCTCGGTGTCCGCCTGCACGCCCAGCAGGCGCAACGCCGCCTGGTAGTCACCGGTCCTGACCTCCGGCACCTTGCGCTCCGGCTCGTACTCGTCGGCCAGGGCATTCAGCGCGTCGCGCTTCCAGCCCAGCCACAGCCCCCAGCGCTGGATCAGTTCGTATTCCAGTTCGCTCACCCGGCCATCGGCCCAGGCCATGCGCCAGCAGGTACGCAGCAGCACCTCGCCCCGTTCGGGCCGGCTGCGCAGCGCGCGCAGCGAGGTGCGCAGCTCCTTCTCGCCGGCTTGCTTGCCGCGGTTGAACGCCTGCATGGCCTGCCGCCGCGCCGCCTCGTCCAGGCCGAGGCGCTGCATCTCGTTGCGCGCCGTCTGGATATGGCTGTCAAGCACCCGGCCGCCGCTCTTGGCCAGGCGGCCGATCAGCATGAACAGCAGGTCTTCGTCGTCCAGGGCCGGGCGCCTTCCAACGCCGACCAGCTCCCGCAGGTGATCGAGGGATTGCAGGCGGATGCGCCGATCCAGCACCTGGCCGAGCAGGCCGCCGAGCAGCGCGCCGGGGATGCTGGCCAGGGCCATCCCGGCCGCGGCACCGATCAGAGTCGCCGGCCACAGCATCTCAGGCCTCCGCCGCCAGCAGGCGCTCGACGTCCGCCAGGCGCTCGTGGGTGCCGACGTCGATCCAGCGCCCGGCGAAGCGCTCGCCGCTGACCTGCCCATCGGCCATGGCCGCGCGCAGCAGCGGCGCCAGCTTGAAAGCACCGGGTTGGCAGCCGGCGAACAGACGCGGATGCAGCACGGCCATGCCGCTGTAGGTGAGCGACGGCTCGCCAGCGACGGCATCCGTCACCCGGCCGTCGCGTAGCAGGAAGTCGCCGCTCTGATGGTGGGCCGGATTGTCGACCAGCACCAGATGGGCCAGGCCATCCAGCGGCCGGCGCAGAGTGGCGAAGTCGCAGTCGGTCCAGATGTCGCCGTTGACCACCAGGAAAGGTTCATCGCCCAGCAGCGGCAGCGCCTTGAAGATGCCACCCCCGGTCTCCAGCGGCTCACCCTCGGCGGAGTAGGCGATACGCAGGCCGAAGCGGCCGCCATCGCCCAGGTAGTCCTCGATCTGCTGGCCGAGCCAGGCGTGGTTGATCACCAGTTCGGTGAAACCGGCGGCGGCCAGGGCGCGGACGTGAAACTCGATCAGCGGCGTGCCGGCGGCACGCACCAGCGGCTTGGGGGTGTGCAGGGTCAGGGGGCGCAGGCGCTCGCCCTTGCCCGCCGCGAGAATCATCGCCTTCATGCGGGTTGCGGCTCCCCCTGCGGCAGACCGGCCAGCAACTCGCCAAGCACGGCCAGTTCCGGCCGCCGCGCCAGTACGGCGTCTATATAGGCGAAGAAGCGCGGCACGTCGGCCAGGTACTTGGGTTTGCCGTCGCGGTGGCAGATGCGGGCGAAGATGCCGATCACCTTCAGGTGGCGCTGCACGCCCATCAGGTCACTGGCGCGGTGGAACTCAGCGAAGTCGTCCGGCACCGGCAACCCCGCCTCGCGGGCCATCTGCCAGTAGCGCCGCAGCCAGCCGGCCACGCGCTCCTCCGGCCAGCTAAGGAAGGCGTCCTTGAACAGGCTGGTGACGTCGTAGCTGATCGGACCGTGCACCGCGTCCTGAAAGTCGAGGATGCCGGGGTTGGGCTCGCTCAGCATCAGGTTGCGCGGCATGTAGTCGCGATGCACGAACACCCGTGGCTGGGCCAGAGCGCTGTCCACCAGCAGGTCGCAGACCCGCCGCCAGCGGTCGAGCTGCTGCCCCTCCAGCTCCACGCCGAGATGACGCTGCAGGTACCAGTCGGGGAACAGCTGCAGCTCGCGGCGCAGCAGGGCGTCGTCATAGGCAGGCAGCGCACCTTCGGCCGACATTTGCTGGAAGCTCACCAGGGCCTGCAGGGCGGATTCGAACAGGCTGTCGGCATTGTCCGCCGTCAGCACCTCGAGCCAGGTCTGCCGGCCCAGGTCGTCCAGCACCAGGAAGCCCCGTTCCAGGTCCTGGGTCAGCACCCGTGGTACATGCACGCCGGCCTCGGCCAGCAGGGCGGCGATCCTGACGAAGGGCCAGCAATCCTCCTGGGGCGGCGGCGCATCCATCAGGATCAGGCTGCGGCCCTCGGCCTGCCAGCGGAAATAGCGGCGGAAGCTGGCGTCGCTGCTCGCCGGGATCAGCTCGCCAGCGGGAACAGCCCCCCAGCCCTGGCGTTGGAACAAGGCGGGCAGACAGCCGTCCAACCAGTCTTCGAGCAGTTGCAGACGTACATCATGGTCAGGCATTACAGGGTCTCCGACGGCGCTAGCCGTTGCGCGGGTCATGCTTTATTATCCAGCATCTTTTTCAGCCCATCGAGAGGCGTGCGGCCCCCGCGGGTCGAAGGCGCGCAGGAAGCCCGGACTAACAAGATGGCAGTAAACCTCCCCCTGTTCCGTAAAAAATTCCCGTTGCTGGTAACCGGTGGCCTGCTGGCCCTGCAACCCCTGGCTGCGCCCCTCGTCATCGCTGCCGAGCAGTATGACTGCTCCGCCTCCGCCACCGGCGGCTGGGCCTGCTCGCCGAAGAGCAACACCACCGCCCAGCTGCCACGCCCGCAGCACAGCGCCTCGTCCGTCAGCACACTGGCTGACGGCAGCGCCGCCCAGCCGGCCAAGGGCCAGGCCCAGGGCGAGCAGACCGTACTGGTCACCGAGAGCGGTGGCCGCGCCCTGACCAGCCGCAGCGCCGACTACAGCCACCTCGACTGGGTGCCGCGCGAGAAGCTGACCAGCGCCCAGCTGGCGGAAGTCGGCCCCTACTGCGCCGGCGCCTACGTCGAGCCGCTGCGCCCGGGCATGAGCGACGGCACGCCGCTGGACGAGTCGCCCATGTTCGTCTCCGCCAGGGCCTCGCGCTACGAGCAGGAGAAGCAGACCGCCACCCTCGCCGGCGACGTGGTCCTGCGCCAGTCGAGCATGCAGATCGAGGCCAACGAGGCCAGCCTGCACCAGGCCGAGAACCGCGGCGAGCTGAAGGGCGACGTGCGCATCCGCGACAACGGCATGCTGGTGGTCGGCGACCGCGCCGAAATCCAGCTGGACAACGGCGAAGCCAAGGTCGAGAACGCCGAGTACGTGATCCACAAGGCCCACGTGCGCGGCAGCGCGCTCTACGCCAAGCGCGAGGAAAGCGCCATCATCCGCCTCAAGGACGGCACCTACACCCGCTGCGAACCGGGCAGCAACGCCTGGCACCTGAAGGGCAACAACATCAAGCTGAACCCGGCCACCGGCTTCGGCACCGCGACCAACGTGACGCTGCGGGTGAAGGACATTCCGGTGTTCTACACCCCCTACATCTATTTCCCGATCGACGATCGCCGCCAGTCCGGCTTCCTCGCACCGGGTATCAGCACCTCCAGCGACACCGGCTTCTCGCTGTCCACGCCCTACTACTTCAACCTGGCGCCCAACTACGACGCCACCCTCTATCCGACCTACATGGCCAAACGCGGCCTGCTGATGGAGGGCGAGTTCCGCTATCTGACCCGCAACACCGAGGGCCAGGTCGGCGGCGCATGGCTGGACGACAAGGAAGACGAGCGCGAGCAGCAGTCCGACTACGAAGACCAGCGCTGGATGTACAACTGGCAGCACCGCGGCGGCCTGAACGATCGCCTGCTGGCCGAGGTGGACTACACCGCCATCAGCGACCCCTACTATTTCCAGGACCTCAGCAGCGACCTGGAAAACCTCAGCACGCCCGACTTCCTCAACCAGCGCGGCACCCTGACCTGGCGCGGCGACAGCTTCACCGCCCGCCTCAACGCCCACGCCTACGAGCCAACCAGCGTCATCGACGTCACGCCGTACGAGCGTCTGCCGCAGCTCACCCTGGACGGCCGCCTGCCGTTCAACCCGGCCGGACTGCGCCTGTCCTACAGCACCGAATACGTCCGCTTCGACCGCGACCTGCGCAGCGGCAACTTCGTCGACAAGGACGGCAACGTCGAGCCCTGGTACGACAACAACGTACGCGGCCTGGCCCGCGCCACAGGCGACCGCCTGCACCTGGAGCCGGCCATCAGCCTGCCCATGGAATGGACCTGGGGCTTCGTCAAGCCGACGCTCAAGTACGCCTACACCCAGTACGACCTGAAGCTGGACTCCACCGGCAAGGCCCAGGTCGGCGGCAGCTACGAGGACTCGCCCGATCGCAGCGTGCCGATCGCCAGCATCGACAGCGGCCTGTACTTCGACCGCGACACCCAGCTGTTCGGCACCGCCTTCCGCCAGACCCTGGAGCCCCGCGCCTACTACCTGTACGTGCCGAAGGAAGACCAGGAAGAAATTCCCGTGTTCGACACCGGCGAGAACACCTTCAACTACGCCTCGCTGTTCCGCGACAACCGCTTCTCGGGCCGGGACCGGATCGGCGACGAGAACAAGCTGTCGCTGGGCGTGACCAGCCGCTGGATCGAGAACAACGGCTTCGAGCGCCAGCGCTTCAGCATCGGCCAGGCCATCTACTTCGATGACCGCAAGGTGCAGATGCCGGGCATCGACTACCGCACCCGCGACGACGCCACGGCCGATCTGTCGCCCTACGCGCTGGAGTACATGTACCGCTTCAACCGCGACTGGCACCTGACCTCGGACTTCAACTGGGATGGTGAAACCCACACCACCCGCTCCGGCAGCCTGATGTTCCACTACCAGCCGGAAGACAACCCGAACAAGGTGATCAACGCCGGCTACCGCTACCGCAACGACACCATCCGCTACGACCAGGCCAGCGGTACCTGGACCTACGGCAGCGACTTCGGCAAGCCGGGCAGTCCGAACTACATCAAGGACTACTACAAGGTCCAGCAGCACGACTTCTCGGTCATCTGGCCGGTGGTGCCGCAGTGGAGCGTGATCGCCCGCTGGCAGCACGACTACGCCCGCAGCCGCACGCTGGAAGCCTTCGGTGGTTTCGAATACGACAGCTGCTGCTGGAAGCTGCGCCTGATCAACCGCTACTGGATCGACTACGACGAAACCAGTCTCAACCCGGACACCAACGAAGAGCCGGACCGCGGCATCTTCCTGCAGATCGTCCTCAAGGGCCTCGGCAACGTGCTGGGCGGCAAGACCGACAGTTTCCTCGAGCAAGGCATTCAAGGTTATCGTGAACGTGAAGATCAAGCTTTCTGATTGTCTGCGCCCGCTGCTGCTGGGCGCAGTGCTCCTCGCTTCCGGCGCCCAGGCGCAGTTCCAGTCCCTCGACCGCGTGGTCGCCATCGTCGACAACGACGTGATCATGTACAGCCAGCTGGACCAGCGCCTGCGCGAGGTCGAGCAGACCATCGGCAAGCGCGGCGGCCAGCTGCCGCCGCAGGACGTGCTGCAACAGCAGGTGCTGGAACGCCTGATCGTCGAGAACCTGCAACTGCAGATCGGCGACCGCTCCGGCATCCGCATCACGGACGAGGAACTGAACCAGGCGATGGCCAGCATCGCCGAGCGCAACAGCCTGACCCTCGACCAATTCCGCGCCGCCCTCGCCCGCGACGGCCTGTCCTTCGAGGACGCCCGTGAGCAGATCCGCCGCGAGATGGTCATCAGCCGGGTGCGCCAGCGCCGGGTGGCCGAACGCATCCAGGTCACCAACCAGGAGGTGCAGAACTTCCTCGCCTCCGACCTGGGGCAGATCCAGCTGTCCGAGGAGTTCCGCCTGGCCAATATCCTGATCCCGGTACCAGAAGCAGCCTCGCCGGACGAGATCCGTGCCGCAGCGCAGAAGACCGCCCAGGTCTACGACAGCCTGCGTGGCGGTGCCGACTTCGCTCAGACCGCGATGTCCAGCTCCGCCAGCGAGAACGCCCTGGAAGGCGGCGAGATCGGCTGGCGCAAGTCCGCCCAGCTGCCGCCGGCCTTCGCGGAGATGATCCGCGGCCTGTCGGTCGACGACATCACCGAGCCGGTCCGCACCCCTGGCGGCTTCATGATCGTCAAGCTGCTGGAGAAGCGCGGCGGCGACACCCTGGTGCGCGATGAAGTGCATGTGCGCCACATCCTGATCAAGCCCAACGAGGTGCGCAGCGAGGCGGAGACCCGCCGCCTGGTGGAGCGCCTGTACCAGCGCATCATCGCCGGCGAAGACTTCGCCACCCTGGCCAAGAACTTCTCCGAAGACCCGGGCTCGGCGCTCAACGGCGGCGACCTCAACTGGATCGACCCCAACAGCCTGGTGCCGGAATTCCGCGAAGTGATGGCGAAGACGCCGAGCGGCCAGCTGTCCGAGCCGTTCAAGAGCCCCTACGGCTGGCACGTGCTGGAGGTGCTCGGCCGCCGCGCCACCGACAGCAGCGAGCAGTACCGCGAGCAGCAGGCGATGAACGTCCTGCGCAACCGCAAGTACGACGAGGAACTGCAGGCCTGGCTGCGCCAGATCCGCGACGAGGCCTACGTCGAGATCAAGCTCTGACGGCCTGATCGATCCGAAGGAGCCCGGCACCGCCGGGCTTTTTCTTGGGCGTAAGATACGCCTGCCACCGCCAGCACTCCCAACGAGGCCGCCCATGACCGCATCCCGCCTGTTTGCCCTCACCCCCGGCGAGCCCGCCGGCATCGGCCCGGACCTGTGCCTACTACTGGCCCGCGAGGCCCAGCCCGAAGCACTGGTGGCCGTCGCCAGCCGCGCCCTGCTGGCCGAGCGCGCGGAACAGCTGGGCCTGCACATCGAACTGCGCGAGGTCGGTCCCGGAAGCTGGCCGGAGGCGCCCGCACCAGCCGGCAGCCTGTACGTCTGGGACACGCCGCTGGCAGCCCCCGTGGCCGCCGGCCAGCTGGACGAGGCCAACGCCGCCTATGTGCTGGAGACCCTGACCCGCGCCGGCAAAGGCTGCATCGACGGCACCTTCGCCGGGATGATCACCGCTCCGGTGCACAAGGGCGTGATCAACGAGGCCGGCATCCCCTTCTCCGGCCACACCGAATTCCTCGCCGAGCTGACCCACACCGAGCAGGTGGTGATGATGCTGGCCACCCGTGGCCTGCGCGTGGCCCTGGTGACCACCCACCTGCCGCTCAAGGACGTGGCCGCCGCCATCACCGCCGAGCGCCTGGCGCGGGTCGCACGCATCCTTCACACCGATCTGGTGGAGAAGCTCGGCATCGCCCGCCCGCGCATCCTGGTCTGCGGCCTCAACCCCCATGCGGGCGAAGGCGGCCACCTGGGGCGCGAGGAAATCGAGGTGATCGAGCCGACCCTGGAGCGCCTGCGCGGCGAGGGCCTCGACCTGATCGGCCCGCTGCCGGCCGACACCCTGTTCACCCCCAAGCATCTCGAACACTGCGACGCGGTGCTGGCCATGTACCACGACCAGGGCCTGCCGGTGCTCAAGTACAAGGGCTTCGGCGCGGCGGTCAACGTCACTTTGGGCCTGCCGATCATCCGCACTTCGGTCGATCACGGCACCGCCCTGGACCTGGCCGGCAGCGGTAAGGTCGATACCGGCAGCCTGCGGGTGGCCCTTGAAACCGCCTACCAGATGGCCGCCAGCCGGCGCCAGGCATAGAAACATCGCCCGGATGCACGGCCGCCCGGATTGCACCCGGCTACCGGCCGGGGCTTGCCCGTGCTTTCCCTGTTAAACTGCGCCCCTTTCGCCTTGTCCGCCGCGGGCGCCAGCCCAAGGCCTGGAGCCGTACCGATGTCCGAATACCAACACCGCGCGCGCAAGCGCTTCGGCCAGAACTTCCTGCACGATGCCGGGGTGATCCACCGCATCCTGCGCGCCATCCACGCGAAGGAAGGCGAGCGCCTGCTGGAGATCGGCCCGGGCCAGGGCGCGCTGACCGAGGGGCTGCTAGGCAGCGGCGCGCAGCTCGATGTGATCGAACTGGACCTCGACCTGATCCCCATCCTGCAGGCCAGGTTCGGTAGCAACCCCAACTTCCGCCTCAACCAGGGCGACGCGCTGAAGTTCGACTTCACCCGCCTGGACGCCACGCCCCACAGCCTGCGGGTGGTCGGCAACCTGCCCTACAACATCTCCACCCCGCTGATCTTCCACCTGCTGGACAACGCGCCGCTGATCCGCGACATGCACTTCATGCTGCAGAAGGAAGTGGTCGAGCGCCTGGCCGCCGAGCCGGGTGGCGGTGACTGGGGCCGGCTGTCGATCATGGTCCAGTACCATTGCCGGGTGGAACACCTGTTCAACGTCGGCCCCGGCGCCTTCAACCCGCCGCCCAAGGTCGATTCGGCCATCGTCCGCCTGGTCCCGCACGAGACCCTGCCGCACCCGGCCAGGGACCATCGTCTGCTGGAACGAGTCGTGCGCGAGGCCTTCAACATGCGCCGCAAGACCCTGCGCAACACCCTCAAGCAACTGCTGCCGAACGAGGCCATCGAAGCCGCCGGCGTGGATGGCGGGTTGCGCCCCGAGCAGCTGGACCTGGCGGCCTTCGTCCGCCTGGCCGACCAGTTGGCCGAACGACAGGCCTCTGGCCAAACGGACTAAACTGCCTTTCCAGCCCGCCGAGTTCATCCCGATGGCCGATTCGCGTTACCAGATCGACGTCAGCGTCGAAACCCGCTACCTGCCGGAGCAGTCGACGCCGGAGCAGAACCGCTACGCCTTCTCCTACAAGGTCACCCTCCTCAACAGCGGCAGCCAGGCGGCCAAGCTGCTCAGCCGCCACTGGATCATCACCGACGGCGATGGCCGCGTGCAGGAAGTGCGCGGCGCCGGCGTGATCGGCCAGCAGCCGCACCTGGAGCCGGGGCAGAGCCATACCTACAGCAGCGGCACGGTGATGGCGACCAAGGTCGGCAACATGCACGGCAGCTATCAGATGCTGGCCGACGACGGCAAACGCTTCGACGCGCCGATCGCGCCCTTCCGCCTGGCCGTACCGGGGGTGCTGCACTGATGGCGACCTATGCGGTGGGTGACCTGCAGGGCTGCCTGCAGCCCCTGAAATGCCTGCTGGAACGGGTCGCCTTCGATCCGGCCAGGGATCGACTGTGGCTGGTCGGCGACCTGGTCAACCGCGGCCCGCAGTCGCTGGAGACCCTGCGCTTCCTCTACGCCATGCGCGACTCGCTGGTCTGCGTGCTGGGCAACCACGACCTGCACCTGCTGGCCGCCGCCCACAACATCGAGCGGCTGAAGAAGAGCGATACCCTGCGGGAAATCCTCGAAGCGCCGGACCGCGGCGACCTGATCGAGTGGCTGCGCCTGCAGAAGCTGCTGCACCACGACGAGCAGCGCGACATCGCCCTGGTGCATGCCGGCATCCCACCGCAGTGGACGCTGAAGAAGGCGCTCAAGCGCGCTGCCGAGGTCGAGGAAGCGCTGCGTGACGACGCCCGCCTGCCGCTGTTCCTCGACGGCATGTACGGCAACGAACCCACCCGCTGGGACAGCGACCTGCAGGGCGCGGCCCGCCTGCGGGTGATCACCAACTACTTCACCCGCATGCGCTTCTGCACGGAAGACGGCGCCCTCGACCTGAAGAGCAAAGAAGGCCTGGACAGCGCCCCGCCCGGCTACGCGCCCTGGTTCAGCTGGCCCCAGCGCAAGACCCGCGGCCAGAAGATCATCTTCGGCCACTGGGCGGCGCTGGAAGGCAAGTGCAACGAACCCGGCCTGTCCGCCCTGGACAGCGGCTGCGTGTGGGGCGGCAGCATGACCCTGATGAACGTCGACAGCGGCGAGCGCCACCTGTGCAGCTGCGAGGAGCAGAAATGAGCGAATTCAAACGCATTCCCCCGGAACAGGCCCAAGCCCTGCGCGAACAGGGTGCCGTGGTCGTGGACATCCGCGACCCGCAGAGCTTCGCCAACGGCCACATCAGCGGTTCCCGGCACCTGGACAACCACAGCCTGGCGGCCTTCATCGCCGCAGCCGACTTCGACCAGCCGCTGATCGTCACCTGCTACCACGGCAATTCCAGCCAGAGCGCCGCCGCCTATTTGGCACATCAGGGCTTTTCCGAGGTCTACAGCCTCGACGGTGGTTTCGAGCTGTGGCACGGCCAGTACCCCGATCAGGTATCCCGAGGCGAGGCCGAGTAAAAAAATTCGCGTGGCGCAAGCCGCGCCACACCCGGCCTGCAGGGTGCCTGTCGACGAATGGCAACCCTTTGTCACCCTTTCGCCACGCTTGACCCCACCGAAACCGAACTACTCTTAAGCCAAGGCCATCCAGAAGGGAGAGCCGGCACACCGGTTCCGGGCCATCGGTAGCGTCTTTGCGGTGTCTGGGGGATTTCCAAAGGCTGTACGGCCCCCTTGCGCGCACCCGCCCGAATGCCCCGCGCCGGCTCATTGCAAGCGAGCGAGGTGCAGTCATGAGTATATTCAGCCACTTCCAGCAACGATTCGAGGCGACTCGGCAGGAAGAATATTCCCTGCAGGAATACCTTGAGTTGTGCAAAGCGGATCGTAGCGCCTATGCCACGGCGGCCGAACGCATGCTGATGGCCATCGGCTCGCCCGAGCTGCTGGACACCTCAGCCGATCCGCGGTTGTCACGGATCTTCTCCAACAAGGTGATCCGCCGCTATCCGGCCTTCGCCGACTTCCACGGCATGGAAGAGTGCATCGACCAGATCGTGTCCTACTTCCGCCATGCCGCCCAGGGCCTGGAAGAGAAGAAGCAGATTCTCTACCTGCTGGGCCCGGTGGGCGGCGGCAAGTCTTCCCTGGCCGAGAAGCTCAAGCAGCTGATGGAGCATATTCCCTTCTATGCCATCAAGGGCTCGCCGGTGTTCGAGTCGCCCCTCGGCCTGTTCAACGCCGACGAGGATGGCCGGATCCTCGAAGAGGAATACGGCATCCCGCAGCGCTACCTGAGTTCGATCATGTCGCCCTGGGCCACCAAGCGCCTCAACGAATTCGGCGGCGACATCAGCAAGTTCCGCGTGGTCAAGCTGCACCCCTCGATCCTCAACCAGATCGCCATCGCCAAGACCGAACCGGGCGACGAGAACAACCAGGACATCTCCGCGCTGGTCGGCAAGGTCGATATCCGCAAGCTGGAGGAGTTCCCGCAGAACGACGCCGACGCCTACAGCTACTCGGGCGCGCTGTGCCGGGCCAACCAGGGCCTGATGGAATTCGTCGAGATGTTCAAGGCGCCGATCAAGGTGTTGCACCCGCTGCTGACCGCCACCCAGGAAGGCAACTACAACAGCACCGAGGGCCTCGGCGGCCTGCCCTACAGCGGCATCATCCTGGCCCACTCCAACGAATCCGAGTGGCACAGCTTCCGCAACAACAAGAACAACGAGGCGTTCATCGACCGCATCTACATCGTCAAGGTGCCCTACTGCCTGCGCGTCACCGACGAGATCAAGATCTACGACAAGCTGCTCACCCACAGCTCACTGGCCAACGCCCACTGCGCGCCGGACACCCTGAAGATGCTCGCCCAGTTCTCCACCCTGTCGCGCCTGAAGGAGCCGGAGAACTCCAACATCTACTCGAAGATGCGCGTCTACGACGGCGAGAACCTCAAGGACACAGATCCCAAGGCCAAGTCGATCCAGGAATACCGCGACAGCGCCGGCGTCGACGAGGGCATGAACGGCCTGTCGACCCGCTTCGCCTTCAAGATCCTGTCCAAGGTGTTCAACTTCGACCCGCACGAGATCGCCGCCAACCCGGTGCACCTGCTCTACGTGCTGGAGCAGCAGATCGAGCAGGAACAGTTCCCCGCCGAGGTGCGCGAGCGCTACCTGCGCTACATCAAGGAATACCTGGCACCGCGCTACATCGAGTTCATCGGCAAGGAAATCCAGACCGCCTACCTGGAGTCCTACAGCGAGTACGGGCAGAACATCTTCGACCGCTACGTGCTGTACGCCGACTTCTGGATCCAGGACCAGGAATACCGCGACCCGGAGACCGGCGAGATCCTCAACCGCGTGGCCCTCAACGAGGAACTGGAGAAGATCGAGAAACCGGCCGGCATCAGCAACCCGAAGGATTTCCGCAACGAGATCGTCAACTTCGTGCTGCGCGCCCGGGCCAACAACAACGGCAAGAACCCCACCTGGCTCAGCTACGAGAAGCTGCGCGTGGTGATCGAGAAGAAGATGTTCTCCAACACCGAGGACCTGCTGCCGGTCATCAGCTTCAACGCCAAGGCCAGCAAGGAGGATCAGCAGAAGCACAACGACTTCGTCAAACGCATGGTCGAGCGCGGCTATACCGAGAAGCAGGTACGCCTGCTGTCCGAATGGTATCTGCGGGTTCGCAAGTCGCAGTAAGAGCAGCCGCAAGCTGCAAGCCTCAAGCGGCAAGAAAGAGCAACGGTACACGCCGCTCCGCCCTAACTTGTAGCTTGAAGCTTGTCGCTTGAAGCTGCCCCGAAGGGGACTCCTATGAGCTACGTCATCGACCGGCGTCTGAACGGCAAGAACAAGAGCACGGTGAACCGCCAGCGCTTCCTGCGGCGTTACCGCGAACACATCAAGAAGGCCGTCGAGGAGGCGGTCAGCCGGCGCTCCATCACCGACATGGAGCACGGCGAACAGATCAGCATCCCCGGCCGCGACATCGACGAGCCGGTGCTGCATCACGGCCGCGGCGGGCGGCAGACCATCGTTCACCCAGGCAACAAGGAATTCAACGCCGGCGACCGGGTGCAGCGCCCCCAGGGCGGTGGCGGCGGGCGCGGCTCCGGGCGGGCGAGCAACTCCGGCGAGGGGATGGACGAGTTCGTCTTCCAGATCACCCAGGAGGAGTTCCTCGACTTCATGTTCGAGGACTTGGAGCTGCCCAACCTGATCAAGCGCCACCTGACCGGCGCCGACACCTTCAAGACGGTGCGCGCTGGCATCAGCAGCGAGGGCAACCCTTCGCGCATCAACATCGTCCGCACCCTGAGATCGGCCCATGCCCGGCGCATCGCCCTGTCCGGCTCCAGCCGCGGCAAGCTGCGCGAGGCCAAGGCCGAACTGGAGCGCCTCAAGCGCGAGGAACCGGACAACTTCGGCGATATCCAGGAAATCGAGGCGGAAATCGAGCGCCTCAGCGCGCGCATCCACCGCGTTCCGTTTCTCGACACCTTCGACCTCAAGTACAACCTGCTGGTGAAGCAGCCGAACCCCAGCTCCAAGGCGGTGATGTTCTGCCTGATGGACGTCTCCGGCTCCATGACCCAGGCCACCAAGGACATCGCCAAGCGCTTCTTCATCCTCCTGTACCTGTTCCTCAAGCGGAACTACGAGCGCATCGAGGTGGTGTTCATCCGCCACCACACCAGCGCCAAGGAAGTGGACGAGGAAGAGTTCTTCTACTCCCGCGAGACCGGCGGCACCATCGTCTCCAGCGCGCTCAAGCTGATGCAGGAGATCATGGCCGAGCGCTACCCGGTCAACGAGTGGAACATCTACGGCGCCCAGGCCTCGGACGGCGACAACTGGAACGACGACTCGCCGGTGTGCCGGGACATCCTGATCAACCAGATCATGCCGTTCATGCAGTACTTCACCTACGTCGAGATCACCCCGCGCGAACACCAGGCGCTGTGGTACGAGTACGAGCAGGTCGGCGAATCCTTCGCCAAATCCTTCGCCCAGCAGCAGCTGGTCTCCGCCGCGGACATCTACCCGGTGTTCCGCGAGCTGTTCCAGCGCCGCCTGGTCACCTGAGGGCAGCACCATGAGCGCAGCCGAGAAAAGACGCCAACCGATCTCCACCGGTTCGGAATGGACCTTCGACCTGATCCGCACCTACGACCGCGAGATCGCCCGCATCGCCGAGCGCTACGCGCTGGACACCTACCCCAACCAGATCGAAGTGATCACCGCCGAGCAGATGATGGACGCCTACGCCTCGGTGGGCATGCCGCTGGGCTACCACCACTGGTCCTACGGCAAGCACTTCCTGGCCACCGAGAAGGGCTACTCGCGCGGGCAGATGGGCCTGGCCTACGAGATCGTGATCAACTCCGATCCCTGCATCGCCTACCTGATGGAAGAGAACACCATGTGCATGCAGGCGCTGGTGATCGCCCACGCCAGCTACGGCCACAACAGCTTCTTCAAGGGCAACTACCTGTTCCGCACCTGGACCGACGCCAGCTCGATCATCGACTACCTGGTGTTCGCCAAGCAGTACATCATGCAGTGCGAGGAACGCCACGGCATCGACGCGGTGGAGGAACTGCTGGACTCCTGCCACACCCTGATGAACTACGGGGTGGACCGCTACAAACGCCCCTACCCCATCTCCGCCGAGGAGGAACGGCGCCGGCAGAAGGACCGCGAGGAACACCTGCAGAAACAGATCAACGACCTCTGGCGGACCATCCCGAAGAGCGCCAGCAAGGGCCACGAGCAGGACAACAAGCGCTGGCCCGCCGAGCCGCAGGAGAACATCCTCTACTTCCTGGAGAAGCACGCGCCGCTGCTGGAACCCTGGCAGCGCGAGGTGGTGCGCATCGTGCGCAAGATCGCCCAGTACTTCTACCCGCAGCGCCAGACCCAGGTGATGAACGAGGGCTGGGCCACCTTCTGGCACTACACCCTGATGAACGACCTGTACGACGAGGGCCTGGTCACCGAGGGCTTCATGATGGAGTTCCTCCAGTCGCACACCGGGGTGATCTACCAGCCCGGCTTCGACAGCCCCTACTACAGCGGCATCAACCCCTACACCCTGGGCTTCGCCATCTACAGCGACATCCGCCGCATCTGCGAGCACCCCACCGAGGAGGACAAGCGCTGGTTCCCGGACATCGCCGGCAGCGACTGGCTCTCCACCCTCAAGTTCGCCATGCAGAACTTCAAGGACGAGAGCTTCATCCTGCAGTTCCTCTCGCCCAAGGTGATCCGCGACCTCAAGCTGTTCAGCGTGCTCGACGACGACCAGCAGGACGAGCTGTTGATCCCCGCCATCCACGACGAGCCGGGCTACCGGCAGATCCGCGAGACCCTGGCGGCGCAGTACAACCTGGGCAACCGCGAACCCAACGTGCAGATCTGGAGCGTAGACCGCCGCGGCGATAGGTCACTGACCCTGCGCCACCAGCAGCACGACCGCAAGCCGCTGGGTGACTCCACCCAGGAAGTGCTCAAGCACCTGCACCGCCTGTGGGGCTTCGACATCCACCTGGAGAGCATGCGCGGCGAACAGATCATCGGCGTGCAGCACGTGCCACCCCGCACCGAGCAGGACAGCGACAACGAATACCCGCGCCTGGACCTGGCGATACCGCCGATCTAGCGGAGGCGGGTCCTGCTCGCTCAGAGCAGAGCCCGCTGTGGCGTTTTCGCTTATCCTCCGCCGCAACGGAGGAATCGACATGCAGATCTACAAGGTTGGCGGCGCCGTGCGCGACCGCCTGCTCGGGCGCGAGGTCAGCGACATCGACTGGGTGGTGGTGGGTGCCACCGCCGAAGCCATGCAGGCCGAAGGATATCGCCCGGTGGGCAGCGACTTCCCGGTGTTCCTGCATCCTGCCAGCGGCGAGGAATACGCCCTCGCCCGCACCGAGCGCAAATCCGGCAAGGGCTACGGCGGCTTCACCTTCCACGCCAGCCCGGACGTCACCCTCGAAGAAGACCTGATTCGCCGCGACCTGACCATCAACGCCATGGCCGAGGACGAACACGGGCAGGTCATCGACCCCTACGGCGGCCTGCGGGACCTGCAGGCGCGGCTGCTGCGCCACGTCTCCCCCGCCTTCGCCGAAGACCCGCTGCGCGTGCTGCGGGTGGCCCGCTTCGCCGCCCGCTACGCGCCGCTGGGCTTCGAGGTGGCCGACGAGACCCTGGCGCTGATGCGCCAACTGGCGGAGTCCGGCGAGCTGCAGGCACTGACGCCCGAACGCAGTTGGAAGGAGATTTCCCGCGCCCTAATGGAACCGAGGCCGGACGTGTTCGTCCAGGTACTGCGCGACTGCGGCGCCCTGGCCGAACTGCTGCCGGAGGTGGACGCGCTGTTCGGCGTACCTCAGCCCGAGGCGCACCATCCGGAAGTGGATACCGGTGTGCATTGCCTGATGGTGCTACGCCAGTGCGCCGAGCATGGGCAACCGCTGACCGTGCGCTGGGCCTGTCTGCTGCACGATCTGGGCAAGAGGCGCACCCCGGAAAGCGAGTGGCCGCGCCACATCGCCCACGAAGTGCGCGGGCTCAAGCTGATCGACGCGGTGAACCAGCGCTGCAAGGCGCCCCGCGACTGCGCCGAGCTGGCCCTGCTGGTCGGCGAATATCACACCCACGGCCATCGCGCCCTGGAGCTGCGCCCGACCACCCTGCTGGAGCTGCTGCAGCGCTTCGATGTGTACCGCCGCCCCCAGCGCTTCGAGGAATTCCTCGCCGCCTGCGAAATGGATGCCCGCGGCCGTCAGGGGCTGGAACAGCGCGACTACCCCCAGGCCGACTACCTGCGCGGCGTCATGCAGGCCGCCCGCGCGGTGGCGGTGCAGCCATTGGTCGAGCGGGGATTCAAGGGTGCCGAACTGGGCGAAGCGCTCAAGCGCGAACGCCTCAAGGCGCTCAAGGCCTACAAGAAAGACCGGCAGGACACGCCAACGTAGGTGCGCCATGCGCACCGAAGCCCCGCAAGGTGCCCGGCCCCGCGCCCCCTACGGCAGGGCCCTCACGAAGCGATTACGGCGCGGGATAGGCCCGGAGCAGCTCGGCCGGCGTCAGCTCGGCGCCACGCCACCGGAACGGCGCCGGCCACAGCTGCTGGTCGATCCGCGCCTCGCCCCACAGCTCGGCGAACGTCCGCTTCGCCTCGGGGTGAACGGCTTCGGGCGCCAGCAGGGCCAGTGGCCAGAGCACGAAGGCATTCTTCAGGATTTCCGCCCGGGGCAGCACCAGGCCGTCGAAGCTGCCGATCAGGTCGTCGTACAGCAGCACGTCGATATCCAGGGGCAGGCCCTTGCGCTCCGGGGCATAGCGGCCGTTGTCGGCCTCGATGAACTTGAGGCGGCGATCCAGCTCGTGCAGCGGCAGGTCGGTGCGGGCGCTGACCACCAGGTTGTAGAAGTTGCCGCTCTTGATGCCCACCGGCCGGCTCTCGAACACCGGCGAACAGCGCAGATCGTGGAGAAAGCCGGCCAGTGCATCCAGGCCGGCGGCCAGGCGCAGCTCGCGGTCGGCGTTGCTGCCCAGCCCGAGGAAGATGGGAGTCATGGCCGGCTGCGCTCGATTTCCACACCCACCGCACGGGCCGCGGCGTTGACGCCGGGCTTGGTCACCCGCAGGCGCAGCCAGGACAGGCCGAAGCGCTCCAGCAACAGCTCGGCCAGGCGCTCGGCGAAGGTCTCCACCAGCTCGAAGCGCGCGGCGGCGGCGAACGCCTGCACCTGCTGGTTCACTGCAGCGTAGTCCAGCGCCTTGCCCAGATCGTCCCCAGCCGCCGCCGGACGGATGTCCCAGGCGAAGGTCAGGTCCAGCAGCAGGCACTGGCGAATGCCCCGCTCCCAGTCGTAAGCGCCGATCAGGGTGTCGACTTCCAGCCCCTCGATGAAAACCTTGTCCAAACCTCGTCTCCGCTGGACGACAAGACCCTTGTCCCGCCGCTAGAATCGGGGCTCCCTCGCCCCGGAATGGATACCATGTTCTGGCTGCTGGCACTGCTCGCCTACCTGCTCGGCTCGCTGTCCTTCGCCATTCTGCTCAGTCGCCTGAGCGGCGGGCCGGACCCGCGCGCCAGCGGCTCGGGCAACCCCGGCGCCACCAACATGCTGCGGGTGGCCGGCAGGAAACTGGCCGTGCTGACCCTGCTCGGCGACCTGCTCAAGGGCCTGCTGCCGGTGCTGGTCGCCTACCTCGCCGGCCTCGACATCCAGCAACAGGCCTGGATCGGCCTGGCCGCCGTGGTGGGCCATCTCTATCCGCTGTACTTCCGCTTCCGTGGCGGGAAAGGCGTGGCGACCGCCGCCGGCATGCTGCTCGGCCTCTATCCGCCCTCCGCCCTGCTGGCCCTCGCCGCCTGGGCGCTGACCTTCTTCCTCACCCGCACCAGCTCGCTGGCCTCGCTGATCGCCACCCCGCTGACCCTGCCGCTGCTGGCCTGGCAACGCCCCGAGGCGCTGCTGCCGATGTGCGTGCTGACCGGGCTGATCGTGTGGCGCCACCGCAGCAATCTACGCGACCTGATGGCCGGACGCGAACGGCATTTCTAATAGTCGGCCTGAGCCCGGCTCATATGGCCGGCAGCTGCTCCATCGGCCAGCGCGCCTGTACCTGGATGGCCGGACCATCGCGCTGACCGGCCAGCAGTCGCTGGCAGCCGGCGTAGGCGATCATCGCGCCGTTGTCGGTGCAGAAGCGCGGGCGGGCATAGAACACCTGGCCCTTGAGCCCGGCCAGCATGCCTTCCAGCGAGCGGCGCAGCGCCTGGTTGGCGCTCACCCCGCCCGCGATCACCAGGCTGTTCAGGCCGGTCTGCTTGAGCGCGCGCTTGCACTTGATGGTCAATGTGTCGACCACCGCGTCCTGGAAAGCCAGGGCGATGTCGGCGCGGGTCTGCTCGCCGGCGTCACCCGCCTCACGGCACTGCTGCCAGGTATTCAGGGTGAAGGTCTTCAGGCCGCTGAAGCTGAAATCCAGGCCGGGACGATCGGTCATCGGCCGCGGGAAGGTGAAGCGTCCCGCCGTGCCCGATTCGGCCAGGCGGGCGATTTCCGGTCCGCCGGGATAATTCAGCCCCATCAGCTTGGCCGTCTTGTCGAATGCCTCGCCGGCGGCATCGTCCAGCGACTCGCCGAGCAGCTGGTAGCGGCCGATGCCGTCGACCCGCACCAGCTGGGTGTGACCGCCGGAGACCAGCAGGGCGACGAAGGGGAAGGCCGGCGGCTGTTCTTCCAGCATGGGCGCCAGCAAGTGGCCCTCCATGTGGTGCACGCCGATCACCGGGATGCCCCAGGCGAAGGCCAGGGCCTGGGCGCAGGAGGCGCCCACCAGCAGGGCGCCGACCAGGCCGGGGCCGGAGGTGTAGGCAATGGCCTCGATCTGCGCAGCCTCGGCGCCCGCCTCGCCCAGCACCTGGCGAATCAGCGGCAGCATGCGCTTGACGTGGTCGCGCGAGGCCAGCTCCGGCACCACGCCGCCGTAGACGCGATGCAGGTCGATCTGGCTGAACAGGGCATCGGCCAGCAGGCCGCGCTCACTGTCGTAGAGGGCGACACCGGTCTCGTCGCAGGAGGTTTCCAGGCCCAGCACTAGCATGGGGATTAAAACCTTCAACACTGGCTAAAAAAGAAGGCGCGCATGATAATCGCCGCCCCCTGACCGGGCCAGCGCTTTTCGATCAGAGGCTTTGCATTCCGCTGCGCGAGGCGTTAATATCCGCAGCCCTTGAAAACCGACGTACTCCCGTGCCCTTGCCGGATCGCGTCGTCCATTCGGTAAAACAGTGAAGGTACGACCTGGATGCCAGCCGTCAAAGTTAAAGAGAACGAACCCTTCGACGTAGCTCTGCGTCGTTTCAAGCGCTCCTGCGAGAAAGCCGGTGTACTGGCCGAAGTTCGCAGCCGCGAGTTCTACGAGAAGCCCACCACCGAGCGCAAGCGCAAGGCCGCAGCCGCCGTCAAGCGCCACGCCAAGAAAGTGCAGCGCGAACAGCGCCGCCGCGAGCGCCTGTACTGAGTTATCAGTCGCGCCGCTAGGCTTCCGCGATGCCCGGCTCCGGCCGGGCTTTGCATTTTCAGGCTCCACCCGACTCCGCTTCGCCGACCGGCGAATGACCGGAGTTTTTTCGTTTATGCTCCCGCCTCTGGCATCCGCACGCTGACGAACCCATGGCCGGCCTGATCCCGCAATCCTTCATCGATGACCTGCTCAACCGCACCGACATAGTCGAAGTGGTGGGTTCGCGCATCCAACTGAAGAAGGCCGGCAAGAACTACACGGCCTGCTGCCCGTTCCACAAGGAGAAGACCCCCTCCTTCAGCGTCAGCCCCGACAAGCAGTTCTACTACTGCTTCGGCTGCGGCGCGGGCGGCAACGCCCTCGGCTTCGTCATGGACCACGACAGCCTGGATTTCCCCCAGGCCGTCGAGGATCTGGCCAAGCGCGCCGGCATGGACGTGCCCCGGGAAGACAGCGGTCGCACGCCGCGGCAGCCGACCGACTCGCCGCTCTACCCGTTGCTCACCGCCGCCGCCGATTACTACCGCCAGGCCCTGAAGAGCCACCCGACGCGCAAGGCCGCGGTGGACTACCTCAAGGGACGCGGCCTGACCGGCGAGATCGCCCGCGACTTCGGCCTGGGCTTCGCCCCGCCGGGCTGGGACAACCTGTTCAGGCACCTGGGCGGCGACGGCATGCAGCAGAAGGCGATGATCGATGCCGGCCTGCTGATCGAGAACGCCGAGAGCGGCAAGCGCTACGACCGCTTCCGCGACCGGGTGATGTTTCCCATCCGCGACAGCCGGGGCCGGGTCATCGCCTTCGGCGGCCGGGTGCTGGGCGACGACAAGCCCAAGTACCTGAACTCACCGGAAACGCCGGTGTTCCACAAGGGCCAGGAACTGTACGGCCTCTACGAAGCGCGCAAGAGCAATCGCGACCTCGACGAGATCATGGTGGTCGAGGGCTACATGGACGTCATCGCGCTGGCCCAGCAGGGCCTGCGCAACGCCGTCGCCACCCTCGGCACGGCGACCAGCGAGGAACACCTCAAGCGCCTGTTCCGCCTGGTGCCCAGCGTGCTGTTCTGCTTCGATGGCGACGGCGCCGGCCGCAAGGCCGCCTGGCGCGCCCTGGAGGCCACCCTGCCGAACCTGCAGGACGGCCGCCGCGCACGCTTCCTGTTCCTGCCCGAGGGCGAGGACCCGGACACCCTGGTGCGTCAGGAAGGCACCGACGCCTTCCGCGCCCGCATCAACCAGCATGCCCAGTCGCTGGCCGACTACTTCTTCCAGCAACTGTCGGAAGAAGCCGACCCGCGCTCGCTGGAAGGCAAGGCGCACCTGGTGACCCTGGCTGCGCCGCTGATCGACAAGATTCCCGGCAACCACCTGCGCGCCCTGATGCGTCAGCGCCTCTCGGAAATCACCGGGCTCAGCGGCGAGATGCTGCAGCAGGCCGCGCAGAACGCACCACCCGCCCCCAGCGCCAGCCACGAGCCGCCGACGGACTATGGCCACTACTACGACGCCCAGCCGGACTACGGCGATGTCGCCGACTACGCCAACCACATCGAGCCGCCCGCCGAAGCCTACGAGCCGAAGAAAACCTGGCAGAAAGGCGAAGGCAAGGCCTGGAAGAAGGATGGCGAGTGGCGCAAGGGCGGTGACTGGAAGAAAGGCCCGCGCGACGGCGCCCCGCCGCGCAAACCGGTGCACGTGGAGACGCCGACCCTGACGGCGCTGCGCACCCTGCTGCACCACCCGCAACTGGCACAGAAAGTCGAAGATGTCAGCCATTTCGCCGACGAAGAAGACACCTACGCCCAGCTGCTGGTCGCCTTGGTCGGCACCCTGCAGAAGAGCCCCAAGCTGCGTTCGCTGCAGCTGATCGCCCGCTGGCACGGCACCGAACAGGGCCGCCTGCTGCGTGCCCTGGCGGAAAAGGAGTGGCTGATCGAAGGCGACAATCTTGAAAAGCAGTTCTTCGACACCATTACTACACTTACCCACGGCCAGCTGAAGAAACGCCGCGATCAACTGTTGCGGAGCGTCATGCACAAGAGCCCCAGCGAACTGAGCGACGAGGAAAAGGCTCTATTGAGAGAGCACTTCAGTCACGCTCCATCGACCGACAGCGAGAGCCCAACTGGCGCGTGATGCGCCAAATCGGGTATAATCCTCGGCTTATTTTCAGCCCGCCAAGACCTTCAGTGGATAGGGTGCTATGTCCGGAAAAGCGCAACAGCAGTCTCGTTTGAAAGAGTTGATCAGCCGTGGTCGTGAGCAGGGTTACCTGACTTACGCCGAGGTCAACGACCACCTGCCGGAGGATATTTCCGATCCGGAACAGGTGGAAGACATCATCCGCATGATCAACGACATGGGGATCAACGTATTCGAGAGCGCTCCGGATGCGGATGCCCTATTGCTGGCCGAAGCCGACACCGACGAAGCCGCCGCCGAAGAAGCCGCCGCCGCGCTGGCCGCGGTAGAGACCGATATCGGCCGCACCACCGACCCGGTGCGCATGTACATGCGTGAAATGGGCACCGTGGAGCTGCTGACCCGCGAAGGCGAGATCGAAATCGCCAAGCGCATCGAGGAAGGCATCCGTGAAGTCATGGGCGCCATCTCCCTGTTCCCGGGCACCGTCGACAGCATCCTCGCCGAATACCAGCGCGTCACCACCGAAGGCGGTCGCCTGTCCGACGTGCTCAGCGGCTACATCGACCCGGATGACGGCAGCCTGCCGGCCGAGGAAGTCGTGCCCGAGCTGAAGGAAGCCGCCGCCGAGACCAAGGACGACGAGGAAGAGGAGGAGGAAAGCGACTCCGACTCCGACGACGAAGGCGATGGTGGCCCGGACCCGGAAGAAGCCGCCCGCCGCTTCGGCGCGGTCGCCGATCAGCTGGAGAAGACCCGCAAGGCCCTGAAGAAGCACGGCCGCGGCAGCAAGCAGGTGGAACAGGAGCAAACGACGCTGGCCGAGCTGTTCATGCCGATCAAGCTCGTGCCCAAGCAGTTCGATGCCCTGGTCGAGCGCGTTCGCGGCTCCCTGGAGCAGGTTCGTGCCCAGGAGCGCGCCATCATGCAGCTGTGCGTGCGTGACGCCCGCATGCCGCGTGCCGACTTCCTCAAGCTGTTCCCCGGCAATGAAGTCTCCACCGAATGGTCCGCCGGCCTGGCCAAGGGCAAGGCCAAGTACGCCGAGGCCATCGGCAACCTGCAGGCCGACATCCAGCGCTGCCAGGAGAAGATGAGCGCCATCGAGGCCGACGCCGGCCTGGTGATCGCCGAGATCAAGGACATCAACCGCCGCATGTCCATCGGCGAGGCGAAAGCCCGTCGCGCCAAGAAGGAAATGGTGGAGGCCAACCTGCGTCTGGTGATTTCCATCGCCAAGAAGTACACCAACCGCGGCCTGCAGTTCCTCGACCTGATCCAGGAAGGCAACATCGGCCTGATGAAGGCGGTGGACAAGTTCGAATACCGCCGCGGCTACAAGTTCTCGACCTACGCCACCTGGTGGATCCGCCAGGCGATCACCCGCTCGATCGCCGACCAGGCGCGCACCATCCGTATCCCGGTGCACATGATCGAGACGATCAACAAGCTCAACCGCATCTCCCGCCAGATGCTGCAGGAGATGGGCCGCGAGCCGACTCCGGAAGAGTTGGGCGAGCGCATGGAGATGCCCGAGGACAAGATCCGCAAGGTATTGAAGATCGCCAAGGAGCCGATCTCCATGGAGACGCCGATCGGCGACGACGAAGACTCGCACCTGGGCGACTTCATCGAGGACTCCACCATGCAGTCGCCGATCGAAGTGGCGACCGTGGAAAGCCTCAAGGAAGCCACCCGCGAAGTCCTGGCCGGGCTCACCGCCCGCGAGGCCAAGGTGCTGCGCATGCGCTTCGGCATCGACATGAACACCGACCACACCCTCGAGGAAGTGGGCAAGCAGTTCGATGTCACCCGCGAGCGCATCCGCCAGATCGAGGCCAAGGCGCTGCGCAAGCTGCGCCACCCAACGCGCAGCGAGCACTTGCGCTCATTCCTCGACGAATGATGGCAAAACCCCGGCACCCGCCGGGGTTTTTGCTTCTGCGCCGGCTACACTGACAAGAGTATCCAACGCTTCCCGGAACCGCCGCATGTCGCGTCTGCTGGCCATTCTCCTGTCGTGTCTGGCGTGCTGGGCGCTCCCGGCGGCGGCGCTCGAGCTCAGCCCGGAGGAGCAGGCCTGGCTGGCCGACCACCCACAGCTGCGCCTGGGCATCGACCCCTCATGGCCGCCCTTCGAGTTCCGCGACGAACAAGGCCGCTACAGCGGCCTCAGCGCCAGCTATATCAGGCTGATCGAAGAGCGCCTCAAGATCCGGATGCAGCCGGTAGCCTCGAACGACTGGAGCGAAGTGCTGGCCCGCGCCCAGGAAGGCTGGGTGGACCTGCTGCCAGGCATCATGTCGACCCCCGAGCGTCAGCGCGACCTGGCCTTCACCCGCCCCTACCTCGACTTTCCCATCGTCATCCTCGCTCACCGCAGCGGCCCGCAGCCGCGCAGGCTGGACCAGCTGTACGGCCTGAAGATCGCCGTGGTGATGGACTACGCGCCCCACGTCATCCTGCGCAACCGCCACCCCGACCTCAACCTGCTGCCGCTGCCCAGCGTCGAGGCCGCGCTGCAGGCCCTCGCCACAGGCCAGGCCGACGCGATGATCGGCGACCTCGCCTCCAGTGTCTGGAGCCTGCGCGAGCTGAAGCTGGACGGCCTCAGCATCACCGGCGAGACACCCTACCGCTATCAACTGGCGATGGCCGCGCCGCACCAGAACACGCCGCTGATCGGCATCCTCGACAAGCTGTTCGCCGAACTGACCGAGAAGGAAATCGCCAAGCTACGCGAGCCCTGGGTCGGCGGCGTGCTGGACGAACGCGACGCCTGGCTGCGCGCCCTCCCCTATGGCATCCCCGTCTTCCTACTGGCCCTGCTGATACTGGCCACCGTACTGCGCATCAACCAGAGGCTGCGTCAGGAGATGCGCAGGGGCCGAAGCCTGGAAGAACGCCTGCGCAGCAGCGAACAGCACTACCGCGGCCTCATCGAGAGCCTCAGCGCGGTGGCCTGGCAGATGCGCCTCAAGGAGCAGCGCTTCACCTACGTCTCGCCGCACGCCGAGAAGCTGCTGGGCTATCCCCTGGACGAATGGCTGGAGCCGGGCTTCTGGCAGCGCCACCTGCACCCGGACGACGCCGAGCACGCGCACCGGCACATCCAGGGCGAGGGCCAGGCCGGCTTCGACTACCGCATGCTGGCGGCCGACGGCCGCACCGTGTGGATTCGCGACATCGTCACGCCGATGCCGGGCGACGACGGCCCGCTGCTGCACGGCCTGATGGTCGACATCAGCGAGGCCAAGCGCATCGAGCAGGCCCAGCGCCTGTCCGAAGAGAAGTTCGCCAAGGCCTTCCACGCCTCGCCGGACGGCCTGCTGATCACCCGCTCGCGCGACGGGCTGATCCTCGAGGCCAACGAAGGCTTCACCCGGATCACCGGCTACGACATCACAGAGGCGCTCGGGCACACCACCCGGGAGCTGAACATGTGGGCCAACCCGGAGGACCGCCTGCGCATGGTCGAGGCGGTACGCCAGCATGGCGGCCTGCGCGACTTCCGCGCCTGGCTCAACGCCTGCGACGGGAGGTTGCGCCTGGGCGAACTCTCGGTCCAGGCGATCATGATCGAGGACGAACCCTGCCTGCTCACCATCGCCCGCGACATCACCGACCGCGAGCAGATGGAGGAGCGCCTGCACCTGGCCGCCACCGTCTTCGAGAGCACGGCCGAGGGCGTGATGATCACCGACCTGGAGCAGCGCATCACCGCGGTCAACCGCGCCTTCAGCGAGATCACCGGCTACAGCGAGGCCGAGGCACTCGGCCAGAAGCCCGGCTTGCTCGCCTCCGAACGGCATGATCGGACCTTCTACAAGGACATGTGGCGCCAGTTGAACGAGGAAGGACACTGGCAGGGCGAGATCTGGAACCGGCGCAAGAACGGCGAGGAGTTCCCCGAATGGCTGACCATCAGCGCCGTGCGTGGCCAGGACGGCCAGATCACCCACTTCGTCGGTGTGTTCGCCGACATCAGCTCGCTCAAGCAGGCCCAGGAACGGCTGGACTACCAGGCGCACCACGACCCGCTCACCGGCCTGCCCAACCGCGCGCTGTTCGAACACCGCCTGGACAAGGCGCTGCAGGAGGCCCGCACCGAGCGCGGCCAGGGCGCCGTGCTGTTCCTCGACCTGGACCGCTTCAAGCACATCAACGACAGCCTCGGCCACCCGGTCGGCGACCAGTTGCTCAAGAGCATCGCCCAGCGCCTGCGCGGCCAGCTGCGCGACATCGACACGGTGGCGCGGCAGGGCGGCGACGAGTTCATCGTGCTGCTGCCCGGCCTGCAGCTGCCCGCCGACGCCGAACGGGTGGCGACCAAGCTGCTGAACTGTTTCAACACCCCCTTCCACACCGAGAGCAGCGAGTTCTTCATCAGCGCCAGCATCGGCATCAGCCTGTACCCGAGGGATGGCGAGGACGTCGCCACCCTGGTCAAGAACGCCGACGCGGCCATGTACAGTTCCAAGGCCAAGGGCCGCAACCGGGTCGAGTTCTACACCCGCAACCTGACCTTCCAGGCCACCGAGCGCATGACCCTGGAGCTGGAGCTGCGCCGCGCCATCGAGCGCGGCGAACTGAGCCTCTACTACCAGCCGAAGCTGTGTCTGACCAGCAGGACCCTGGTCGGCGCGGAAGCCCTGCTGCGCTGGCACCATCCGCTGTTCGGCGAGATTCCGCCGGATCGCTTCATCCCGCTGGCCGAAGACAACGGCATGATCCTCCAGCTAGGCGATTGGGTGCTGCAGGAAGCCTGCCGGCAGATGCGTTCCTGGCAGGAAAGCCACGCGCCGTTCGGCCCGCTGTCGGTCAACCTGTCCGGCAGCCAGCTGCGCCAGCCCAAGCTGGTGGAGCGCATCGCCGGCACCCTCGACGACTTCGGCCTGGCGGCCAGCTGCCTGCAACTGGAGATCACCGAGAGCTTCATCATGAACCAGGCCGAGGAAGCGCTGCTGGTACTCCACGAACTCAAGTCGCTGGGCCTGCAGCTGGCCATCGATGACTTCGGTACCGGCTACTCGTCCCTCAGCTACCTCAAGCGCCTGCCGCTGGACATCCTCAAGATCGACAAGTCCTTCGTCCTCGGCCTTCCCGGCGACCCGGACGATGTCGCCATCACCCGCGCAATCATCGCGCTGGGCCGCAGCCTGCAGATGTCGGTGATCGCCGAGGGCGTGGAAACCAAGGCCCAGGAAGCCTTCCTCGCCAGCGAGGGCTGCGAACAGATCCAGGGCTACGTGATCAGCCGCCCGCTCTCGGCCGAATCCTTCGCCACCAACTTTCTCGGCCCCCTGCCGATTGGCAGCGCGGAAAAGGCGCCGGTATAATCCGCCGCTCCTTCTGAGGGCCTATAGCTCAGTCGGTTAGAGCAGAGGACTCATAATCCTTTGGTCCACGGTTCGAGTCCGTGTGGGCCCACCAAGCAGAACAAGGACTTAGGCCAGTCATGCGACTGGCCTAAGTCTTTTTGGCCTCCTGAAAACTGCGTACCATTCCGGCTACCGCTCGTATTGTGCTGCGCCCAGCCTCTACGACGTTTCGCCCTGGCTCACGGAGCCAGGCACAAGCTCCCACAGAAGACGTCGAGGCAAAGATGGCCAGCGATTCCCCCTTGCCCCAGGCGGTCGGCACCCCGATCACCCGCAGTGCAATCTTTATCGTCGCGACCCTCAATCCGGGCGCGGAGCACAACGAGACCGTCCGGGCCTTGTGTGGTGACGTGGCGGGGCTGGTCCGCTCGGTGGGCAAGCGCGTGCCGGAAGGCGATCTCTCGTGTGTGGTGGGCTTCGGCGCCATGGCGTGGGATGTTCTTTTCGGTGCGCCGCGCCCCGCAGCCCTGCATGCGTTCCGTGCAATTGGCGCCGGCGAGCGGGTCGCCGTTTCCACGCCGGGGGACCTGCTGCTGCACATCCGTGCGGAGCAGATGGATCTCTGCTTCGAGCTGGCGACCCAGCTGATGACGCGGCTGGGCGAGGCGGTCACGGTGGTCGACGAGGTCCAGGGTTTCCGCTATTTCGACATGCGCAGCATCATCGGCTTCGTCGACGGCACGGAGAACCCGGTGGGCCGCGAGGCCGCGCATTTCACCCTGATCGGCGACGAGGACCCGGACTTCGCCGGCGGCAGCTACGTGCTGGTGCAGAAGTACCTGCACGACATGACCCGCTGGAACCAGCTGTCCACCGAGGCCCAGGAGCGCATCATCGGACGTACCAAGCTGTCGGACATCGAGCTGGACGAGTCGGTGAAGCCGAGCTGTTCGCACAGTTCCCTGACCACCCTGGTCAAGGACGGCCAGGAGGTGAAGATCCTGCGCGACAACATGCCGTTCGGTCGCCCGGGAGCCGGGGAGTTCGGCACCTATTTCATCGGTTATGCCCGCTCGCCGGAGCCGATGGAGGAAATGCTCGAGAACATGTTCATCGGCCTGCCGCCGGGCAACTACGATCGCCTGCTGGACTTCAGCAAGGCGGTGACGGGGAGCCTGTTCTTCGCGCCTTCCGCCGACCTCCTGGAGGAGCTGGCCGACAAGGCGCCCTGATCTCCCCGCATGAAAAAGCCGCGCAATCGCGCGGCTTTTTCGTTGCTGCCTTCAGCGCTTGGCGATGATGTACACCGCATGCACGATGCCGGGGATGTAGCCGAGCAGCGTGAGCAGGATGTTCAGCCAGAAGGCGCCACCGAAACCGACCTGGAGGAACACGCCCAGCGGCGGCAGCAGGATGGCGATCAGAATGCGGATGAGGTCCATGCGGTACTCCTTGAGGTCCATGGCGGCGGACGTCGCCGTACTAGCACAGACCCGCGCAAGCGCAGCGGGGTTCAGGCTGAATCTCAGGGGCTCAGGCTGCGCAGGTGCAGCACCCCGAACAGCAGCACCTGCAGGCGCGCCAGCATCGGTTGCGCCTGGCGCTGCAAGCGCCCATGCAGCACGACGATCTCCAGCACATGGATCACCAGCAGCAGCGCGGCGATGGCACTCATGGTCGGGCCGGCGAAGGGGTGCAGCAGGTTGGCCAGCGCCAGTATCCAGAACAGTGCGAGCGCGGCCTTGGCCAGGGTCAGCATGGAAAGCTCCCGGTTCAGTGGTAGAGGAAGGTCGGGCCAGGGTGTTCGCGGCCGTCGTCGACGCCGATCTCCAGGGCGACCAGCGCGTCGACCCGGGCGCTCAGCCGCTCAATCAGCTCGCGATGCGCCTGTGGCTCGGCGGCGAGGTTGTTCAGTTCGTCCGGGTCGGCCTGGGTGTCGTACAGCTCCAGGTCGTTGCGCGCCAGCAGGTCGTCGAAGCCAGCCGGCGTGTGGTGGTCGGATGGCGCGAAGTAGCGGGCGAACTTGTAGCGGCCGTCGTGGATGCCGCGGAACAGCGCGCGGTTGTCCAGCGACGGGCCGAGCTGCCCCTGGCGCAGGGATTCGCGCAGGATCGCCCAGGGCGTGACCTGGTCGGCATGGCGCATCACCGACTCGGTGAATTCCGGGTCGAGGTACATGACTACGCCGTAGTCGAACAGGTGGCCGCGCTCGTCCCGGGCCGAGCGGCGGTCGGCGCCGCCGAGGCTGTCCGCCAGGCTGACGCCGGCCAGCTGCGGGTAGCGCTCGGCGCGGGTCACGGCGTCCACTCCGGCCAGCTCCAGCACGGTCGGCGCGATGTCGACGGTCGAGCCCAGCACCTCGCTGGTGAAGCCCTGACGCACGTCCGGGTGGCGCACGATGAAGTTGACCCGGGTGTTCTCCCGGTACATGTGCGGCCCCTTCTGCCGCAGCTGGTGGGCGCCGGCCATCTCGCCGTGGTCGGCGGTGAGGATGACGATGGTGTCGTCGGCCAGGCCGGTGCCCTCCAGCGCCAGCAGCACCTGCTCGATGGACTGGTCGACGTCGCGCACGCAGTTCAGGTAGTAGCTCTGCAGGCCCTTCCAGGCCTCTTCGTCCCTGGGGTCGAGATGGCCGTACACGCGGTTGCACAGTTCCACGTCGGCGCGCTGGGCCCAGGGTTTGCGGCTCAGGTCCTCACGATAGAAGCTGCGCGGCAGGGGCAGGTCCCAGCGCGTCTGGTACAGCCCTGTGGTCGGCCCCGGGTCGATCGGGCCGAGGAAGTTGCGGCGCAGGCGCGACTGCTCCTGCTTCGCGCCGGAGCTGTAGAACATGATGTCGTGCGGGTTGACGAAGTTGACCGCGAGAAACCAGGGCGATTCGTCGTCGCGGTGCTGGTGCAGCCAGCCGACGGTGTCGCTGGCGGTGACCTTGTCGAAGATGAAGCCGGTCATCAGCGAGCCGTGGGGGTCGCCGTTGAGGTTGTAGTCGGCGAAGCCGAACGGCAGCAGGGCGTCGCGGGTGCTCTCGACCACGCCGTAGGTGAGGTTGCCCGGCTGCTCGATGTGCGACAGGTGCCACTTGCCCTTGTAGGCGGTGTGGTAGCCCTGCTCGCGCAGCATGTGGCCGAGGGTGGGCAGTCCGGGCGACAGCTCGCGGAACGGCGGCAGGCCGATGTTGGCGGTGATCCCCGTGCGCTGGGTGTGCTGTCCGGTGAACAGCACCGAGCGCGACGGCGAGCAGGGCGTGGTGTTGACGTGAAAGTTGCCCAGGCTGGCCGCGCCGCGCAGCAGCCGCTCGTGACCAGGCAGCGGCAACGCGCCGGGCAGGTCGCGGTGGGCCTGCTGCTGGTCGGTGACGATCAGCAGGATGTTCGGCTTGCGGCCGGCCGGGCGTACCCTGGCCGGCGCCGCCTGCTGCCCGAGGACAGGGGCGGCGACGCCCGCGGCGGTCAGGGCGGCGGCCTTCTTCAACAGCTCGCGACGTTGCATGGCACGCTCCTCCGGTGGCCCACGGGTGGTGCGACGCGCCGCCCGGGCGCGCCGCGGGACATCAGCGCACGGTCAGGGCGATCGGCGCTTCGGCGAAGTCGAAGCAGCCGAGGAAGGTCTTGATGTCGAGCAGGTTGCCGTCGACCTTCACGTCGCCCAGCAGCGCGCCCTTGAGCAGGCCGTTCTCGCCGCTGATCACGGTGTCCAGGTAGGTCTTGTCGAGGGTCAGGCGCAGCGCTGTGTCGGCATCGATGCCCCGGCGCAACTGGGCCACCCCGCGACGCACATCCAGGCTCCATTCCTCACCGATGTCGGGGAAGGCGAAGCCCAGGGTCAGCTCCACGTCGGCACTCTTCTCCGGGTCGATGCGGGTCACCCAGTTCTGCAGGAAGATGCGCGCCGGCAGGTTCTTCAGCATGTCGCTGGAGAGGAAGGCGCTGCGCACGCGGCGGCCCAGTTCCTCGGCGCCGCCGTCGTCGAGCTTGCCTTCCAGCTCCATGGCGCTCATCAGGTACCAGTTGCGCCAGTTGATGTTCATGCTGGCGTAGCCGAGCTTGCGGAAGCTGCGCGCCTTGATGTCGCGCGCTAGCTTGTCGCCGTGGTCGACGCGGATGGCGTAGCCGGACAGTTCCGCGGCCCACTGGTAGTCGCCCTTGAGGTAGGCCTCGCCGGCCGCCAGCAGAACCTTCTCGCGGCCGCCCATGAGCGCGATCAGGCGCTCGGCCTTGTCCTTCGGCGGGATCGGGTCGAGGTCCACCGGGTCACCCTGGAACCAGCCCAGGTAGCCCTGGTAGATCTGCCGCACGCTGTGCTTCACGGTGCCGTAGTACTCGCGCAGGTAGGGCGTGTAGCCGGCCAGGTGGGGCGGCAGCTGGACCTTCTCGACCAGCTCGTCGGGGGTCAGGCCCTTGTTCATCCAGCGCACGGTCTGGTCGTGGATGTAGGCGATGGCGTCGCGGGTCATGCGCAGCACTTCTTCGACCTTGTCCTTGCCGCTCACCGGCTGGCCGTGCAGAGGCACCATGTAGTCGGCCTGGAAGGCGCGCAGCTTGTCGAGGCTGTCCACCCACACCACCGGGTCGCGGAACTTGGTGCCGCGCAGGGTGTGGATGTTCGGCAGGGTCGGCCCCTGGGTGACCTCGGCGCTGATCAGCACGCGGTTGTCCGGCAGGTACAGGACGATCTCGTCCGGCGCCTCGCTGGGCACGTGGAGGAACTGCACCGGCAGGCCGGCGATGGTGGTGTCGAGCTTGTCCTTGAAGGTGATGGTCGGCGCGATGAAGGTCGAGGCGCCCTCATGGGCCAGCGGGCCGAGGCCGGCGTTCATCTGCTGCTTGTCGCTGTCCGGCAGCGCGGCGCCGAAGCTGTAGCCCGAGCGCATGGAGAGGATCGGCCCGACCAGCGCGCCCTGGGCGACGACGTTGTCGAGCAGGCTTTCCTGGGCGTAGATCTGCACCTCGCCGCTCTTCACCTGTTCCTCGCTGACGAAGCCCTTCACGCCGTTGATGTGGTCCGGGTGGAAGTGGGTGTAGACGATGGCCTTGATCGGCTTGTCGCTGATCTTGCGGAACTCGGCGAGCACCTTGCGCGACTGCTCGGCCGACTCGCCGGTGTCGACGATGATCAGCCCTTCCGGCGCCTCGATCATCACGCTGTTGGCGAGGTTCCAGCCCACCGCCGACCAGACGTTGTCGGCAATCGGATAGACCTTTTCGCTGAAGTGCCGGGTGTGTTCGGCCAGCTCGGCGTTGATCGACGGCTCGATGTGCTCGGTGGGCAGCTCAGCGCTGGCGGTGAAAGGCAGGGTCGCGGCCAGCAGCAGGCCACTGAATCGGCTGAATGACATGGGGGTTGGCTCGTTGTTGTTTGTCCCGCTAGGCAGACTGGCGAAAGCGAGCCAATAATTCCAATGCATTTCATTCGCTGATTCGATGCGAGACACGCATGAACGACCTGCGCCAACTCCGTCACTTCGTTGCCCTCGCCGACCATGGCCACTTCGCCCGCGCCGCCGAGGCCGTGCATCTCAGCCAGCCGGCCCTGAGCCGCAGCATCCAGGCGCTGGAAAGCGGCCTCGGCTGCACCCTGGTGGATCGCCACAGCCGCGGCATCAGCCTGACGGCCCACGGCCGCCTGGTGCTCGAACACGCCCGCCGCCTGCTGGCCGGCAGCCACGCCCTGCACAACGCGGTGAGCCAGCTCGGCAACCTCGCCAGCGGCGAACTGCGCCTGGGCGCCGGCCCCTACCCCGCCGCGCGGCTCGTGCCCCAGGCCATCGGCCGCTTCGCCGAGCATTACCCGAAGGTGCGCGTGCAGCTGCAGATCGACAACTGGCAGCAGTTGCGAACGCGCCTGCTCGACGACGAGCTGGAGCTGTTCGTCGCCGATATCCGTGAACTCCAAGGTGATCCCCAACTGTGCATCGAGGCGCTGCGCAGCCACCCCGGCGTGCTGTTCTGCCGTCCGCAACACCCGCTGTGCGGGCACGGCGGGCCGCTGCGGCTGGACGACCTGCGCGGCTACGCCCTGGCCGGCACCCAGCTGCCGCAGGCGGTGGCGGAGAATCTCGAACCCCTGGGCGGCGAGCAGGCGATGAGCATCCAGTGCGACAACTTCATGGTGCTCAAGGAGCTGGTGTCGAGCAGCGACGTGCTGAGCATGGCGCCCTGGGACGTGGTCGCCAGCGATGTGCAGGCCGGACGCCTGGCGATCCTCACCCTGAGCGGCGTGCCATACCTGGCCAGCTCGGCCTATGGCATCGTCAGCCGCAGCGGGCACAGCCTGTCGCCAGGCGCCGAGCAGCTGCAGCAGATCATCCGCGAGCAGGACAGCGAACACCTGATGCCTTCGCTACCTGCTCCCACTGCCGGCATCAACCAACCATAGAGCGCGAAGGAGCCAGCTCAACTGCGCGGCAAACGCACGCGGAATGCCGCGCCACCCAGGCTGGAGTCCTCCAGCAGCAGCTCGCCGCCGAAGCTTTCGATGATGTCCTTGACCACCGCGGTACCGATGCCCTGTCCTTCATGCTGGGTATCCAGGCGCTCGCCACGCTGCAGGATGCGCGCACGCTGGTCGACCGGCACACCGGGGCCGTCGTCCTCGACGCTCAGCTCGCAGTAGCCGGCCTGCTCGATGGCACTGACGCGAACGGTGCCCAGGCACAGGCGGTAGGCGTTCTCCAGCAGGTTACCGAGCAGTTCGAGCAATGCGCCCTGCTCGATGGGCACCTCGAACTGCACATCGAACACCCGCTCGACGCGCACGCGCTTGTCGCGATAGACCTTGTCCAACGCCTCGCAGAGGATGTCGAGCAAGGGCGCCAGGCGGGCACGGTGGCGCACCAGGCCGCTCTTGCGCAGGCTGGCACGCTGCAACTGGTAGCCGATCTGCTGGCTCATGCGCTCAATCTGCCGTTGCAGGATCTGCGCCTGCTCCGGGTTGGCGCTGCGCCCGGCGAGGTTTTCGCTGACACCCTGCAATACCGAGAGCGGAGTCTTCAGGCTGTGCGCCAGGTCATCCAGCGAGTGCCGGTAGCGCTCACGCTGCCGCCGCTCGCTTTCCAGCAGGTGGTTCAGCGAGCCGGTCAGGCGCAGCAGCTCGCGCGGGTGTTCCTCACTGAGCGCCTCCCGCTCGCCCGCCTCGACCTGGTCCAGCTCGGCGGTAAGCCGGCGCAAGCCGCGAAAGCCCCAGGTCAGGCCGAACCAGAGCAGGCCGAGCAGCACCAGCAGGGCCACCGTCAGCCACAGGTAGAGCTGCCGCATGAAGCCATCGTGCATGCCCTGGTAGTCGCTCACCGGCTGCATGGTGATCACGCTGTAGGCAGCCGCCTGGCCCCGCAGCAGGTCGATCTCCACGTCGTAGACGAAGAACTCCCGGCCGCTTTGCGCCCGCGCCCGCGAGAAGTCATGGCGGCCACCCTCGTAGCGTGGCGTGTAATGCACGCTCTCGGCGCGGGATGAATGCGACTGCCAGACCAGCGTGCCTTCGCTGTCGTAGATGAAACCGAGCTGGCGCGTCTCGAGGTTGTCGAATTCCTCGTCCGGCAGTTTATCCGGCATCGTCAGCCGGCCATCGACGATGCGCGCGGCGGAAATCAGCGTGCTGGCATCGGACGCCAGGCGCTTCTCGATGGATTGTTCGAGGGCGAAGACGAACGCTCGCTGCAGCACCGGCAGCAGCGCCAGCATGAACAGCACGGCCAGCGCCGCAGCGCCGAGCATCAGCCGCAGGCGCAGGGAAAACCCGGCGCGGCGCCGAACCCGCGTCACGCGCTCGCTCATCGGCAGCGCTCGACGAACAGGTAACCCTGGCCGCGCACGGTCTCGATCGGCTTGAAGCCGTTGTCGCCCTCCAGCTTGCGCCGCAGGCGACCGACCAGCACTTCGATCACGTTGGGGTCGCGCTCTTCGTCATCGGGGTAGAGCTGCTCCATCAGCCGTTCCTTGGCCACCACCTGCTGATGGTGGCGCATGAGGTATTCGAGGATGCGGTATTCGTAGGCGGTCAGCGCCATGGGCATGCCGTCCAGCTGAGCCTGCTTGCGGTTCAGATCCAGGTTGAGCGGGCCGGCCTCGATGGTCGACTGGACGAAGCCCGAGGAGCGGCGCAGCAGCGCGTTCAGGCGCGCCTCGAGTTCTTCGAACTGAAAGGGTTTGACCACGTAATCATCGGCGCCGGCGGCCAGGCCTTCGACCTTGTCCTGCCAGTTGCCGCGCGCAGTGAGAATGAGGATGGGAAAGGTCTTGTCCTGGCTGCGCAACTGGCGGATCAGGTCCAGGCCATTCATGCCCGGCAACCCGAGGTCGATCACCGCCAGGTCGTGGCTGTATTCCTGAGCCCGGTAGAGCGCCTCTTCGGCATTCGGCACCGCGTCCACCACATGGCCTTGTTCCCCAAGTCGCGTGTAGAGGTGATGACGCAACAGCGCCTCGTCTTCCACTACCAGCAATTTCATCAGGCGCTGTCTCCTGTGGGAGCTGGGCCGAAGCCCAGCGGGCGGGGGAACGTGCAGACTTTAGAACGCGTAGTTGGCGCCCAGGTATGCCTGCGAGGTGCTGTGCAGGTCCAGCGAACCCAGCTTGCCGGCGCCATGCGGGGACATCTCGGTGCTGGCGTTGGTACGCAGGTAACGATAACCCGCTTCAACCGATGCGTTCTTGTTCAGTTGCTGGAGAATACCGGCCTGCAGGCCCGCGGCATAACCGATGTCGCTGTCGCGGCTCAGACCACGGCTGTCCTGCTCCAGCTTGACCAGACCGAGGGTGGCGCCACCGAACAGCTTGGTGTTGTTGTCGCCCAGGGGCAGGAACAGGTCATAGCTGCCGAGCAGGTTCTGCTGGCGCAGCTTGTAGCCGCTATCGCTGTCCGAGACGTTCTCGTAGGTCGCGTAGTAGCGGCCGTTATCCTGCACCTGGCCGGCGCGGATACCCCAGGTACCGGTCTTGTGAATGACCTTGTCGAGCGATGGATTGCCCAGGCTCTGGTTCAGGGCAGAAGACTTCTGGATGTTGTTGTTGGTCTGACCCCAGGTCAGACCGACGAAGTTGTCGGCAGCCTGGGCGGTGAAGGCAGCCAGGGTCAGGCCGGTGGCCAGGGCGATACGGTTCAGGGTGGCTTTCATGGTGTGTTCCTCTTGGAGCGGTTTGGATGTGTGAAGCACGGGAGCCATCCTCCCGCAGCGCCACTGAACCGTTCCTGAACCCTTCCTGAACCTGCGCTGAACGAGCGGTGATGAGTACGACGCCAGGCGCCGCAGGGTTTGCATCACGCGCACACGACAACGCCAGCCACCGGCATTGCGCAGGCAGCCAACATCCGACTGCAGACGCTCGAGCAGGAGAGCCTGCAGTCGGTAAATGGGGAGTCAGTGTTGGGGGCGCTTCCCGTCGTGCGCGCGCTGGCGCAACTGAGCGGTCAGCGTGTCGATGGCCGCCAGGGCCTGCTGAATGTGCGCGTGGATCTGGCCTTCACTGGCTTTGCGGCGCGGGGCGCGCTCTTCAGCCTCCAGTTGGTAACGCGGATCGAACAGATTGAACGTATCCATTGCTGATTTCCTCACAAAGTACGGCCGCTGCGGTATGCAACGGCATGGTAGGCAGTGACGGGCATCGGGGATTGTTCTTGTTCGGCCAGCGTGCCGCCGGTTGATGACACTCGTGCAGAACACAGACAGCTGCACGGGGCCGGCGGTTTCAGCCGCCTGCGATCAATTTCCGCCGGTACGCGGCGCGGGTCAACACGACGCAATGTCGCAGCGGCGGAACGGGCGTGCCAGAGCGGCGCGATCGGCGAAGCGCACTATAGTTTCCAGTCCGGGTCTTCTTTCCGTTCGTCCACTCACTTCACGGAGTCACCATGAGCAAGGTATTCAATGTCGCGGTTCTCGTCGGCAGCCTCCGCAAGGCCTCGATCAACCGCAAGCTGGCCCTGGCCCTGGCCGAGCTGGCGCCGCCATCGCTGAAGCTGCAGATCGTCGAGATCGGCGACCTGCCGCTGTACAACGAGGACATCGACGTCAACCCGCCGCCCGCATCCTATACCGCCTTCCGCGACCAGCTGCGGGGCGCCGACGCGGTGCTGTTCGTCACCCCCGAGTACAACCGTTCGGTTCCGGCGCCGATGAAGAACGCCATCGACGTAGGCTCGCGGCCCTATGGCCAGAGCGTGTTCAGCGGCAAGCCGGCAGCGGTGGTCAGCGCCTCGCCGGGCGCCATCGGCGGCTTCGGCGCCAACCATCACCTGCGCCAGTCGCTGGTGTTCCTCGACATGCCGGTGCTGCAGCAGCCGGAGTCCTACTTGGGCGGTGCCGGAAACCTCTTCGACGAGGCCGGCAAGCCCAACGACAGCATCAAGGGCTTCCTGCAGAAATTCATCGACACCTTCGCCCGCTGGATCGAGATCCAGAACCGCGCCTGAGCCCTGCCGGCCGGGTCGCTCGACCCGGCCTCCTCGCCCCCGCGAAATCCGCTTGAACCTTTGCCGCCGGCGGCCGGTCGCTGTTCCTATGAACCGCCGCGCCAACGCGACGGCCGCACAGGAACAGCGACATGCCGAACCGGGCCCGCAGGACTGACGCCTCACTGGCCGGACTGGAACACCTGCTGCATCGCTACCACCGGGTACGCAGCGCCACCGAGCGCCTGTGCGAGCCGCTGGAGCGCGAGGACTACGTGATCCAGAGCACACCGGAGGTGAGCCCGCCCAAGTGGCACCTGGCGCACGTCAGCTGGTTCTTCGAGGCCTTCGTGCTGCAGCCCTTCCTGAAGGGCTACCGGCCGCTGGACGCGCGCTACGACCACCTCTTCAACTCCTACTACCAGACCCACGGCACGCCATTCGAGCGCACCCGCCGCGGCCTGCTGTCGCGGCCGACGGTGAGCGAGGTGTACGCCTACCGCAGCCATGTCGACCTGGCCATGGAGCGCCTGCTGGGGCACCTCGACGCGGAGATCGCCGAGGAGGTGCTGTCCCGCGTCGAGCTGGGCCTGGAACACGAGCAGCAGCACCAGGAGCTGCTGCTGATGGACATCAAGCACATCCTCGCGCAGAACCCGCTGCGCCCGGCCTACCGCCGGGATCTCACAGCCGCCGCCGGTACCCCGGTGGCGCCCCTGCGCTGGCTGAGCTATCCCGCCGGGGTACGCCACATCGGCCACGACGGCGGCGGCTTCGCCTTCGACTGCGAGCGGCCGCGGCACCGCGCCTTCGTCGACGCCTTCCAGCTGGCCAGCCGGCCGGTGAGCAACGCCGAGTACCTCGACTTCATCCGCGACGGCGGCTACCGCAGCAGCGCCCTGTGGCTGGCCGACGGCTGGGACCACATCCAGCGCGCCGGCTGGCAGGCGCCGCTGTACTGGCAGCGCGACGGCGAACAGTGGATCGAGCTGACCCTGGGCGGCCCCCGCGAACTGGACCCGGACGCGCCGGTGTGCCACCTCAGCCACTACGAGGCGGACGCCTTCGCCACCTGGGCCCAGGCCCGCCTGCCCAGCGAGGAGGAATGGGAGATCGCCGCCCAGGACGAGCCGCTGTGGGGCAACTTCGTCGAGAACGACCACCTGCAACCGGTGGCCTGCGCCGCCGGCGAGGGCCTGCAGCAGCTCTACGGCGATGTCTGGGAATGGACCTCCAGCGCCTTCCGCCCGTACCCGGGGTTCCGCCCGCTGGCCGGCAGCCTGGGCGAATACAACGGCAAGTTCATGTCCGGCCAGATGGTCCTGCGCGGGGGCAGCTGCGTCACCCCCGAGGACCATGTGCGCCCCACCTACCGCAACTTCTTCCACCCCACCATGCGCTGGCAGTTCGCCGGCCTGCGCCTGGCCAAGGAGATCTGACACATGGCATTGGCAATCCGCGTTCACGAACAGCCCTGGACGGCCGAGCGAGCGGCCCTGCGCGACGAGGCCCTGCTGGGCTTCGCCGCCAGCCCCAAGTCGATCTCGCCGAAGTTCTTCTACGATAGCCGCGGTTCCCAGCTGTTCGAGCAGATCTGCCGGCAGCCCGAGTACTACCTGACCCGCACCGAGGAAACCATCCTGCGCCTGGCCGCCGGCGACATCGCCAAGATCGCCGGACCGGACATCAGCCTGGTGGAATTCGGCAGCGGCGCCAGCCTCAAGGTGCGCCTGCTGCTGGAGGCCCTGCGCCCGGCCCGCTACCTGGGCGTGGACATCTCCCGCGAGTTCCTCGCCGCCAGTACCCACCGGCTGGCCGCCGACTACCGCTGGCTGGACGTGCACGCCCTGTGCGCCGACTTCAGCCAGCCGCTGGAGCTGCCGGCCGAGGCGCTGGGCAAGCGCCCTCTGGCGTTCTTCCCCGGCTCCAGCATCGGCAACTTCGACCCGGAACAGGCCCGCGCCTTCCTGCGCAACCTGCACGCCGCGCTGCCGCCCGGCAGCGGCCTGCTGATCGGCGTCGACCTGGTGAAGGACCGTCAGGTGCTGGAGCGCGCCTACAACGACAAGGCCGGCGTCACCGCCCAGTTCAACCTCAACCTGCTCGAACGCATCCGCCACGAACTGGACAGCGACATCGACCCCGGCCGCTTCCAGCACCGGGCCTTCTACAACGAGGCCGAGTCGCGCATCGAGATGCACCTGGTCAGCCCCCATGCGCAACAGGTACGCATCGAGGACCGCCTGTTCGAGTTCGCCGCCGGCGAGACCCTGCACACCGAGAACTCCTACAAGTACACCCCCGCCGGCTTCCGCCAGCTGGCCGCCGAGGGTGGCTTCGCCGCGGTGGCCATGTGGCGCGATCCCTGGCAGTTCTTCAGCGTGCACTTCCTGCGCCGCGAGTGAGCGACGTCCGCCGCTCGCCGGAGCGCTCCGCCTGAGGGAACAGCCGCGCGATCCGCCGCGCCAGCAGGCGACCCAGGCGGGCCTCCTCGCGCAACCCCACGTGGCCGCTCATGCGCGGTACCACAGGCGGAAGAAGGCGGCGGCGAGCAGCAGCGCCACCTGCCCCAGTGCCACGCAGAGCTGCAGGAAGGACTGCACGCTGGGGTTGTCGGCGGCGTCCGGCACGCCGGTCAGGGCCTCCCAGAAACCGCCCGGCAGCAGCGCCAGGGCGACGCTGGCGAGCGGTTTGCCGCTGAGGTTGAGGCCGTGGATCAGGTCGAACTGGCCGAAGAACATCAGGCCGATGAGGATCATCCCGGCCACCACCAGGCCGAGGGCGAAACAGGCGGAAAACTGCATCATCATGCGGATCATGGCGAACTCCCCGGATCAGGCGGCGGGCGCGGCCGGCCGGGACAGGCCGTACCAGTCGAGCTTGCGGGTCAGCACCATCACCGCGGCGAGCAGGCCGAACACCAGCAGCGAGCCCATCAGCAGCGCGTAGTCCTCGGCGCTGAGCAGGGCGTAGAGCATCCCGTAGAGCGCGGCCAGGGCGGCGGTGAAGCCGGCGCCGCGCAACCAGCTGCGCAGCACGTGGCTGACGTAGAAGCCGATCAGCGTCACGCAGGCCGATGCGGCCAGGGCGTAGGCGCTGGCGAACGCCATGTGCTCGGCCAGCGACAGCAGCAGCAGGTAGAACATCGCCAGCGACAGGCCTACCAGGCCGTACTGCACCGGGTGCACGGCCAGGCGCTTGAGCACCTCGAAGAGGAAAAAGCCGGCGAAAGTCAGGGCGATGAACAGCAGGGCGTATTTCAGCGCGCGGTCGCTCTTCAGGTACTGGTCCACCGGGTCGACGAAGCTGACGCCGAACTGGCGGCCGAGGAAGGCCTGGCAATCACCGTCGCTCACGCAGTCGCCCAGGGCCTCTTCCATGTTGGTGGCGAAGAAGCTGGTCTGCCAGCGCGCACTGAAGCCCTTGGCGGTGATCTCGCGCTCGCTCGGCAGGTACTCGCCGATGAAGCTCGGGTGCGGCCAGTCGGCGCTCAGGTCCACCTGGGTCTCGCGCCCGACCGGGGCGATGGCCAGGCTGCCGGTACCCTGCAGCAGCAGGTCGAAGGCGAAGTCCAGGCGACCGCCCTGGGACGATTCCGGCAGCGGCGCATGTACGCCGGCGCCGAGCAGCGGATCGGCGCTGCCCGGCTGGAACGGCAGCCGGCGCTCGCCCAGCTCCAGCACCAGGTTGTTCTTGATCCCGCGGATATCGCTGATGCCGACGCTGACGAACGGCTGGCCGAAGCGGTAGTCCGCCAGGTCTTCCGCGATGCCGTAGTGCGCCGGCAACTCGAAGTGGCCGCTCAGGCGGCCGTTGCTGTGGAACAGGCGCGCCTCGTAGATGCCGCGGGCACGCAGCTCGGTGCCGATGGTGCCGCCAACGGCCAGGCGCTCCGGCAGGAAATACAGGCGCCCACTCAGCTCGCGCTCGTCGAGGTAGCGCTCGCCGGTCTTGTCGTGGGTCTTCCACTCGCGGACGGTCTTGCGATAGGGCACCACCAGCAGCGGGCCAGTGATCTTCTGGCTGTGGCTGGAACTGCGCGCGATGTCTTCCAGCACGCCGTCGCGCAGGCTCTGACGCTCCTCGATCATGCCGTCGATCATCAGGATCGGGACCATCAGCAGAACGATCAGCGCGGCGATGGCGCCCAGCTTGATCAGCAGGTTGCGATTCATGGGGGAACTCTCCTTGGTTTGGACCGTGGGGAGAGTCTCGACGGCGACCATGGCGGCGCCGTGCGGGGAATGTGGAGAGCGTGTGGAGTTTGTGTGGAGGGCTCGCCCGGATGGCCCGCCCCGGAAACAAGAAGGCCGGGCATTTGCCCGGCCTTCCTGCATCTCGTCGAAATCAGACCTTGCTGCGCTCGTAGCGCTTGCGGTCGTTCTCGTTGAGCATTTTCTTGCGCAGGCGGATCGACTTCGGCGTCACTTCCACCAGCTCGTCGTCGGCGATGAATTCCAGCGCCTGTTCCAGGGTGAAGCGGATCGGCGGAACCAGGGCGATGACTTCGTCCTTGCCGGAAGCGCGCATGTTGTCGAGCTTCTTGCCCTTGGTGGGGTTGATCACCAGGTCGTTGTCACGGCTGTTGATGCCGGCCAGCTGGCCTTCGTAGATCTCGTCGCCCGGGCCGAGGAACAGTTTGCCGCGGCTCTGCAGGGTTTCCAGCGAGTAGGTCAGCGCGGTGCCGGTGGCCATGGAGACCAGTACGCCGTTCTGGCGGTTGCTGACTTCGCCGGCCTTGATCGGACCGTAGTGGCTGAAGGTCGAGGTCAGGATGCCGGTACCCGAGGTCAGGGTCAGGAAGTTGTTGCGGAAGCCGATCAGGCCGCGCGCCGGGATGGTGTATTCCAGGCGCACGCGGCCCTTGCCGTCGGGGATCATGTTGGTCAGATCGCCCTTGCGCAGGCCCATCTGCTCCATCACCGAGCCCTGGTGCTGCTCTTCGATGTCGATGGTGACGTTCTCGTACGGCTCCTGCTTCTCGCCGTCCTTCTCGATGATCACCACTTCCGGACGGCCCACGGCCATCTCGAAGCCTTCGCGGCGCATGGTCTCGATCAGTACCGAGAGGTGCAGCTCGCCACGGCCGGAGACCTTGAACTTCTCGGCGGACTCGCCGGCCTCGACGCGCAGGGCCACGTTGTGCAGCAGCTCCTTGTCCAGGCGGTCCTTGATGTTGCGGCTGGTGACGAACTTGCCTTCCTTGCCGGCGAACGGCGAGTCGTTGACCTGGAAGGTCATGCTCACGGTCGGCTGGTCGACGGTCAGCGGCGGGCGCGCCTCGACGTTGGCCGGGTCGCACAGGGTGTCGGAGATGAACAGCTCGTCCATGCCCGAGACGCAGACGATGTCGCCGGCTTCGGCGTCGGCCACTTCCACGCGCTGCAGGCCGGAGTGGCCCATGATCTTGAGGATGCGGCCGTTGCGCTTGCTGCCGTCGTCGCTGATCGCGACCACGGGGGTGTTGGCCTTGATCCGGCCACGGGCGATGCGGCCGATGCCGATCACGCCGAGGAAGCTGTTGTAGTCCAGCTGGGAAATCTGCATCTGGAACGGGCCGTCGACGTCGACCTGGGGTGCCGGGACGTGGTCGATGATGGCCTGGAACAGGGCGTCCATGTTGTCGTCCATCTTCTCGTGGTCCATGCCGGCGATGCCGTTCAGGGCACTGGCGTAGACGATCGGGAAGTCAAGCTGCTCGTCGCTGGCGCCGAGGTTGTCGAACAGGTCGAAGATCTGGTCGATGACCCAGTCGGGGCGAGCGCCCGGACGGTCGATCTTGTTGACCACGACGATCGGACGCAGGCCGGCCTTGAACGCCTTCTGGGTCACGAAGCGGGTCTGCGGCATGGGGCCGTCCTGGGCGTCGACCACCAGCAGCACGGAGTCGACCATCGACATCACGCGCTCCACCTCGCCACCGAAGTCGGCGTGGCCGGGGGTGTCAACGATGTTGATGTTGTAGCCGTTCCACTTGATGGCGGTGTTCTTCGCCAGGATGGTGATGCCGCGCTCTTTTTCCTGGTCGTTGGAGTCCATCACGCGCTCGGATTCCGCCTCTTTGCGGTCGAGGGTGCCGGACAGTTTCAGGAGTTTGTCCACCAGGGTGGTCTTGCCATGGTCGACGTGGGCGATGATGGCGATGTTGCGCAGTTTTTCGATCACGATGTCGTCTCGATTAGGGATTCGGTGTCGGCCGCGCACTCTACGCGGCCCGCATGAACGGGGAATTAAGGGCGCTGGTCGGGAGGACGCCGGCGGCGCACCTCGGCGAGACGACGCGCCGCTCTAGCGCGGGCGGTAGACGCGCACATTGGCATGTCCCTCGCTGAGCAGGTGGTGGGCGTGCAGGCGGCTCATCACGCCCTTGTCGCAATACAGCAGGTACTGGCGGCTCTCATCCAGTTCCTTGAAGCGGTTGTTCAGCGCGTAGAACGGCAGGGCCTGCACTTCGACGCCGGCAAGCACGAGCGGCTCGTCCTCGGCGGCGTCCGGGTGGCGGATGTCGATGACGATCTGCCCGGCCAGGGCCTCGGCCACTTCCTCGACCTGCAGGTCCTGGCCCAGTTCGTCGATCACCTTGTCCACGGTCACGCGCTTCGCGCGCTCCAGGGCGCGCTCGAGGATGGCCATGTCGAAATGGGTTTCTTCATGCTCGATGCGGCCGGGCTTGGCGCGGGTGGTCGGGTTGACCGAGATCACGCCGCAGTACTCGGGCATGTTCTTGGCGTACTCGGCGGTGCCGATGGCGGTGGCGGTGTCGATGATGTCCTGCTTGTGCGCGGCGATCAGCGGACGCAGCACCAGGGTGTCGGTGACCGCGTCGATCACCGAGAGGTTCGGCAGGGTCTGGCTGGAGACCTGGCTGATCGCCTCGCCGGTCACCAGCGCGTCGATGTTCAGCTCGGCGGCGATGCGGCTGGCGGCGCGCAGCATCATGCGCTTGAGCACCACGCCCATCTGGCTGTTGTCGACCTTGCCGAGAATCTCGCCGACCACTTCCTCGAACGGCACGCTGATGAACAGCACGCGGTGCGAGCTGCCGAACTTCTGCCACAGGTGGTGGGCCACTTCCATCACGCCCAGCTCGTGGGCACGGCCACCGAGGTTGAAGAAGCAGAAGTGGGTGAGCAGGCCGCGACGCATCATCTGATAAGCAGCGACGGTGGAGTCGAAGCCGCCGCTCATCAGCACCAGGGTCTGCTCGATGGAGCCCAGCGGGTAGCCGCCCAGGCCCTCATGCTGGGCGTGGACGATCAGCAGACGGTCGTAGCGCACCTCGAAGCGCGCCTCGACCTCGGGGTTCTTCAGGTCGATGCCGGCGGCTCCGCACTCGCGGCGCAGGCGGCTGCCGACATGAGTGGCGAGTTCCATCGAGGTGAAGTCATGGGTGTTGCCGGCGCGCTTGCAGCGCACGGCGAAGACCTTGCCGGCCAGCTGGGCACCAAAATGGGCCCGGCACTTCTCGAAGGTGTCGTCGAAATCCACGTAGGGATATTCGTGCACTTCGAGGAAGTGGGCGATGCCCGGCATGCTGCGCAGGCGCTCGAACATCTCCTGCTGGGTCTTGCGCTCGCTCACCTGGCTGACCAGGTCCAGGTTGTCCCACTCCCCTCGCACGTCCAGCGCCGGGTCCAGATCGCGCAGCACCGTGCGGATGTTCTTCGCCAGCTGGCGGATGAACTGCTTGCGCACCGGCCGGCTCTTGATGGTGATTTCCGCGAAGGGTTTGACGATGAGTTTCATGGGGAAAACGAGCGCAGGAAGGCGGGCCTAAAAACAGGGGCGCGGATTATAGCGGAAATTGCTCAAGCTTTGACCAAAAACAATATCCGCCGCCAAATAGCACCAAAAAGAGGCACAAAGCATTTTCAGGGCACCCATTCGGTGCATAAAACCGCTCAAAAAATCGCCACAGGCCGCGTACCCCCTGACTTTCAGGCCTCCAGCCCATTCCGGGGCACTGGCATGCAATTTGCTCCCTTGTGAGGCAGCCTGGCCTGGCGGACCATCCCGCCCGGCTTTGCCCCGATTCCGGGAGGCCGGCACAGCCGACCCCCATCCACCTGGAGGACACCATGTCGAAGTCGCTTCAACTGATTAAAGAACACGACGTGAAGTGGATTGATCTGCGCTTCACCGACACCAAAGGCAAGCAACAGCACGTGACCATGCCGGCACGCGACGCCGACGACGATTTCTTCGAATTCGGCAAGATGTTCGACGGCTCCTCCATCGCCGGCTGGAAAGGCATCGAAGCCTCCGACATGATCCTGCTGCCGGACGACAGCACCGCCGTGCTGGACCCGTTCACCGAAGAGCCGACCCTGATCCTGGTCTGCGACATCATCGAGCCGAGCACCATGCAGGGCTACGATCGCGACCCGCGCGCCATCGCCCGCCGCGCCGAGGAATACCTGAAGTCCACCGGCATCGGCGACACCGTGTTCGTCGGCCCGGAGCCGGAGTTCTTCATCTTCGACGAAGTGAAGTTCAAGTCCGACATCTCCGGCTCCATGTTCAAGATCTTCTCCGAGCAGGCTTCCTGGAACACCGACGCCGACATCGAGTCCGGCAACAAGGGCCACCGTCCGGGCGTGAAAGGCGGCTACTTCCCGGTTCCGCCGGTCGACCACGACCACGAAATCCGCACCGCCATGTGCAACGCCCTGGAAGAAATGGGCCTGGTCGTGGAAGTCCACCACCACGAAGTGGCCACCGCCGGCCAGAACGAGATCGGTGTGAAGTTCAACACCCTGGTCGCCAAGGCCGACGAAGTGCAGACCCTGAAGTACTGCGTGCATAACGTCGCCGATGCCTACGGCAAGACCGTGACCTTCATGCCGAAGCCGCTGTACGGCGACAACGGCTCGGGCATGCACGTGCACATGTCCATCTCCAAGGATGGCAAGAACACCTTCGCTGGCGAAGGCTATGCCGGCCTGTCCGATACCGCCCTGTACTTCATCGGCGGCATCATCAAGCACGGCAAGGCGCTGAACGGCTTCACCAACCCGTCGACCAACTCCTACAAGCGTCTGGTCCCGGGCTTCGAAGCCCCGGTCATGCTGGCCTACTCGGCCCGCAACCGCTCCGCCTCGATCCGCATCCCGTACGTCAACAGCCCGAAAGCCCGCCGCATCGAGGCGCGCTTCCCGGACCCGGCCGCCAACCCCTACCTGGCCTTCGCCGCCCTGCTGATGGCCGGCCTGGACGGCATCCAGAACAAGATCCACCCGGGCGATGCCGCCGACAAGAACCTGTATGACCTGCCGCCGGAAGAGGCGAAAGAGATCCCGCAGGTCTGCGGCAGCCTGAAAGAGGCCCTGGAAGAGCTGGACAAGGGCCGTGCGTTCCTGACCAAGGGCGGCGTATTCTCCGACGACTTCATCGATGCCTACATCGAGCTGAAATCGGAAGAAGAAATCAAGGTGCGCACCTTCGTGCACCCGCTGGAATACGACCTGTACTACAGCGTCTGATCCAGCACCGGCCGCATCCGCGGTCCGCTTGAAAGAGGCCTCCTTCGGGAGGCCTTTTTTATGGCTGTGTCATCGTTGATCGTCGGTTGTTGCACCCCTTGTGGGAGCGGATTTATCCGCGAATGTCGCGGCCAATCAGAATGCCGCCCAGGCGCCCCCACGAAAGCAGGAGTGCGCCACCAACCCGTCACGGGAAGAGGCGCCGCGCGAGAACGCCCGCTATCGCGCCGATCGGCTAGACTCACCGGCAACACCAGCCATCAAGGACAGCCCATGCGCCATCTCCTCTGGCTCCTGCTCGCCGCCCTCCCGGTGCTGCCCGCCCAGGCCGGCAACACCAATTGCAACGACGTCCACGACCGCGACCTGCGGCGCATCTGCGAGGCCGTGAAGAGCGGCAACAGCCGGGATTGCCGCGATATCGACGACCGCGATACCCGACGCTATTGCCGCGCACTGCTGGAGGAAACACCGCGGACCACCTGCGACGATATCCACGACCGCGACGCCCGGCGTCACTGCAACGCCGTCAGCAGCGGCAACGCCTACGAATGCGAAGACATCGACAACCGCGACATGCGCCGCCAGTGTCGTGCGCTGGTCAACCATTCGTCTTCGGAGTGCGAGGGCATCGACGACCGCGACATGCGGCGCCTCTGTCGAGCGGCCTTGTCCGACTAGCCGCACGGGCCACGCACGACCGGACCGTACGGGCGCGCCAGGCGCAGATAGTTACCACGCCGTGCGACGCAGCTCCCGTTAAGCACCGCTGCGCTTGCCAGCACGAGGCGGCAATGCAACGCTTAGGGCCTGTTCGCGAGCTTTCGAGCCAGAACCGCTATCGATCTGGGACGGATTCGCGAAGCACATGAACGAGCGGCCCGGGCCCGAGCGACACTGCGTTGCACGGCGGCATGGCCGACAATCGAGAGATCGTAGAAAGCTCCTGGAGCCTCTTCCACAGGGATATCGCACATGCGCCTGCTCACCGCCTGCCTGCTCTGCACCCTGGCCCTGCCCGCCGCGGCGCAGATCTACAAGTACACCGACTCCAACGGCAACACCGTCTTCACCAACCAGCCGCCGGAAGGCCAGAGCGCGGAATCCGTCGACCTGCCGCCGACCAACACCGTGGAATCGCAGAAGCCGGTGGCCAGCGAGCCGCCGATGAAGCCCGAGGAATCCCAGCAGAACCAGCAGGCCTACAGCCGCCTCGAAGTGACCGGCGTGCCCACCGAGGAAGCCCTGCGGGCCAACAACGGCAGCTTCATCGTCGGCGTGGCGATAGAGCCCAGGCTGCAACCCGGCCACAGCCTGCGCCTGCTGATGGACGGCCAGCCCTATGGGCAACCAACCAACGTGCCGCGCCTGCAGGTGACCAACGCGGACCGGGGCGAACACACCCTGGCCGTGGAGGTCCTGGCCGGCAACCAGCCGATCCAGCAGAGCGGCAGCGTCACCTTCACCGTGCAGCGCATCAGCGTGAACAGCCCTGCCCGTGCGAAATAGTCCGCGCACGCGCCAGCTGTTCATCTGCCTGCTGCTCGGCCTGGCCCTGCCCGCCAGCGCCGGGGTCTACACCTACATCGACGCCGACGGCAACCGGGTCTTCACCGACCAGCCGCCCTCCGAGAAGGCCGAGCGCATCGAGCTGGCGCCCAGCAACGGCATGACGGCCCCGCAGACGCCGGTGCAACGCCCGCAGGTCTATGCCGCGCCGCGCACCGAACCGGCCTACGACGTGCTGCGCATCCTGTTTCCCGAGCCCGACGCGACCGTGCGCGATGGCGCCGGCAGCCTGATTGTCACCGCCAGCAGCGAGCCCGGGCTGCACGACGGCCATAGCTACCGCCTGCTGCTGGACGGCAAGCCTATGGGCGAGCCTGGGCGCAGCCCGGTGTTCCCCCTGGAGAACATCGACCGGGGCACCCATCAGCTGTCCGTGGAAATCCTCGACGCCAAGGGGCGCATCGTCGAGCGCACCCCGGCGCAGCCGTTCCACATGAAGCGCATCACCCTGGCGGACAAGCGCCGGACCAACCCCTGCAAGAAGGACGACTGGGGCGTGCGCCCCGAGTGCCCGCTGAAGGACAAGCCCGCCGATCCGCCGAAGGACATCCCCTTCGTCCCCTTCATCTGAGCGGCACGCGAACGCACCAAAAAGGTGCGTATGCGCGCACTCATTTCTACACTCTCCCCGTTTTGGTTCATTCCTGATCCGGGCGACTGCGCCGAAACGCACCCTCCATGGCCCTGAGCGGGGGCTCCACGCGCCTTTTCGGAGCCTTGGTTTGCTTTTTGCATTTTCAGGGTTCAACTGCGGAAGCCGCCTATGACCATCAACGACGCCCTGCACCGCCTACTGCTGGACAACCTGACCACCGCGACCATCCTGCTCAATGCCGAGCTGCGCCTGGAGTACATGAATCCGGCCGCCGAGATGCTGCTGGCGGTCAGTGGCCAGCGCAGCCACGGGCAGTTCATCAGCGAACTGTTCACCGAGTCGCCGGAAGCGCTCAGCTCGCTGCGCCAGGCGGTCGACCACGCACACCCCTTCACCAAGCGCGAGGCCATGCTCACTTCGCTGGCCGGCCAGACCATCACCGTCGACTACGCGGTGACGCCCATCCTCAACCGCGGCCAGACCCTGCTGCTGCTGGAAGTGCACCCGCGCGACCGCCTGCTGCGCATCACCAAGGAAGAGGCCCAGCTGTCCAAGCAGGAGACCACCAAGCTGCTGGTGCGCGGCCTGGCCCACGAGATCAAGAATCCGCTCGGCGGTATCCGCGGCGCGGCCCAGCTGCTGTCGCGCGAGCTGCCGGAGGAGAGCCTCAAGGATTACACCAACGTGATCATCGAAGAGGCCGACCGGCTGCGTAACCTGGTCGACCGCATGCTCGGCTCGAACAAGCTGCCGTCGCTGGCCGTCACCAACATCCACGAGGTGCTGGAGCGGGTCGCCAGCCTGATCGAGGCCGAGGCCCAGGGCAGCATCACCCTGGTGCGCGACTATGACCCGAGCATCCCGGACGTGCTGATCGACCGCGAGCAGATGATCCAGGCCGTGCTCAACATCGTGCGCAACGCGCTGCAGGCGCTGTCCAGCCAGAGCGACCTGCGCCTGGGTCGCATCAGCCTGCGTACCCGCACCCTGCGCCAGTTCACCATCGGTCACACCCGCCACCGCCTGGTGGTGAAGGTGGAGATCATCGACAACGGCCCGGGCATCCCGCCCGAACTGCAGGAAACCATCTTCTACCCCATGGTCAGCGGCCGCCCCGACGGCACCGGGCTGGGCCTGGCCATCACCCAGAACATCATCAGCCAGCATCAGGGCCTGATCGAATGCGAGAGCCACCCGGGCCATACCGCGTTCGCGATCTTCCTGCCCCTGGACCAAGGAGCCGCACAGTCATGAGCCGCAGTGAAACCGTCTGGATCGTCGACGACGACCGCTCCATCCGCTGGGTCCTGGAAAAGGCCCTGCAACAGGAGGGCATGACCACCCAGAGCTTCGACAGCGCCGATGGCGTGCTCACCCGCCTGTCCCGCCAGCAGCCGGACGTGATCATCTCCGACATCCGCATGCCGGGCGCCAGCGGCCTCGACCTGCTGGCGCGCATCCGCGACATGCACCCGCGCCTGCCGGTGATCATCATGACCGCCCATTCCGACCTGGACAGCGCGGTGGCCTCCTACCAGGGCGGCGCCTTCGAGTACCTGCCCAAGCCGTTCGACGTGGACGAGGCGGTGTCCCTGGTCAAGCGCGCCAACCAGCACGCCCAGGAGCAACAGGGCCTGGAGGCTCCGGCCTCGCTGGGCCGCACCCCGGAGATCATCGGCGAGGCGCCGGCGATGCAGGAGGTGTTCCGCGCCATCGGCCGCCTCAGCCATTCCAACATCACCGTGCTGATCAACGGCGAGTCCGGCACCGGCAAGGAGCTGGTCGCCCACGCGCTGCACCGCCACAGCCCGCGCGCGGCGTCGCCATTCATCGCCCTGAACATGGCGGCGATTCCCAAGGACCTGATGGAGTCCGAGCTGTTCGGCCACGAGAAAGGCGCCTTCACCGGTGCGGCCAACCAGCGCCGCGGTCGCTTCGAGCAGGCCGACGGCGGCACCCTGTTCCTCGACGAGATCGGCGACATGCCCGCCGACACCCAGACCCGCCTGCTGCGCGTGCTGGCCGACGGCGAGTTCTACCGGGTCGGCGGCCACACCCCGGTCAAGGTGGACGTGCGCATCATCGCCGCCACCCACCAGAACCTGGAGTCCCTGGTGCAGGCCGGCAAGTTCCGCGAGGACCTGTTCCATCGGCTGAACGTGATCCGCATCCACATCCCGCGCCTGGCCGACCGCCGCGAGGACATCCCGACCCTGGCCCGCCACTTCCTCGCCCGCGCCGCCCAGGAGCTGGCCGTCGAGCCCAAGCTGCTCAAGGGCGAGACCGAGGACTACCTCAAGCACCTGCCCTGGGCCGGCAACGTGCGCCAGCTGGAGAACACCTGCCGCTGGATCACCGTGATGGCCTCGGGGCGCGAGGTGCACATCGACGACCTGCCGCCGGAGCTGCTGACCCAGCCCCAGGAAAGCGCGCCGGCCGCCAACTGGGAACAGGCCCTGCGCCAGTGGGCCGACCAGGCCCTGGGCCGCGGCCAGTCCAGCCTGCTGGACAGCGCCGTGCCGGCCTTCGAGCGGATCATGATCGAGACCGCCCTCAAGCACACCGCCGGCCGCCGCCGCGACGCCGCCGTGTTGCTGGGCTGGGGCCGCAACACCCTGACCCGCAAGATCAAGGAACTGGGCATGAAGGTCGACGGCGGCGACGATGACGACGGCGAGGACTGAAGCCCCCCTCTCCCCTTGGGAGAGGGGCTGGGGGTGAGGGCGCCATAGGCAGCTCGGAGCGGCCTGGAAAAACCTCACCCCGGCCCTCTCCCAAAAGGAGAGGGAGTAGGGTGCGCCGCGCGCACCGCCGCAAAGGCGACGCACCCTGCGTGACCGCGACGCGGGTTTCTCCCGCCCTACCGGCTATCCTCTGAACGAAAGGTCAACAAAATGGTGCCTCGGTGGCGCCATGCGCCGTCTTCTCCGGCAGACCAACCCACTTTCCGGCGGGTAGCCGTTCGCCCATGTCATCGCTGAGCCACACCCTGCGCCATCTCTGGGCGCGCGAGAAATTTACCTACGGCGTGCGGGTGTTCATCGCCCTGGCCGGGGCCATGGCGCTGTGCTGGTACCTGGAGCGCGTCTCCCTCGTCATCCCGCTGTTCCTCGGCTGCATCGCCAGCGCCCTGGCCGAGAGCGACGACCACTGGCGCGGCCGCACCCAGGCGCTGCTGGTGACCCTGGCCTGCTTCGGCGTCACCGCGATCTCGGTGCAGCTGCTATTTCCCTACCCCTGGCTGTTCGGTGGCGGCCTGGCCCTGGCCGCCTTCGCCATGACCCTGCTCGGCGGCATCGGCGAGCGCTACGCGGCGGTGGCCCAGGCCACCCTGATCCTGGCGATCTACACCGCCATCGGCCTGGAACACCGGAGCGGCGCGGAAGGCAGCTTCTGGCAGGAGCCGCTGCTGCTGATCACCGGCGCCGCCTGGTACGGCGTGCTGGGCATCATCTGGAGCGCGCTGTTCAGCCAGCAGCCGGTGCAGCAGTCGCTGTCGCGGGTGTTCGACGAACTGGGCGCCTACCTGCGCCTGAAGGCCTCGCTGTTCGAGCCGGTCAAGCAGCTGGACGTGGAGGCCCGCCGCCTGGAGCTGGCGCGGCAGAACGGCCGGGTGGTGACCGCGCTGAACCTGGCCAAGGAAATCATCCTCAACCGCATGAGCCGCAAGCGCAGCGGGCAGAAGACCAACCGCTACCTCAAGCTGTACTTCATCGCCCAGGACATCCACGAGCGCGCCAGCTCCTCGCACTACCCCTACAACGCCCTGGCCGAGGCGTTCTTCCACAGCGACGTGATGTTCCGCTGCGGCCGCCTGCTGAGCCAGCAGGGCAAGGCCTGCCAGGCCCTGGGCCGGGCCATCCGCCTGCGCCAGCCGTTCGACTACAACGACAACAGCCAGGCCATGGCCGACCTCGACGCCTCCATGACCTACCTGCGCGAGCAGCACAACCCGGCCTGGCGCCGCCTGCTGCGCTCCCTCGGCGCGCTGGCCAGCAACCTCGCCACCCTCGAGCGCAAGCTGTCCAGCGCCAGCAACCCGGACGCCCTGGCCGACGAGCAGGACAGCAGCCTGCTCGACCGCTCGCCGCAGACCTTGCGCGACGCCTTCGAGCGTCTGCGCCAGCACGTCACCCCGACCAGCCTGGTGTTCCGCCACGCCCTGCGCCTGTCCATCGCCCTGCTCGCCGGCTACGGCCTGCTGCACTGGATCCACCCGCAGCAGGGCTACTGGATCCTGCTGACCACCCTGTTCGTCTGCCGGCCCAGCTACGGCGCCACCCGCCTGCGCCTGGTGCAGCGGGTCAGCGGCACGCTGGTCGGCCTGGTGCTGGGCTGGGCGCTGATCCGCCTGTTCCCCGACCCCATGCTGCAGTCACTGTTCGCGGTGGCGGCCGGGGTGCTGTTCTTCACCCACCGGGTCGACCGCTACACCCTGGCGACCATCGCCATGACCCTGGTGGTGGTGCTCTGCTTCAACCAGATCAGCGACGCCTACACCCTGCTCTGGCCGCGCCTGGTGGATACCGTGCTGGGCACGGTGATCGCCGGCCTGGCGGTGTTCCTGATCCTGCCGGACTGGCAGGGACGCAAGCTCAACCAGGTGCTGGCCAGCACCCTGAGCAGCAACAGCCGCTACCTGCTGCAGATCATGCAGCAGTACGAGTCCGGCGCCCGCGACGACCTCAGCTACCGCCTGGCCCGGCGCAACGCGCACAACGCCGACGCGGCGCTGTCCACCACCCTGGCCAACATGCTGCTGGAGCCCGGCCACTTCCGGAAGGACGCCGAGACCGGCTTCCGCTTCCTGGTCCTGTCGCACACCCTGCTCAGCTACCTGTCGGCCCTCGGCGCGCACCGCGCGTCGCTGGCCGACGACGCCAGCGACGCCCTGCACGACCGCGCCGTGGCCCACATCAGCCAGAGCCTGGACACCATCGCCGCCGGCCTGCAGACGGGCCAGCCGATCGCCGTCTACGACGAGACCGACCAGACCCTGGCCGAGGAACTGGAGCAGCTGCCCGAGGAAATGGACGAGGGGCACCGCCTGGTGCAGGTGCAGCTCGGCCTGATCTGCCGCCAGCTGGCGCCGCTGCGCACCCTCGCCGCGCACCTGCAGAAAGGCCGGACGCAGCAGGCCGAAGCCAAGGTGGCCTGACCGCACCGAATCGCGGGTTTCACCCGCCCTACCCGGCTGACTCCCTCTCCCCTTGGGAGAGGGTTGGGGTGAGGGGGCTATGGGCAACTCCGAGTAGCCTGGGAAATCCCTCACCCCCAGCCCCTCTCCCAGAGGGAGAGGGGAGCGCCGCGCACTTTCCGCTAGAATGCGCGGCTCCACGACTCACCGAGGCTCCACCGTGTCCTTCTTCCCGGTCATCATCATCGGCGCCGGCGCCGCCGGCCTGATGTGCGCGGCCCAGGCCGCCGCGCGCGGACGCCAGGTCCTGCTGCTGGACCACGCCAACAAGCCGGGCAAGAAGATCCTCATGTCCGGCGGCGGGCGCTGCAACTTCACCAACATGTACTGCGAGCCGGCCAACTTCCTGTCGCAGAACCCGCACTTCTGCAAGTCGGCGCTGGCCCGCTACACCCAGTGGGACTTCGTCGAACTGGTGGTGCGCCACGACGTGCCCTACCACGAGAAGAAGCTCGGCCAGCTGTTCTGCGACCGCAAGGCCAGCGACATCCTCAACCTGCTGCTGGCCGAGTGCGACGAGCATGGCGTCGACCTGCGCCTGGAGACCTCGGTCGAGACCATCACCAGGCTTGATGCCGGCTACGCCCTGCGCACCAGCGCCGGCGAGTTCGCCTGCCAGTCGCTGGTGATCGCCACCGGCGGCCTGTCCATTCCCACCCTCGGCGCCACCGGCTTCGGCTACCAGGTGGCCAGGCAGTTCGGCCACAACCTGCTGCCCACCCGTGCCGGCCTGGTGCCCTTCACCATCACCGAGCCACAGCTCAAGACGCTATGCGGCGAGCTGTCCGGCACCTCGGTGGAGGACTGCGTGGTGAGTTGCAACGGGCAGAGCTTCAAGGAGAACATCCTGTTCACCCACCGCGGCCTGAGCGGACCGGCGATCCTGCAGATTTCCTCCTACTGGCAGCCGGGCGACGCCATCGAGATCGACCTGCTGCCACACATCGACCTGCCCGAGTGGCTGGCGACGCAGCAGCAGGAGCGCCCCAACAGCGAACTGAAGACCCTGCTCGCCGAGCTGTTCACCAAGAAGATGGCTGGCCTGCTGGCCGAGCAGTGGTTCGTCAGCAAGCCGCTCAGGCAGTACACCCCGGCGGAACTGGAAGCGGTGGCGCACAAGCTGTCCGCCTGGACCTTGGTGCCTGCCGGCACCGAGGGCTACCGCACCGCCGAGGTGACCCTGGGCGGCATCGACACCCGCGAGGTGTCGTCGAAGACCATGGAATCGCAGAAGTCGCCGGGCCTGTACTTCATCGGCGAGGTGCTGGACGTGACCGGCCACCTGGGCGGCTTCAACTTCCAGTGGGCCTGGGCCTCGGCCCATGCGGCCGCGCAGTACGTCTGATCGGCCATGACGCGGGTTTCACCCGCCCTACGGCCGTAGGGTGCGCCGTGCGCACCTGGGATTCGTCGGT
>NZ_JAOEEE010000018.1:0-93868 GCF_029837675.1 Pseudomonas sp. GD04015 | reverse complement strand
CGTCCTTGAGCATCACCCAGTCGCCCATGAGGCTGTACAGCGGGTACTTGAAGGTGGCCGGCTTGTTCTTCTCGAAGACGAAGTGGCCGACCCAGGCGAAGCCATAGCCGGCCAGCGGCATGGCCAGCAGCCAGAGCCATTGCTGGGTGACCACGGCGTAGGCGAGGATGCCCAGCACCAGAAGGCTGCCGACATAATGCAGGCGGCGGCACACGTCGTTGCTGTGTTCCTGCAGGTAGTAGGGATAGAACTCGGCGAAGCTGTTGAAGCGGGCGGTGGTTTCAGCGCTCATGGCATACCTCCTGTCATTGTTGGACAACAGTCTAACCAGGCTGTCTTCCGCGGCCAGTGACATACAGGGCCAGTTTAGTATCCTCATGGCGCCAAAGCGTGCTTAGCCATATAAGAACAGAACCACCGATGAGCGAACGTACTACTTCTTCCAGCTGGGCCTCCAGCATCGTCCAGGCGCTGGAACTGGAGGGTCTCGATTGCCGTGCGCTGTTCGCCCGGCTGGGGCTGGACTACGCCGCGCTGGATGACCCGGAGGCGCGCTTCCCGCAGGACGACATGACCCGCCTGTGGCACCTGGCGGTGGATGTCTCGGGCAACCCGGCCATCGGCCTGAACATGGCGCGCCTGTCGGTGCGTCCGACCGCCTTCCACGTGGTGGGCTACGCGTTGATGTCCAGCCGCAACCTGCGGGAAGGCTTCAATCGCCTGGTGCGCTACCAGCGAATCATTGCCGAGGGCTCCGACCTGAGCTTCCACGTGCGCCCGGATGGCTACGAGCTGACCCTGGCGATCCACGGTGACCGCCTGCCTGCCGCCAGGCAGAGCTGCGAGGCCTCGCTGGCCCATACCCTGACCTTCTGCCGCTGGCTGACCGGCAAGCCGATGACCCCGCGCCAGGTCAGCTTCCAGGGACCGCCGCCGGAGCGCCTGGAGCTGTACCGCGAGGTGTTCCAGACGCCGCTGCGCTTCAACGCCGAGCACTACGGCCTGCTGTTCGACCGCGCCGACCTGGACGCGCCGCTGCCGTCCGCCAACGAGGCGCTGGCGCAACTGCACGACCGTTTCGCCGGCGAATACCTGGCGCGCTTCTCCGAGAGCCGCGTGACCCACCAGGTGCGCCAGGTGCTGTGCCGCCTGCTGCCCCAGGGCGAGCCCAAGCGCGAGGCGGTGGCCCAGGCGCTGCTGCTGTCCGAGCGCACCCTGCAGCGCCGTCTGCAGGAGGAAGGCACCAGCTACCAGCAACTGCTCGACGACACCCGCCGCGAACTGGCCGAGCAGTACCTGGCCCAGCCCAACCTCACCCTGCTGGAAATCGCCTACCTGCTCGGCTTCGCCGACCCCAGCAACTTCTTCCGCGCCTTCCGCCGCTGGTTCGACGCCACCCCCGGAGAATACAGGGCGCGCTTGTGAGGGTTGGCAAAGAGGCTCGGTTCGGTGTGCAAAGCGGGGCAAAGCGTAGCGAGCAGATTCGCTGGCTAGGCGCCCCGCAGCGAAGGGCGAGACATAGCGTCTGCTAGGCGAGCCCTGAGCGAGGACGCAACGACGCCAGCGGATCGCGCAGTAGCTTTGCCGCGCTTCGCATCAGTGGCGCCAGAAGGCGGGGAAGAGCAACACCAGCACCGTGAGGATCTCCAGCCTGCCCAGCAGCATCCCGGCGCTGAGCAGCCACTTGGCCGTGTCCGGCAGGCTGGCGTAGGTGCCGGCCGGGCCGATCACCGGGCCCATGCCGGGGCCCACGCCCGACACCGTGCTGGCCGCGCCGGACAGCGCGGTGATCCAGTCCAGCCCGCACAGGCTGAGGGCCAGGGCCAGGGCGGCGATGGTGATGGTGAAGAAAAAGGAGAAGGCCAGGATCGAGCGGACGATGTCCTCGTCGAGGCGGTGGCGGTTGTACTGCTGCTTGATCACCGCGCGCGGGTGGACCAGCTGCATCAGGTTGGCCTTGAGCAGGATGAAGGCGACCTGGAAACGGAACACCTTGAGGCCGCCGGCGGTGGAGCCGGAGCAGCCGCCGATGAAACCGAGGTAGAAGAACAGCATGGTCGAGAAGCCACCCCACAGGCTGTAGTCGCCGAGGGCGAAGCCCGTGGTGGTCATGATCGACGTGGTGTTCACCGCCACGTGGCGCAGGGCCTCCAGCCAGTGCAGCTGGGTGGTCAGGGTGTACCAGGTGGCCAGCGCCACCCAGCTGCCGAGCAGGACGAAGATGAAGCCGCGCACCTGTTCGTCACGGATCAGCGCCCGGACGTTGCCGCGCAGCGCCGAGACGTAGAGCACGAACGGCAGGCTGCCGCAGATCATCACCACCACCGCCACCCAGTGCACGGCTGGCTGCTGCCACTTGGCCAGGGAGGCGTCCGAGGTGGAGAAGCCGCCGGTGGAGATGGCGGACATCGCGTGGTTGACGGCGTCGAACAGGTTCATCCCGGCCAGCCAGAAGCCCAGCACGGCCAGCGCGCTGAGGCCGACGTAGGCCACCACCATGTACTTGGCGACCATGTGCGAGCGCGGCATGACCTTGTCCGAACGGTCCGAGGACTCGGTCTGGAACAGGCGCATGCCGCCGATGCGCAGCATCGGCAGGATCGCCACGGCCATCGCGATGAAGCCGATGCCGCCGAGCCAGTGCAGCATCGAGCGCCAGATCAGGATGCCCGGCGACATGTCGTCGAGGCCGATGAAGATGGTGGCGCCGGTCGCGGTGATGCCGGACATGCTCTCGAAATACGCGTCCGTGAAGCTGGCGTGCTGGGTGAAGATGAAGGGCAGGGTGGCGAAGACCGACACCAGCACCCAGCTGGAGACGGTCAGCATGTACATGTCGCGGGGGCGCAGCTGGCCGTGCTGCGGGCGGCCCTGGGCGACCATCGAGATGCCGGCGACGAAGGTGATCAGGCTGGACCAGAGGAAGGCGTCGATGCTCTGGGGCTGCTTGAACACCAGCAGCGTGGCCACGGGAACCAGCATGCTGACGGCCAGGGTGACCAGGAAGATGCCGTTGATGAAAGCGAGGATGCGTAGGGTGGGCAGAGACATCGGGTTCCTTTCCGCGCTGCGGTACCGTCGATTCTAGAGCAGGCGAGGGCGCGCGGGGTGGGGCGGGTGCCGGTTGCGCATGGGCGCGCCATTCTACCTTGGCGTCAGGCTCTGTAAATCCATTCCTGGGGGGCTTCACAGCGATCGGCGGATTCATAGAATAGACACCCGATCGCCGGCCATGTCCGGTTTCTTCGTGCCCTCCCCATCATGTCCGAAAACAACCCCTGCCTCACTTGCGGCGCCTGCTGCGCGCATTTCCGTGTGTCTTTCTTCTGGGGCGAGTGCCGCTCCGCCGGCGGCAGCGTGCCGGACGAACTGGTCGAACAGGTCGGCCCGCACCATGTGGCCATGCTCGGCACCACCGCCAAGCCGGCGCGTTGCGTCGGGCTGCTCGGCGACGTGGGCTGCGGCACGCGCTGCAGTCTCTACGAGAAGCGCTCCAGCACCTGTCGGGAATTCACCGCCAGTTGGCAGGATGGCCAGCACAACGCCCACTGCGATGCCGCGCGGGCGGCCTACGGGCTGCCGCCCCTGACCCCGCCGCTGATGCCCGAACAGGTGGCCTGACACTTCGCCAGCCGTCGCGGTCGCTTCTAAGAGCCTATTCAAAATCTGCTGTGCGTCGGCTCTGCTGCGTTAAAAACAGGCTCGGAATGCTCATTTACACCAGTAAACTCCGCTTCCTCGCCTGTTTTTGCCTTGCATAGCGCTAGCTCGCGAGATTTTGAACAGACTCTAAGCGTCAACAGACCCTAGAATGGCGGCCTGTTCCTACCGGGAGAAGGCCATGCAAGCCCTCGATCTGCTGCTCAACCGCGTTTCCGTCGGCCGCCTGCTGGCACCTGCGCCCGATGCAGCCCAGCGCGAGCTGATGTTCCGCGCCGCCCTGCGCGCGCCCGACCACGGACAATTGCGCCCCTGGCGTTTCCTGACCGTGGAAGGCGAGGCGCGGGTGCGGCTCGGTGAGCTGTACGCGGAGGCGCTGGCCGCCGACCCGGCGACCCGGCCCGAGGCGCTGGACAAGGCACGCGCCATGCCCCTGCGCGCGCCGCTGGTGGTGGTGGTGATCGCACGCCTCAGCGAGCACCCCAAGGTGCCGCAGGAAGAGCAGGTGCTATCCGCCGGCTGCGCCGTCCACAGCCTGTTGCTGGCGGCCCAGGCGCTGGGCTTCGGCGGCATCTGGCGCACCGGCGACCTGGCCCACCATCCTCATGTGCTGCGCGGCCTGGGGCTGGCCGCCAACGAGAAGATCGTCGGCTTCCTTTACCTCGGCAGCTTCGAGGGCGCGAGGCGTGTCCCGCCGGCCCTGGAGCCCGGCGATTTCGTCAGCGCCTGGCAGGGCTGAACCGACCGCGCGAGCGGCAGACGCTCAAAGCTCGTCCAGAGGGGCGAGCAGGAACTCCTCGCGGTCTTCATCGATGCTGGCCGCCGCCGCCCGCAGGTATTCGGCGAAGCTCGGCGCGATCCAGCTCATCTTGTCGGGGTCGTGGACATAGGCGATCACCTGTCCCGCCTGCCCCCTAGGGCCGGGATGGTTGTCGACCAGCAGCACGATGTCGCCGTAGAAGCTCGCGAACGGCAGCCAGCCCCGCTCCCACCAGTGGCCCGTCAGGCGTTCGTCTGTGCTGGCCGGGCCTGCCAGGTCCCACATGCGCTGGGCGCGCGCCTGCATGCTGCGTGCCTGGTCGAGGGCCTGTGGCGGGGTGAGGAAATCCAGCGAGTCGATGAAGCCCGGGCGCTGGAACAAAGGCTGCGGGCAGTCCGCACTGCTGCCCCGGGTCATGCGCCAGAGCGCGGCGAGGTCCGGCTCCACGGGGCCGAGTTCTTGCTGGACAGCAGCCAACTCCTGTTCCGAGGCCGGCGGCATGAGTTCGAACGGCAGTTCGAATGCCTCGTACACGGCGCGCAGGTGGGCGAGATACTGGTCGGGGCTCATGAGGATGTCCTATTGGTCGGCCGCCAGTGGCAGCGCCAGGGTAGCGATGAAACCACCGTCCGGATGATTGCCCAATAATAGCTGTCCATCGTGACGCTCCGCGGCGCGGCGGGCGATGGCCAGCCCCAGGCCATGCCCGGGCGCCGCCTGGTTGGGGGCGCGGAAGAACGGCTCGCCCAGGTGCTCCAGCAGCTCCGGGGGGACGCCAGGGCCGTGGTCGCGGATGGCGATCAGCAACTGGCCCTCGTGACGTTTGACGTCCACCTCGATGGGCCGGTCCGGCGGAGAGAAGCGCAGGGCGTTGCGCAGCAGGTTGTCCAGGGCGCGGGCGAGCATGTCAGGCCAACCCGAGAGCGCGAAGGGATGCTCGTCCATGTGGACCTGCAGCGTCTGCTCGGGCGCGGCCAGGGCGGTGTCGGCCTGCAACTGGTCGAGCAACTGGCGCAGGTCGATCGGCCGTGCCGCGCCGGGGTCGGCGTCCAGGCGCGCCAGGGCGAGGATTTCGCCGATCAGGGCTTCCAGACGATCGCATTCCTGGGAGAGGCGCCCCCACAGTTGCTCGCGCTGGGACGGCTCGGCTCGTTCCGCCAATGCCAGCGCCACGCGCAAGCGCGCCAGCGGCGAGCGCAGTTCGTGGGAAACGTCGCGCAGCAGCTGGCGCTGGCTGCCGATCAGGTCCTGCAGGCGCGAGCCCATGCGGTTGAAGTCACGGGCCAGCAGGCCGAGCTCGTCGCCGCGCTTGGCGAGGCGTTCCAGGCTGTGCTGCTGGTAGGCGGTCTGCCCCAGGTCATGCACGGCGCCACGCAGGCGACCGAGCGGGCGGGTGATGGAGAGCGTCAGCAGCACGCTGATGGCGGTCAGTACGACTAGGGCGATGCCGAAGGCGCTGAATGGCCAGAACAGGCTGGCGCGATGCCACTCCATCAGTTCGGGATGGGGGATGCGGTAGATGAACAGGTAGGTCTCGCCGTTCGGGCTGATGTATTCCTCGGTCAGGCGCCGCCAGGGCAGGCGCTTGTCGTTGCGCTGGCGTGCCTCGTAGGCGGCGGCGCGGGCCGGGAAGGTGCCGCTCACCAGGTTCTGGCCGTTGTCGTCCAGCACCTGGGTATCGATGTGGAAGCGCTTCTTGCGTTGCTCCAGGAAGCGCTGGGCGGCTTCGGCGCCCTGTTCCTCGAATTTCTGTGACCAGCGCTCGGCGAGATTGTCCAGCGCGGGGTGATGGGCCAGTACCCATGCGTCCTGGTTCAGGGCCCGGCTGAGCAGCAGGGACAAGCCCGACACCAGGGCGACGGCCAGCCAGAAGCTGGCGAAGATGCGCCAGAACATCGAACGCATGGAGACGCCTCGATAAAAGAAGAACCCGGCGGTTGGCCGGGTCCATGGGCAGGTCGGATATTACTCGGCCTTCTTGGCTTTCTCCGCTTTCCAGGCCTCGAATTCCTGGCGCTCGGCCCGGCGCTTTTCCATCTCGGCCTTGTGCGCGTCGAAGGTCTTCTGCTGCTCGGGCGTCAGGATGGCGCGGATGGCCTTCTGATGTTCCAGGCGGCTGTTCTCCAGCTCCTTCTTCATGGCGTCCTGCTCGGCCTTGGGCAGCTTGTCCAGGTACTTGCGGGTGATCTCGCGCGGCGCATCGCGCTGTTCGCGCATCAGCTTGCCGATCTGCTGGCGCTGTTCGGCGCTGAGGTCGAGGTCCTTGAACGGACGCTTGCCGTGCTCGCGGTGTTCGCCGTGCATGCCTCTTTCACAGCCGCCGTGTTTGCCCGGAGCGCCGTCGGGCATGGCCAGGGCGATGGCCGGCAGGCTGGCGGCCAGCAGCAGGGCGGTAAGAGTCTTGCGCATGGGTATCTCCTTCTCTGGGCCGGTGGATTACCGGATGAGCTCAGTCTAGGGAGGGCAAGGTCAGGCGCGGTCAGCGGAGGGTAAAGGCTGGGTAAAGCCGGTGTTCAGGGGGCGTAGTAGTAGCCGCGGCTGCGCAGGGCCACGATGCGCGGGCGGCCGTCCGGGTGCGGGCCGAGCTTCTTGCGCAGGTTGCTGACATGCATGTCCAGGCTGCGGTCGTACAGGGTCAGCTTGCGGCCCAGCGCCAGCCGGGCCAGGGTCTGCTTGTCCACCGGCTCGCCGGGTTGTTGCAGCAGGGCTTCGAGGATGCGGCCTTCGGACAGGGTCAGGCTGATCTCATGCTCGCCGAGGCAGGCCACCCCGCGTTGCGGGCTGTAGCTGATGTCGCCCAGTTCCAGTCGCGATGGCGTGGCCACCGGCAGGCTGCGGCGCAGCACGGCGCGCAGGCGGGCGGTCAGTTCGCGGGGGTCGCAGGGCTTGGCCAGGTAGTCGTCGGCACCCAGCTCCAGCCCGAGGATGCGGTCCAGCGGTTCGCCTCGGGCCGAGAGCATCAGCACCGGCAGGTCGGCGTGGTCGCTGCGCAGCTGCTTGAGCAGTTCCAGGCCGCTGCCGTCGGGCAGCATCACGTCGAGGATCACCGCCGCCGGCGTCTGCTCGGCCAGCGCCGCGCGGGCGCTGACGCCGTCGTGGCTGGCGCGCACGGCGAAGCCTTCCTGGTGCAGCCAGCTGGCCAGCAGCTCGCAGAGTTCGCGATCGTCGTCGATCAGCAGCAGGTCGGTCATGGCGGCGCTCACGTTCAGGCCCATTCGCTGCGGCGCCGGCCGCGTCCGGCGGCGCTCAGGCGGCCGACGATGAAGGCGATCAGGGCGGTGCCGGCGCCGATGGCGAACCACAGCTGCTGCTCGCTGAGCAGGCGCGGCGGCTGTTCGGCCTGGGCCTGCTTGAGCTGCAGCTTGAGGCGCTGGTTGTCCTGGCGCAGGCGGCCGATCTGCGCGGTCTCGCGCTCGCCGGAGGCGGCCTGGGCTTCCACGAGCAGGCGCTGGCTCTCCGTCAGTTCCCGTTGCAGCGCGGCGATCTGTTCGGCGCCGTCGGTGGGTGTGGAAACCCCGGGTGCTGCCGAGAGTTGGGATTCTTCGGCATGCAGCGCGGGCGCCGCGCAGAGAACGACGAGCAGCAGGTAGAACGTGCCTTGGCGCATGGGGAACTCCGGTTTCCGAAAGGTGCGAATGGACCCGCGTCGGCTCGTTGGATCAGGGCAGTACCCGCTTGAACGGCTTGACCACCACGCTGGCGTAGACGCCGGCTGCGCGGTAGGGGTCGGCGTCGGCCCAGCTCTGCGCCGCGCCCAGCGATTCGAACTCGGCAACGATCAGGCTGCCGGAGAAGCCGGCCGGGCCGGGATCGTTGCTGTCCACCGCCGGGTGGGGGCCGGCCAGCACCAGGCGGCCCTCGGCCTTCAGCTGCTCCAGGCGCGCCAGGTGGGCCGGACGGCTGGCCAGGCGTTTTTCCAGGGACTCGGGGGCATCGCTGGCAATGATGGCGTAGAGCATGTCAGTCCTTGCTTTGCTGCGGGGTTTCGTCGTGGATGTGGCGGGCCAGGTAGATGCCCTGGGCGATCAGGAAAATCACCGTCATGCCGAGGCTGCCGAAAACTTTGAAGTCGACCCAGATGTCATGAAAGGTGAAGGCCACGAACAGGTTGGCGCAGCCGCTGAAGACGAAGAAGGCGATCCAGGCCAGGTTGAGGCGGGTCCAGACCTGCTGCGGCAGGCTCACGGCGTGGCCCATGATGCGCTGGATCAGCACCTTGTCACCGATGAAGTGGCTGCCGGCGAAGCCGAGGGCGAACAGCCAGTTGACCACCGGCGCCTTCCACTTGAGGAAGGTCTCGCTGTGGAAGGCCAGGGTCAGGCTGCCGAACACCAGGCAGGCCAGCAGGGTCAGCCACTGGCTCTTCTCCAGTTTGCGCTGGAGGACGAACAGGGTGCCGTAGACCAGCAGGGAGCTGATGATCAGCACGGCGGTGGCGCTGAAGATGCCGCCCAGCTCGACGCTGTGGCCGGCCAGTTCGACGGTGCGGGGATCGAGCTTGTAGACGATGAAGAAGAGGATGAGCGGGATGAAATCGATGAATTGTTTCACGGCGGCAGCCAGAAGCGGGATGTGGCGGCATAATAACAAACAACCTCATTAACGAAAGACGCCGCATGAAGGTCGACCTGCACTGCCACAGCACCGCCTCGGACGGCGTACTCGCGCCGTCCGTGCTGGTCGAGCGCGCCCACGCCCGGGGCGTCGAGGTGCTGGCGCTGACCGACCACGACACCCTCGAGGGGCTGGCCGAGGCGCGGCGCACGGCGGACGGGCTGGGCCTGCGCCTGATCAACGGCATCGAGCTGTCCTGCACCTGGGGCGGGGCGACCATCCATGTGCTCGGCTACGACTTCGCCGCCGACGCGCCGGCCCTGTGCCGGACCATCGAGGACCTGCACCAGGGCCGCTGGCTGCGCGCCGAGGAAATCTCCCACCGGCTGGCCGCCAAGGGCATGGCCGGCGCCCTCGAAGGCGCCCGCGAGGTGCAGCAGGGCCTGGGCGACAGCGGCAACGCGCCGGCGCGGCCGCACTTCGCCGAATTCCTGGTGCGCGCCGGCCATGTGCGCGACCACGCCGAGGCGTTCCGCAAGTGGCTGGGCTCGGGCAAGCTGGGCGACGTGAAGCAGCACTGGCCGAGCCTGGAGCAGACGGTCGGCACGCTCGCGGACTCTGGGGCCTGGATCAGCCTGGCGCACCCCTGGCAGTACGACTTCACCCGCAGCAAGCGGCGCCGCCTGGTGGCCGACTTCATCGCCGCCGGCGGCCACGCGCTGGAGGTGGTCAACGGCCTGCAGCCGGCCGAGCAGGTCGGCGGCCTGGCCATCCTGGCCCGCGAGTTCGGCATGCTGGCCTCCGTCGGCAGCGATTTCCACGCCCCTGGCGACTGGTCGGAGCTCGGCATGTACCGTCCGCTGCCGGAAGACCTGTCTCCTCTATGGGAGCGCTTCGATCATGCACGCGCTGTTACCGCCTGAGCAGGGAGAGTTCATGAGCCAGTTCTTCCAGGTCCACCCGGAAAACCCGCAACCGCGCCTGATCAAGCAGGCGGTGGAAATCCTCCGCGGCGGCGGGGTGATCGTCTACCCGACCGATTCCTCCTACGCCATCGGCTGCCTGATCGGCGACAAGGGCGCGGTGGAGCGCATCCGCCGCCTGCGCCAGCTGGACGACAAGCACAACTTCACCCTGGTGTGCAGCGACCTGTCGCAGATCGGCCTGTTCGCCAAGGTCGACACCGGCGCCTTCCGCATGCTCAAGGCCCACACGCCCGGGCCCTACACCTTCATCCTCAACGCCACCCGCGAGGTGCCGCGCATGCTGCTGCACCCCAAGCGCCGCACCATCGGCCTGCGGGTGCCGGCCCATCCCATCGCCCTGGCCCTGGCCGAGCAGCTCGGCGAGCCGCTGATGAGCGTGAGCCTGATCCTGCCGGGCGAAGAGCTGCCGATGAGCGATCCCTACGAGATGCGCCAGATCCTCGAACACCAGGTCGACCTGGTGATCGACGGCGGCTACGGCGGCCTGGAGGCCTCCACCGTGGTCAACCTGGCCGATGGCGAGCCCGAGGTATTCCGCGTCGGCTGTGGCGATCCGACGCCGTTCCAGAAGGATGAGGCGTGAGCGAGCAGGTCGACAGCCAGGCGAACGCCCAGCAGGAGCTGCCGTTCGCCCTCGTCTACGGCCAGGCCGTCACCGAGCTGCCGCTGGACCTGTACATCCCGCCGGACGCCCTGGAGGTCTTCCTCGAAGCCTTCGAAGGCCCGCTGGACCTGCTGCTGTACCTGATCCGCAAGCAGAACATCGACATCCTCGATATCCCGGTGGCCGAGATCACCAAGCAGTACATGGGCTATGTCGAGCTGATGAAGTCGGTGCGCCTGGAGCTGGCCGCCGAGTACCTGGTGATGGCCGCCATGCTGGCCGAGATCAAGTCGCGCATGCTCCTGCCGCGTTCGTCCGAGATCGAGGAAGAGGAAGACGACCCGCGCGCCGAGCTGATCCGCCGCCTGCAGGAATACGAGCGCTACAAGGCCGCCGCCGAGGGGCTGGACGAGTTGCCGCGGGTCGGCCGCGACATCAACGTGCCGCGCCTCGACGCCCCCGAGGCACGGGCGCGCAAGCTGCTGCCGGACGTCAGCCTGGAAGAGGTGCTGCTGTCCATGGCTGAGGTGCTGCGCCGCGCCGACATGTTCGAGAGCCACCAGGTGACCCGTGAAGCCTTGTCCACCCGTGAGCGCATGAGCGAGGTGCTGGAGAAGCTCAAGGGCGCCGGTTTCGTGCCTTTCGTCGCGCTTTTCGCCGTGGAGGAGGGGCGCCTGGGCGTGGTGGTCACCTTCATGGCGGTGCTCGAACTGATCAAGGAACAACTGGTGGAACTGGTGCAGAATGAGCCCTTCGCACCCATCCACGTCCGCGCCCGAGCCGAATAGATGAACCTGAACGACCCCAAGGAACTCGCTTCCCTGCTGGAAGCCTGGCTGCTGGCCCAGGGCCGGCCGCTGTCGCTGGAGCGCCTGGGCGAGCTGTTCGAGGAGGGCGAGCGGCCGGAGCCCGCACAGATCCGCGAGGCGCTGGACGTGCTGCGCCTGTCCTGCGAGGGGAGGGCCTTCGAACTGAAGGAAGTGGCCTCCGGCTACCGCCTGCAGGTGCGCGATAAGTTCGCCCCCTGGGTCGGCCGCCTGTGGGAGGAGCGCCCGCAGCGCTATTCCCGCGCGATGCTCGAGACCCTGGCGCTGATCGCCTACCGCCAGCCGATCACCCGCGGCGAGATCGAGGACATCCGCGGCGTGGCGGTCAACAGCCAGATCGTCAAGACCCTGCAGGAGCGCGACTGGATCCGCGTGGTCGGCTACCGCGACGTGCCGGGCAAGCCGGCCATGCTCGCCACTACCCGCGCCTTCCTCGACTACTTCAACCTGAAGAGCCTGGAAGAACTGCCGCCGCTGGCCGTCCTGCGCGAACTGGAACCTGAGCCTGTGCTGGCGCTGGATGACGACATGCCGGTGCCGGCTGCGCTGCAGGCCAGGGTGGATGCCGAGGGGGAAGAGCAGGAGGCGGCCGAGCCGCGCGAGGAAACCAGTTTCCGCAGCCTGCTGGTCGAACTGGACCAGATGGAACAGGGCCTGAAGATCGACTTCGACGACCTGCCGCGGACCGAGGAGCAGGAAGAGGGTCAGGGCGAGACGCTGGATGCCGGCGATTCCCTGCATTGACCGGATTGAGACTTTCAATCCTGGCCCGACTTCGTTCCGTCCTATGCTGGCGACGCCTTTTCCCGACAGGTTGGCGCCATGAGCAAGAGTCCCTGCATCAAGGTCTGCGAGTTCGACGACGACATCTGCGTCGGCTGCGGCCGCAGCAAGCGCGAGATCAAGGCCTGGAAGAAGCTCGACAAGGCCGAGCGCTTCGCCCTGCTGGCCGAGGCCGACCTGCGCCTGCTGGCTTTCGAGGCCACCGGACGGCGCAAGAGCCGCTGAGCGGTCTATAGTCAGTCGGCCGTGCGCGGTCGCGGCGTTCCGCGTATGATGCGCGGCCTTTTTCATCCTCAGTTACACCGGGAGGTGCCCAGATGAGTGAATCCGAATTCGAACCCCGTCCCAGCGGCGAGAAGCTGCAGAAGGTCCTGGCCCGCGCCGGCCTCGGCTCGCGCCGCGACATCGAGCAGTGGATCGCCGACGGCAGGGTCAAGGTCAACGGCGCCGTGGCGACCCTGGGCGCCCGGGTCGAGGCCCGCGACGCCATCAGCGTCGACGGCCAGCTGCTCAAGCGCGAAGATGCCCAGGTGACCCGCCGCGTGCTGATCTACAACAAGCCGGAAGGCGAAATCTGCACCCGCGACGATCCGGAAGGCCGGCCGACCGTGTTCGACCGCCTGCCTCGCCCGAAGGAGGGCCGCTGGATCAACATCGGCCGCCTCGACATCAACACCACCGGCCTGCTGCTGTTCACCACCGATGGCGAGCTGGCCAACCGCCTGATGCACCCCTCCTACGAGATGGACCGCGAATACGCCGTGCGCGTGCGTGGCGAGGTCACCGAGGAGATGATCGAGCAGCTCAAGGCCGGCGTGATGCTGGAAGACGGCCCGGCCAAGTTCACCGATATCCAGGAAGCGCCCGGCGGCGAAGGTTTCAACCATTGGTATCACTGCGTGGTGATGGAAGGTCGCAACCGTGAGGTGCGCCGCCTGTGGGAGTCCCAGGGCGTGGTGGTCAGCCGCCTCAAGCGTGTGCGCTTCGGCCCGGTGTTCATGACCTCCGATCTGCCGATGGGGCGCTGGCGCGAAATGGGCCAGCGCGAGGTGGACATTCTCAGCGAGGAGGTCGGTCTCAAGCCGGTGGCCCTGCCGGCGATGAAGGAAAAGACGCGCGAGAAGCTCGATCGCCTGCAGCGCAAGGCGGCCAAGCCGCTGGGTCGCGGTGAGCGGACCAAGCGTGTGCTGCGTCCTTCCCATGAGGGCGCCGAGGCCGCTGGCCAGCCGCCGCGTCCCGCCCGTGCGCCGCGAGGCGAGGATCGCCCGCAGCGCGCTCCGCGCAAGCCGTCGGGCGAGCATGGCAGCCGTGGCACGCCGGTGGCCGAGCGGCCGTCCGAGGTGAACAAGAAGCGCGCTCCGCGTCCGGCCGTGGAACTGGCCGACCGGCCGGCCCGCAAGCCGCGCCCGGCCACGCCGAGCAAGCGTCCGCCAGCGGGCGACGGCCAGCGCCCGGGCTTTGGCCGCAAGCGCTGATCGTCAGCCGTAGGGTGCGCTGCGCGCACCGGCGCCATGTACGGGCTTGCTGGTGCGCATGGCGCACCCTACAGCAGCGCCTAGAGTCATAGCCAACAAAAATCCGATGCCGGGGAGCCCGGCATCGGATTTTTTTACGGCTCCGATTTACAGCCTGGCGCGGGGCGCAACCGGACCCTGGCCGTGGGCGATGGTGACTTCCACCCGGCGATTCAGCGTGCGCGAATCGGGGGTGTCGTTGCTCGCCACCGGGTAGTCCTGGCCGAAGCCGTGGGTGGTGATGCGGCGCGGGTCGACGCCCATGGCCACCAGGGCGCTGCGCACCGAGTCGGCACGGGCCTGGGACAGGCGCAGGTTGTGGTCGCGGGTGCCGGTGCTGTCGGTGAAGCCTTCCACCATCACCTGGCGGTCCGGGTTCTGCAGCAGGTAGTTACCCAGTTCCTGCACGTTGCGCATGCCGGCGCTGGTGAGCTGCGCGCGGTCGATCTCGAACAGCACGTCGCCCAGGGTCACCACCGAGCCACGCTCGGTCTGCTTGGCCTGCAGGTGCTTGAGCAGGATATCGACCTGCTGGTTGCGGGCATCCAGTTGGGCCTGGGTGCGCTGGGCCGGCGCGGACTTGAGCGCTTCCTCGGCGTTCTTCTGCAGGATGGTTTCCTTGGCCACGTCGACACGGCGGCTGGCCTGGTAGGCCAGGTGGTCCACCTGCACGGTCTTCTGGCCGGCATCGTAGGCCTGGTTGGCGCGGTTGAGCATTTCCTGGGCCTCGCGGGTTTCCACGCCGGCCAGGCTCAGGGCCTGCGGATTGGCCTGCAGCTCGGCGTATTCGGCGCGGGCCTTTTCCAGGTTGGGGTTCGGGTCGTGGGCACAGCCTGCCAGGAACAGGGCCAGCGCGGAGAGGGTCAGCAGATTGGTCGTACGGTTCATGAGTGTCGGTCCTCCATGGTCACTGCACGATGATCGGGGTGCGCGAGCCTTCCTCGCGGATCTGCCGAACACCCTGCTGGGCGTCCTCCAGGCTCCGCTGGGCCTTGCTGGCGAGGGCGCGACGCTCGGCGACGCGGGCGTCCGCCTCGGCCTGCTCGATCAACCGGCGAGCCTGCTCGTACTCCTGATCCTGGATCAGCAGCTGGGCCTGGCTCATCTTGTCCTGCGCGGCCTTCATGTCGGCGGGCGCGTATTCGGGGCCACCGGCCACCTCGGCGCTGCGGATGACCGCGTTGGCAGAGGCGAGCTGCTCGGTGGGTGGGTTGCCGGCACAGCCGGCCAGAACCAGCCCGCTACCGAGGGTCAGTGTGAGAAGAAGCGTTCTCGGGCTCTTTTTCATGGTTCAAGCTCCATGCAGTCCATTGAAGTTGCCTACCGGATGCGGCTTGATCGGCGAAGAAGCCTGCCAATCGCCCGGTCTAGTGGTGTGACTTCCTTCTCAAAACGAATGTTCAAGGTTTTTTCCCGGCTATGTCCCCGTTGGTTGTTGCACACCTTGTGGGAGCGGCTTCAGCCGCGAAGTTCGCGGTCAATCGGAATGCCGCCCAGCCGCCCCTACAAAGCAGGCTTGCGCCACCAACACGTATTTTTCCGGTCACGAGAGATGCTCGGTGCAGAACGCCGGATACGGAGGCAGGAGGGACTAAGAGGGGAGGGTTGTGGTGCCGCATGGCCCGGAAGGCCCGCGACACCTGCGCTCAGTGCTGGGTGTTGTCGTTGCGTTCGGTCATCTGCTGCAGGTACTTGCGGGCCAGGGCGAGGAAGCGAGGCGTGGGGCCGATGTCCTCGTACAGCGGGTCGCCCTGCTCGTCGGTGGCGACCACCTTGTTGCCCTTCACGTAGGGCAGGCTGGCTTCCAGTTCCTCCAGGGCCGCGCCGATCAGTTCGGCGAGCAGTTCCTCGGCGCTGCGCTTGGGATACATCTCGGCCAGCGCCGCCAGGCGTGCCGCGGATTCCAGGTCGAGGTGGATGTGGTACTGGCTCTGGGTCAGGCGACCCTTGGCGTTCTGCTCCCAATGGCGGGTGAGTTCACGGATCTTCATATGTACCTCTGCTGGGCGGATAACCTCCGGATGCCGCGCACGGCCCGGATACGGGCGCTCCCGACGCCCGTAGGGTTCAGACTAGCTCGCCAGCGTTCCGGTAGCGGCCGTTCGTCGTGTGCTTGTAAGAATGGGTCGCCCTGTGCAAGCTGGACGCCTCTATCCCGAGGCGGAGAGAAGGTCCATGGCGGAGATCGATGCGCGTCTGCGCGAAGAGGTTCACCTGCTCGGCGAGCTGCTCGGCGACACCATCCGCAACCAGTTGGGCGAGGCGTTCCTCGACAAGGTCGAGCTGATCCGCCAGGGCTCCAAGGCCGGGCGCAAGGGCTCGTTGGCCGGCGAGCAGCAGTTGCGCGAGACCCTGGACGGGCTCAGTGACGACGAGCTGCTGCCGGTGGCGCGGGCCTTCAACCAGTTCCTCAACCTGGCCAACATCGCCGAGCAGTATCACCGCATCCGCCGCCATCACGCCGATGAGGTGCAACCGTTCGACGACCGGGCGCTGGCGGAGCTGCTGCAGCGCCTGGTGGCCGCCGGGCACAAGCCGGATGCGCTGGCCCGCCAGCTGGGCCGCCTGGACATCGAACTGGTGCTCACCGCGCACCCCACCGAGGTGGCGCGGCGCACCCTGATCCAGAAGTACGACGCCATCGCGGCGCAACTCGCCGCACTCGATCACGTGGACCTGTTGCCGGCCGAGCGCGACCAGGCGCAACTCCAGCTGCGCCGGCTGATCGCCGAGGCCTGGCACACCGAGGAAATCCGCCGCAGTCGGCCGAGCCCGGTGGACGAGGCCAAGTGGGGCTTCGCGGTGATCGAGCATTCCCTGTGGCAGGCCCTGCCCAGTTTCCTGCGCAAGGCCGACCAGGCCCTGCGGGACGCCTGCGGCCTGCGCCTGCCTCTGGGCGCCGCGCCGGTGCGCTTCGCCTCCTGGATGGGCGGCGACCGCGACGGTAACCCCAACGTCACCGCCGAGGTCAGCCGCAAGGTGCTGCTGCTGGCGCGCTGGATGGCGGCCGATCTCTACCTGCGCGATATCGACCGGCTGGCCGCCGAGCTGTCCATGCAGCAGGCCAGCGACGAACTGCGCCTGCGCGTCTGCGTGCATCCCGAGCCCTATCGCGCCGTGCTCAAGCAGTTGCGCGAGCGCCTGCGCGCCACCCGCGCCTGGGCCGAGGCGGCGCTGGACGAGGAGGTCGCGCCCGGCCCCGAGGTGCTGCACGACAACCGCGAGCTGCTGGAGCCGCTCGAACTCTGCTACCACTCGCTGCACGCCTGCGGCATGGGCGTGATCGCCGAGGGCGAACTGCTCGACTGCCTGCGCCGGGCTGCCTGCTTCGGCCTGTTCCTGGTGCGCCTGGACATCCGCCAGGACGCCGCTCGCCACGCCGCGGCCATGGCCGAGATCACCGATTACCTGGGGCTGGGCAACTACGCCGAGTGGGACGAGGACCAGCGCCTCGAATTCCTCCTGCGCGAGCTGGACAGCCGTCGCCCGCTGCTGCCTCCGCAGCACCAACCTTCGGCCGAGACCGCCGAGGTCCTGGCCACCTGCCGGGTGATCGCCGCCGCGCCGGCGGCTTCGCTGGGCACCTACGTCATCTCCATGGCCGGCGCGCCGTCCGACGTGCTGGCGGTGCAGCTGCTGCTCAAGGAGGCCGGGCTGCGGCGGCCGATGCGGGTGGCGCCGCTGTTCGAGACCCTGGCCGACCTGGACAACGCCGGCCCGGCCATCGACCGCCTGCTCGGCCTGCACGGCTACCGCGCCCGCCTGCACGGGCCGCAGGAAGTGATGATCGGCTATTCCGACTCGGCCAAGGATGCCGGCACCACGGCCGCGGCCTGGGCCCAGTACCGGGCGCAGGAATCGCTGGTCGAGATCTGCCGCCGGCACCAGGTGGAACTGCTGCTGTTCCACGGTCGGGGTGGCACGGTGGGGCGTGGCGGCGGCCCGGCCCACGCGGCCATCCTGTCGCAGCCGCCGGGCTCGGTGAGCGGGCGCTTCCGCACCACCGAGCAGGGCGAGATGATCCGCTTCAAGTTCGGCCTGCCGCGACTGGCGGAGCAGAACCTCAACCTCTACCTGGCCGCCGTGCTGGAGGCGACCCTGCTGCCGCCGCCCGCGCCGGAGCCGGCCTGGCGCTCGGCCATGGACCGCCTGGCCGCCGATGGCGTCGCCGCCTACCGCGCCGTGGTGCGTGAGCATCCGCAGTTCGTCGAGTACTTCCGCCAGGCCACACCGGAACAGGAGCTCGGCCGCCTGCCGCTCGGCAGCCGCCCGGCCAAGCGCCGCGCCGGCGGGGTGGAGAGCCTGCGCGCCATTCCGTGGATATTCGCCTGGACCCAGACGCGGCTGATGCTGCCGGCCTGGCTGGGCTGGGAAACCGCGCTGGCCAAGGCCCTCGAAGGCGGCGGCAAGGGGCTGCTGGAGGACATGCGCGAGCGCTGGCCGTTCTTCCGCACCCGCATCGACATGCTGGAGATGGTGCTGGCCAAGACCGACCCGGCGATCGCGTCGTTGTATGACGAACGCCTGGTCGAATCCGGATTGCGACCGCTGGGTGCGCATTTGCGCGACCTATTGTCGCAGTGCCGTTCCATGGTGCTGGGCCTGACCCATCAGTCGGAGCTGCTCACCCACAGTCCGGAGACCCGCGAGGCGATCACCGTGCGCAATATCTACCTGGACCCGCTTCACCTGCTGCAGGCCGAGCTCCTGGCCCGCTGCAGGCAGCGCGAAAGCCCTCTGGACAGCCCTCTGGAGCAGGCGTTGCTGGTCAGCGTGGCGGGGATCGCAGCAGGGCTGCGCAACACTGGCTGAGGCCCCGCCGACTCCGACTTTCGGTGGCTTGTGCGTCACCGAAGCGCTGTGTATTGTGGCCCTCCTTTTGGCCGCTCAGTGACGCCGAAACCCAATATTGAGATTGGCCCCACGAGGCGAATCCGACGACTTTCCTGTCTTTTCTTGAGGAGCACTTCGATGCGCGTGATTCTGCTGGGGGCGCCCGGTGCCGGCAAAGGTACCCAGGCTGGTTTCATCACCAAGAAGTTCGGTATTCCGCAGATCTCCACCGGCGACATGCTGCGTGCCGCGGTCAAGGCCGGCACCGAGCTGGGCCTGCAGGCCAAGAGCGTGATGGATGCCGGCGGTCTGGTCTCCGACGACCTGATCATCAACCTGGTCAAGGAGCGCATCGCCCAGCCGGACTGCGCCAACGGCTTCCTGTTCGACGGCTTCCCGCGCACCATTCCCCAGGCCGAGGCCATGAAGGAAGCGGGCGTGACCATCGACAACGTGATCGAGATCGCCGTCGACGACGAAGAGATCGTCCAGCGCATCGCCGGTCGCCGCGTGCACGAGGCCAGCGGCCGCGTGTATCACGTGGTCTACAACCCGCCGAAGGTCGAGGGCAAGGACGACGAGACCGGCGACGAGCTGGTCCAGCGCAAGGACGATACCGAGGAGACCGTGCGTCATCGCCTGTCCGTCTACCATTCCCAGACCAAGCCGCTGGTGGACTTCTACCAGAAGCTGGCCGCCGCCGAAGGCACCCCGAAGTACAGCGCCATCGCCGGCGTCGGCTCGGTGGAAGAAATCACCGCTAAGGTGTTTTCGGCCCTCAGCTGATCGGCTGACCGCTCCGCCCAACGGCCCGCCCATGCGGGCCGTTGTGCTTTCTACCGGGTGCATGTGGGAGCGGCCTTGGCCGCGAAGCCCTTGTGTCGCGGCCAATCGGAACCCCGCCCAGCCTCGGGTATAATCGCCGCCTTTTTCTGCCCGACCGGATGCCCCGATGACCACCCTGCTGGCCCTGGATACCGCCACCGAAGCCTGCTCCGTCGCCTTGCTGCACGATGGCAAGACGCTCAGCCACTACGAGGTGATCCCGCGCCTGCACGCCCAGCGCCTGCTGCCCATGGTGCAGGACCTGCTGGGCGAGGCCGGGGTTGCTCTGTCCGCGGTCGATGCCATCGCCTTCGGCCGCGGGCCCGGCGCCTTCACCGGGGTGCGCATCGCCATCGGCGTGGTGCAGGGCCTGGCCTTTGCCCTGGACCGGCCGGTGCTGCCGGTTTCCAACCTGGCCGTGCTGGCCCAGCGCGCCCTGCGCGAGCACGATGCCCGGCAGGTGGCCGCGGCCATCGACGCGCGCATGGATGAGGTGTACTGGGGCTGCTACGTCGCCGAGCAGGGCGAAATGCGCCTGCAGGGCGTCGAAGCCGTGCTGGCGCCGGAGAGGGCGGAGCTGCCCCGTGGCGCCGCAGGCGACTGGTTCGCCGCCGGCACCGGCTGGGGCACCTACGGCGCGCGCATCGGGCTGACGCCCAGCGGCCGCGACGACGCCATGCTGCCCCACGCCCTGGACCTGCTGACCCTGGCGACCTTCGCCTGGGCGCGTGGCGAGGCGCTGCCGGCCGATGAGGCGCAGCCGGTCTACCTGCGGGACAATGTGGCCACGCCCAAGGCGTCCAAGCCCTAGACTTCGCCTTCCGTCCGCTGACGGGCCAGGCAAATTGCCATTTTTTTCTGGCGCCGCTAAATTGCCATCCACGTATCCCGAGCAGTAATCATGCGTATCGACGGCTTCTCATCCTCCTATCCGCTGGACCGCAGCCCCCGCCCGGGCAGCTCGGTCACGCCTTTGCGCGAGACACAGCGCGAGGTCGAGCAGCGCCAGGAACAGCCGGTTTCACCGTCGTCCACCCAGGGTTACGAACAGCTCGCCCAGCCGCGGCGCGTGCAGGCCAGCAACGCCAGCAGCGACAGCCTGCCGGCGCGGTTCCAGGAAAGCCTCTCCCAGCAGCGCGGTTTCAGCGCCAAGGCTAACCAGGCCCTGGCCGCCTACGGCAACACCGCGGGCTACACCGAAGAGCGCGACGCCAGCGAAGTCCTCGGCCTCGACCTGTACGCCTGAGCCTCAGGCGGCGGTCGGATATGCACTCCCTGGATAGCCGATGACCCTCCGAGATTCCTCGTCCGACGCCTCCGGCGCGGCCCCCATGCCGTACTTCCTCGGCTGTCCTTCCTGGAACGAGCCGGCCTGGCGCGGCAGCTTCTATCCTGCCGGCCTGCGCCCCGCCGACACCCTGAGCCACTACGCCGCCACCTTCAATACGGTGGAGGGCAACACGACCTTCTATGCCCGCCCGGCGCTGGCGACCGTGCTGCGCTGGGCCGAGCAGATGCCCGTCGGCTTCCGCTTCTGCGCCAAGCTGCCGCGCGATATCAGCCACGAGGGCGACCTGCGCGACCACTTCGGCGCCACGCTCGACTTCCTCCGGCTGCTGCAGCCGCTCGGCGAGCGGGTGGCGCCGCTGTGGCTGCAACTGCCGGCCAGCTTCGGCCCGACCCGGTTGAGCGAGCTGCTGGCCTGGCTCGACGAGTTCTCCAGCCGTGCCATCGCCGTCGAGGTTCGCCATCCGGCCTTCTTCGCCAAGGGTGACGAGGAGCGCCTGCTCAACCGCTGCCTGCAGGAGCGGAGCGTGGAGCGCATCTGCCTGGATTCGCGAGCCCTGTTCGCCTGCACCTCGCGCGATCCGGCGGTGCTCCACGCCCAGTCGAGGAAGCCACGCCTGCCGCTGCGCCCAGCTGCGTTCAGCGGCAGCCCGCAGGTGCGCTTCATCGGCGGGCCGGACCTGGACGCCAACCAGCCGTTCCTCGAACCCTGGCTGGACAAGGTCGCGGCCTGGATCGAGCAGGGCCTGGCGCCCCATGTCTTCCTGCACACGCCGGACAACCACCTGGCCGCCGCTCAGGCGCTACGCTTCCACGAGTGCCTGGCCCAGCGCCTGCCGGGGTTGCCGGCGCTGGCCCCGGCGCAGGTTGAACCGGAGGTCGAGCAGCTCGGTCTGCTCTGACAGGGGCCGCTCTTCCGGACGGCCGGTCCATTTCCTTCACTCGGCGCAAGGAGCAGCAACATGAGTACGCAGCGAGAGCGTGGCGAAGCCTTCCGTGACCTGCACCTGGGCGAGGGGCTGCTGGTCCTGCCCAATCCGTGGGATGCCGGCTCGGCGAAGATGCTTGCCCGGCTCGGTTTCCAGGCGCTGGCCACCACCAGCGCCGGGCTGGCGTTCTCCCTGGGGCGGCGCGATGCCGAGGGCGCGGTGAGCCGCGACGAGTGCCTGGCCAACGCCCGCGCCATCGTTGAGGCCACGCCGCTGCCGGTGGCGGCCGACCTGGAGAACGGCTACGGCGACGCGCCGGAGGACTGCGCCGCGACCATCCGCCTGGCCACCGAGGCGGGGCTTGTGGGCGGTTCCATCGAGGACGCCAGTGGTCGCGCCGACACACCCATCTATCCCCTGGAGCTGGCCGTGGAGCGCATTCACGCCGCGGTGGAGGCGGCCCGGTCGCTGGACTTCCCCTTCACCCTGGCGGCCCGCGCGGAGAACTTCCTGCATGGCCGCGCCGACTTGGACGACACTATTCGCCGCCTGGTGGCCTATGCCGAAGCCGGCGCCGACGTGCTCTACGCGCCCGGACTGCGCAGCCGCGACGAGATCAAGGCGGTGGTCCAGGCGGTGGCGCCCCGGCCGGTCAATGTGCTGGTCGGCTCGCCGAACCTGCGCCTGTCCCTGGCCGAACTGGCGGACCTGGGCGTGAAGCGGGTCAGCGTGGGTTCCAACCTGGCGCGGGTGGCCTACGGCGAGTTCTTCCTCGCCGCCGGCGAGCTGGCCCGTGGCAGCCTGGCGGCGATGGGCGAGGCCATGCCGTTCGACGAGATCAACGACCTGTTCGGCTGACGGCGGCATGTGGCGCGCCTTCTGGCTGCTCCTGCTGTCGGCCCTGATCGGTGCGCCGCTGGCCGTCTACCAGGGCTGGTTGCAGGTGCCGCCGGACTGGAATCCCTGGGCACCGCTGGATGTTCGGCGGCCGCCCAACCTGCTCACCGGCTACAAGCTGATGCGACTGCAGCAGGAGCCCGAGCTGTGCCGGCTGGCGCTGGACAGCAGTGTGCTGCGCTATACGGCCGTGGCGGACAGCGAGCCCGCCGCGGGCTGCGCCGTGGAAAACGCCGTGCACGTGCAGGGCGCCGGGGTGCAGCTCAGCTCCGGCTTCCTGGCCAGCTGCAAGCTGGCGGTGGCCTACGCGCTGTTCCAGGAACACGGCCTGCAACCGGCGGCGCGCGAGGTATTTGGCCAGCCGGTGGCGCGGGTCGAGCACCTGGGCAGCTTCGCCTGCCGCAACATCGGCACCAGCCAGCGGCGCAGCCAGCACGCCACGGCCAATGCGCTGGACATCGCCGGATTCCGCCTGAAGGACGGCAGGCGCATCAGCGTGGTGCGGGACTGGGGCGGCGAGGGCAAGGAGGCGCTGTTCCTGCTCCGGGTGCGCGACGCCGCCTGCGACAGCTTCAACGTCACCCTGGGGCCGGACTACAACGCCGCCCACCGCGATCACTTCCACCTGGACATGGGGCTGTTCCGCATGTGCCGCTAGCGGTTCGCCGGGAGCAGTTCCTGGCCCGTCGCGGTAGATGCCAGCAGGGCGATGCCGCCATAGGCACCCAGGGCGTGGCGGGTGTCCCGGGGCGCCGCCGTGGCGACGATCTGGCTCCGGCTGCCGGCGTTCTCCAGGCGGGACAGGCGCCATTGGCGAATCAGGTCGTCCTCGTCCGCCGCGCTGTCGTGGAGTGAGTCGGACGTTGTGGCGAAGGCATCGCCGGCCAGCTCCAGCGTCAACGGGTCGAGCATGGGGCCGCGGCGGTATTCACTGACGCCGAGCTGCCATTCGCGCTGCTGCAGCGTCTGGCGGAAGCCTTCGAGCCAGGCATCGGTGGCCGCGTGGTCGGACTCCAGCCGTTCGGTGGAGATGACTTCGGGGGCACCCTCTACGGGAGTCGTGTCCTTCGGCAGCAGGGAATCGAGCAGGCGCTGGTAGTCGAAGGCTTCGCGCAGGCCGGCTTCCCACTGGCGTTCCAGCAGGAAGTTGCGTTGGGCGGGCAGGGCGACGAGCTTCGAGGACATCGGTGCGGTCTGGCAGAATAGGCGGCTATTTCCCTTATCGGCCGCGCGCCGGTTCCTTTGAGCGATTTCCCATGAGCGACCAACCCGCCGTCACCCGCATCCGTGTCGAGGCCCTGCAGCCCGCGTTCGCCGAAGCTGCCAGCCGCTGGGCCGAGCGTCTCGGCCTGCCGCTGGAGGGCGAGGCGGAGTTCGCCGTGCAGTTGGGTGAGGAGGGGTTGCAGCTGGTCGAGCTGGGGCCGCAGGTGCCGGGGCCGGTGCGGGTGGATTTCGTTGAGGGGGCGGTGGCCCACCGGCGCCTGTTCGGCGGCGGCAGCGGGCAGATGATCGCCAAGGCGGTGGGCGTGCAGCCTGGTGTGCGTCCTCACGTGCTGGACGCCACCGCCGGGCTCGGGCGCGACGCCTTCGTGCTGGCCAGCCTGGGTTGCGAGATGGACCTGATCGAACGCCAGCCGATCATCGCTGCGCTGCTCGAGGACGGCCTGGGGCGCGCCCGGGACGATGCCGAGGTGGCGCCCATCGCCGCGCGCATGCGCCTGCACCGGGGCAACGCCATCGAGCTGCTGCGCGGCTGGCAGGGCGAGCCGCCCCAGGTCGTCTATCTCGACCCGATGTTCCCGCACCGGGACAAGAGCGCGCTGGTGAAGAAGGAAATGCGCCTGTTCCGCCCGTTGGTGGGCGACGATCTCGATGCGCCGGCGCTACTGGAAGCAGCTCTGGCCCTGGCCAGCCACCGGGTAGTGGTCAAGCGTCCGCGCAAGGCGCCGATCATCGAAGGGGCCAAGCCGAGCTATGCGCTGGAAGGCAAGTCCAGCCGCTACGACATCTACCCGAAGAAGGCGCTCAAGCCCTAACCGTAATCAGCGGCGATAGGCGCGCAGGAATATCTCGACCACTTCCCGCACGTGGGCCTCGGTCTGCGCGTCGTCCGGCGCCTGGCCGACACCCATCAGCACGCGGAAGTGGATGCCGCCCTTGATCATGCAGAAGAAGTGCTCGGCGGCGTGGACGGGGTTGTCCACCTGCAGCTGGCCACTGGCGTCGGCCTGTTCGAGCAGATGGCGCATGGCGTCGATCACCCGCTGTGGGCCCACGTCGAAGAACAGCTGCGACAACTGTGGGTTCTGCGTGGCGAGCGAGATCATCAGGCGGTGCAGGGCCAGCGACTCGTCGCTGTTGATCAGCTTGCTGAAGCCCCGGCCGATGGCGCGCAGGGCGTCCTCGACGGAGCCACCCGGGCGCAGCTCGAAGATCAGCGGCGGCAGCTGTTCCTCGCACTTCGACTCCACCGCGCAGGCGAACAGGTTCTCCTTGTCGGTGAAGTGGCTGTACACGGTGAGCTTGGACACGCCGGCCCTGGCGGCGATGGCATCCATGCTGCTGCCGTCGTAGCCGTTCTCGATGAACAGGTGCTTGGCGGCCTCCAGGATGGCCTGGCGCTTGGCGGGGTCCTTGGGGCGTCCGGGCCCGCTGGAAGGCTGCAATGATTTGTCGGACATCAGGCTCTTTTAATACTGGACTGGTGAGTTCGCTATTTTTACTATACCGGCCAGTATAAGTATTCCAAGCTACTTTTGCGAAAGGTCGCCCGCCATGCTTCGCCATGCCCTGTCTCTCGCTGTACCGCTTTCCCTGATTTCCCTGCTCGCCGCCTGCGGCAATGGCGAAACCGTCGAGGCGCCGGTACGTCCGGCGATGGTGGAGCATCCGTTGCCGGCGGCCAACGCGGTGGATACCTATCCCGGTGAGGTGCGGGCGCGCTTCGAGCCCGAGCTGGCGTTCCGCATCGGCGGCAAGATCGCCAAGCGCCTGGTGGACGCCGGCGACCGGGTACGCAAGGACCAGTCGCTGGCCGAACTCGATCCGCAGGACGTCCGGCTGCAGTTGGAGGCCGCGCGGGCCCAGGTCAGCGCCGCCGAGGCCAACCTCAAGCTGGTTCGTTCCGAGCGCGATCGCTACAAGAAGTTGCTCGCCCGCCAACTGATCAGCCAATCGCAGTACGACAACGTCGAGAACCAGTACCGGGCCGGTGAGGCCCGTCTGAAGCAGATCCGCGCCGAGTTCGACGTGGCCAGCAACCAGGCCGGCTACTCCGTGCTGCGCGCTTCCCAGAGTGGCCTGATCGCCCGTCGGCTGGGCGAGGTGGGGCAGGTGGTGGCCGCCGGGCAGACCGTGTTCACCCTGGCCGCCGACGGTGAGCGCGAGGTGCTGATCAGCGTGCCCGAGCACGCCCTGGAGCGCTTCCGCATCGGCCAGGATGTCAGCATCGAACTGTGGTCGCAGCCCGGCAAGCAGTTCCCCGGCCGCATCCGCGAGCTGTCCCAGGCCGCCGACGCGCAGTCGCGCACCTTCGCCGCCCGCGTGGCGTTCAACGATGCGGCGGTCAAGGCCGAGGTAGGGCAGAGCGCCCGCGTTGAGATCAGGGCTGATGGCGACGTGCCACTGTCCGTGCCGATGTCCGCCCTCAGTGCCGAGAAGGACCAGCCCTTCGTCTGGGTGGTCGACCCCAGCGAATCCAAGGTGGTGCGCACGCCGGTCCGGGTGGGCGCCTACGGGCAGGAGCGCGTGTCGATTCTGGAAGGCCTGAAGCCCGGCGACTGGGTGGTTTCCGCCGGTGTGCACGTGCTGCTCGACGGCCAGGAGGTACGGCCGGTGGATCGCGACAACCGTATGGTCGCACTGGCAGGCAAGGAGTAAGCCATGTCCTTCAACCTGTCCGAATGGGCGCTGCGCAACCGCAGCGTCGTGCGTTACTTCATGCTGGTGCTGGCGGTGATCGGCGCGCTGTCCTACACCAAGCTGGGCCAGAGCGAGGACCCGCCCTTCACCTTCAAGGCCATGGTGATCCGGGTCGACTGGCCGGGCGCCACCGCCGAGGAGGTTTCCCGGCAGATCACCGAGCGCATCGAGAAGAAGGTGATGGAAACCGGCGAGTACGAGTTCGTGAACTCCTATTCGCGGCCCGGCGAGTCGGTGGTCACCTTCATGGCCCGCGACTCCATGCATTCCAAGGATATTCCCGAGCTCTGGTACCAGATCCGTAAGAAGGTCAGCGACATTCGCCACACTCTGCCGCCGGGCATTCGCGGCCCGTTCTTCAACGACGAGTTCGGCACCACCTTCGGCAACATCTACGCGCTGACCGGCGAGGGCTTCGACTACGCCGTGATGAAGGATTACGCCGACCGCCTGCAGCTGCAGTTGCAGCGGGTCAAGGACGTGGGCAAGGTCGAGCTGATCGGCCTGCAGGACGAGAAGATCTGGATCGAGCTGTCCAACGTCAAGCTGGCCACCCTGGGCCTGCCGCTGGCCGCCGTGCAGCAGGCGCTGGACGAGCAGAATGCGATCAGCTATTCCGGTTTCTTCGAGGCGCCGACCGACCGCGTGCCGCTGCGCGTGTCCGGTCGCTTCGAGACGGTGGAGCAGATTCGCGACTTCCCCATCCGCGTCGGCGACAGGACCTTCCGCATCGGTGACGTGGCCGAGGTGCATCGCGGCTTCAACGATCCGCCCGCGCCGCGCATGCGCTTCATGGGGCGCGACGCCATCGGCATCGCCGTGTCGATGAAGCAGGGCGGCGACATCCTCGCCCTGGGCGAGACCCTGCAGCGCGAGTTCGCCCGCATGCAGGAGACGCTGCCCGTGGGCATGGAACTGCACAAGGTGTCCGACCAGCCGGCGGCGGTGAAGACCGGCGTGGGCGAGTTCGTGCGCGTGCTGGCCGAGGCGCTGATCATCGTGCTGCTGGTCAGCTTCTTCTCCCTCGGCATCCGCACCGGCCTGGTGGTGGCGCTGTCCATCCCGCTGGTGCTGGCCATGACCTTCGCGGCGATGTACTACCTGAACATCGGCCTGCACAAGATTTCCCTGGGCGCGCTGGTGCTGGCGCTGGGCCTGCTGGTGGACGACGCGATCATCGCCGTGGAGATGATGGCGATCAAGATGGAGCAGGGCTACGACCGGATCAGGGCGGCCAGCTTCGCCTGGACCAGCACGGCCTTCCCGATGCTCACCGGCACCCTGATCACCGCGGCCGGCTTCCTGCCCATTGCCACCGCCCAGTCCGGCACCGGCGAGTACACCCGCTCGATCTTCCAGGTGGTGACCATCGCGCTGGTGGTGTCGTGGATCGCGGCCGTGGTCTTCGTGCCCTACCTGGGCGACCGGCTGCTGCCGGACCTGGCCAAGCTGCACGCGAAGAAGCACGGCGGCAATCCGGACGGCCACGATCCGTACTCCACCACCTTCTACCAGACCGTGCGCGAAGTGGTGGAGTGGTGCGTGCGCCGGCGCAAGACGGTGATCCTGGTGACCGTGGCGCTGTTCGTCGCCTCCATCGTGCTGTTCCGCTTCGTGCCGCAGCAGTTCTTCCCGGCCTCGGGCCGCCTGGAGCTGATGGTCGACATCAAGCTCACCGAGGGCTCGTCGCTCAAGGCCACCGAGGAACAGGTCAAGCGCCTGGAGGCCAGGCTCAAAGACCACCCCGGCATCGACAACTACGTGGCCTACGTCGGCACCGGTTCGCCGCGTTTCTACCTGCCGCTGGACCAGCAACTGCCGGCCACCCGTTTCGCCCAGTTCGTGATCCTGGCCAAGAGCATCGAGGACCGCGAGAAGGTGCGCGGCTGGCTGATCGACGTGATGAACGAGGACTTCCCCTTCGCCCGCACCCGCGTCTCGCGCCTGGAGAACGGCCCGCCGGTCGGCTTCCCGATCCAGTTGCGGGTCAGCGGCGAGCACATCGAGGAGGTACGCGACATCGCCCGTCAGGTGGCGGCCAAGGTGCGGGAGAACCCCAAGGTCTCGAACGTGCACCTGAACTGGGAGGAACCGAGCAAGGTGATCTACCTGGACATCGACCAGGATCGCGCCCGCGCCCTGGGCGTGACCAGCGCCGACCTGTCGCGCTTCCTGGAGAGTTCGCTGACCGGCTCCAGCGTCAGCCTGTTCCGCGAGGACAACGAGCTGATCGAGATCCTCCTGCGCGGCACCGTGCGCGAGCGCCAGTCGCTGGAGCAACTGCCGAGCCTGGCCGTGCCGACCAGCAACGGCAAGAGCGTGGCGCTGTCGCAGATCGCTACCCTGGAGTACGGCTTCGAGGAGGGCGTGATCTGGCGTCGCGGCCGCCTGCCGACCGTCACCGTTTATGGCGACATCTATGGTCACGAGCAGCCGGCCAGCCTGACCAAGGAGATTCTGCCGACCCTCGAATCCATTCGCGCCGAACTGCCCAGCGGCTACCTGCTGGAAGTAGGCGGCACGGTCGAGGACTCCTCGCGTGGGCAGAAGTCGGTGAACGCCGGCATCCCGCTGTTCATCTTGGTGGTGCTGACCCTGCTGATGCTGCAACTCAAGAGCATGTCGCGGGCGGCCATGGTGTTCCTCACCGCGCCGCTGGGCCTGATCGGGGTGACCCTGTTCCTGCTGGTGTTCCAGCAGCCGTTCGGCTTCGTCGCCATGCTCGGCACCATCGCCCTGTCCGGGATGATCATGCGCAACTCGGTGATCCTGGTGGACCAGATCGAGCAGGATATCGCCGCTGGGCACGACCGTTGGCACGCCATCATCGAGGCCACGGTGCGGCGCTTCCGGCCCATCGTACTGACCGCCCTGGCGGCGGTGCTGGCGATGATCCCGCTGTCGCGCAGCGTGTTCTTCGGGCCGATGGCGGTGGCCATCATGGGTGGCCTGATTGTCGCCACGGCGCTGACCCTGCTGTTCCTGCCGGCGTTGTATGCGGCCTGGTTCAGGGTCAAGGAGGTGCAGCGCTAGGCGCTGCGAATGGAGGAGGTCCGGCTTGGGCTGTGATGCTGTTCACTGAAGGCTATGGTCCTTGAGGCCGTTGTGTGCCGCTTCTGTGGGAGCGGCCTTGGCCGCGAAGCTTTGTTGTCGGTCCTGTTCGCGGACAAGTCCGCTCCTACAGGGCTGAGTTCACAACAACTGATCGCGCCCGACCATGTGAACAGCATCACGGCCTGCGCCGGGCTTTTTCGTTGCGCCACGGTCATCGGTTCGGGAGGCAGGCCGGCGAGGTGGGGCTAAGGTTGTCTGTAGCGCAGTGCAAGCGTCAGGTTGCACTGGTTGTGCCTCTCGCTATAGACGAAGGTTGCACTAGGTTGCACCTTTGTCCTCTGGAGGTTTAATCTTCGGCGCACGCGCGTCAACGCGCCCCACTCAGACAGGAAAACCGATGGCCACCACCACCCTCGGCGTGAAACTCGACGACGCCACTCGCGAACGCCTCAAGCAGGCCGCCCAGCAACTCGATCGCACCCCGCACTGGCTGATCAAGCAGGCGATCTTCAACTACCTGGAGCAGGTCGAGGGTGGCCTGACTCCCGCCGAGCATTCCGGCCTGGCGGCGGTCGCGGGCGAAGAAGCGGTGGAGTCGCTGACCGAGCAGGGCCTGCAGGTGTTCCTCGATTTCGCCGAGAGCATCCTGCCCCAGTCGGTGCTGCGCGCGGCCATTACCGGCGCCTACCGCCGGCCGGAAACCGACGCGCTGCCGGTGCTGCTGGAGCAGGCGCGCCTGCCCAGGGAGCAGGCCGAGGCCACCCAGAAAATGGCGCTGGGCATCGCCGAGAAGCTGCGCAACCAGAAGAACACCGGTGGCCGCCAGGGCCTGGTGCAGGGCCTGCTGCAGGAGTTCTCCCTGTCTTCCCAGGAGGGCGTGGCGCTGATGTGCCTGGCCGAGGCACTGCTGCGCATCCCGGACAAGGCCACCCGTGACGCCCTGATCCGCGACAAGATCGCCAACGGCAACTGGAGCCAGCACCTGGGCCAGAGCCCGTCGATGTTCGTCAACGCCGCTTCCTGGGGCCTGCTGATCACCGGCAAGCTGGTGTCCACCCACAACGAGGCCGGCCTGTCGTCCTCGCTCAATCGCCTGATCGGCAAGAGTGGCGAGCCGGTGATCCGCAAGGGCGTGGACATGGCCATGCGCCTGATGGGCGAGCAGTTCGTCACTGGCGAAACCATCGGCGAGGCCCTGGCCAACGCCGCTACCATGGAGAGCAAGGGCTTCCGCTATTCCTACGACATGCTCGGCGAGGCTGCGCTGACCGAGGAGGACGCCAAGCGCTACCTGGCTTCCTACGAGCAGGCCATCCATGCCATCGGCAAGGCCTCCCACGGCCGCGGCATCTACGAGGGGCCGGGCATATCGATCAAGCTGTCCGCCCTGCACCCGCGCTACAGCCGCGCCCAGTACGACCGGGTGATGGACGAGCTGTACCCGATCCTGCTGGACCTGACCAAACTGGCCAAGCAGTACGACATCGGCATCAACATCGACGCCGAGGAAGCCGACCGCCTGGAAATCTCCCTCGACCTGCTCGAACGCCTGTGCTTCGCGCCGGAACTGGCCGGCTGGAACGGCATCGGCTTCGTCATCCAGGCCTACCAGAAGCGCTGCCCGTACGTGATCGACTACGTCATCGACCTGGCCAAGCGCAGTCGTCACCGCCTGATGATCCGCCTGGTCAAGGGCGCCTACTGGGACAGCGAGATCAAGCGCGCCCAGGTCGACGGCCTGGAAGGCTACCCGGTGTACACCCGCAAGCCGTACACCGACATCTCCTACATCGCCTGTGCGCGCAAGCTGCTGGCGGTGCCGGAAGCCATCTACCCGCAGTTCGCCACCCACAACGCCCACTCGCTGTCGGCCATCTACCAGATCGCCGGGCAGAACTACTACCCGGGCCAGTACGAGTTCCAGTGCCTGCACGGCATGGGCGAGCCGCTGTACGAACAGGTGGTGGGCAAGGTCGCCGACGGCAAGTTCAACCGTCCGTGCCGCATCTACGCGCCTGTCGGCAGCCACGAGACGCTGCTGGCCTACTTGGTTCGCCGCCTGCTGGAGAACGGCGCCAACACCAGCTTCGTCAACCGCATCGCCGACCAGAGCATTTCCCTGAAGGAGCTGGTGCTGGACCCGGTCGAGCAGGTCGAGCGCATGGCCTCCCAGGAAGGCGCCCTGGGCCTGCCACACCCGCGCATCCCGCTGCCGCGTGACCTGTACGGCGAGGCGCGCCTGAATTCCGAGGGCATCGACCTGGCCAACGAGCACCGCCTGGGCTCGCTGTCCTCGGCGCTGCTGTCCTCCACCAACACCGCTTACATCGCCGCGCCGATCCTCGGTTGCGACACGCCGAACCCCGGTCCGGCCGAGCCGGTGCGCAACCCGGCCGATCACCGCGACCTGGTCGGCCACGTGCACGAGGCCAGCGAGGCCGACGTGAAGGGCGCGATCCTCTGCGCCCAGGCCAGCGGCCAGATCTGGCAGTCGACCCTGCCGGCCGAACGCGCCGCCGTGCTGGAGCGCGCCGCCGACCGCATGGAAGGTGAGATCCAGCAGCTCATGGGGCTGCTGGTGCGCGAATCCGGCAAGACCTTCGCCAACGCCATCGCCGAAGTGCGCGAGGCGGTGGACTTCCTCCGCTACTACGCCGCCCAGGCGCGCGGCTTCGGCAACGACAGCCACCGTCCGCTGGGCCCGGTGGTGTGCATCAGTCCGTGGAACTTCCCGCTGGCGATCTTCACCGGCCAGGTGGCCGCGGCGCTGGCCGCCGGCAACACCGTGCTGGCCAAGCCGGCCGAGCAGACCCCGCTGATCGCCGCGCAGGCCGTGCGCATCCTGCTGGAGGCCGGCGTGCCCGGCGGCGCCGTGCAGCTGCTGCCGGGTCGCGGCGAGACGGTCGGCGCCCGACTGGTGGGCGACGAGCGCGTGCGCGGCGTGATGTTCACCGGCTCCACCGAGGTGGCCGGCATCCTCGCGCGCAACATCGCCGGCCGCCTGGATGCCCAGGGCCGCACCATCCCCCTGATCGCCGAGACCGGTGGCCTCAACGCCATGATCGTCGACTCCTCGGCGCTGGCCGAGCAGGTGGTGATCGACGTGGTCAGTTCCGCCTTCGACAGCGCCGGCCAGCGCTGCTCCGCGCTGCGCGTGCTGTGCGTGCAGGAGGACGTGGCCGACCGCGTGGTGGAAATGCTCAAGGGTGCCATGGCCGAGTACCGCATCGGCTCGCCGGAGCGGCTGTGCACCGACATCGGCCCGGTGATCGATGCCGAGGCCAAGGCCGGCATCGAGGCGCACATCGAGAAGATGCGCGAGAAGGGCCGCAAGGTATTCCAGGCCGCCCGCGCCGATGGCGACGAGATCAAGCGCGGCACCTTCGTGCTGCCGACCTTGATCGAGCTGGACAGCTTCGACGAGATGCAGCGCGAAATCTTCGGCCCGGTCCTGCACCTGGTGCGTTACCCGCGTGCCGAACTGGGCAACCTGCTGCAGCAGATCAACGACAGCGGCTACGGCCTGACCCTCGGCGTGCATACCCGCATCGACGAGACCATCGCCCAGGTGGTGGACACCGCCAAAGTCGGCAACCTCTACGTCAACCGTAATATCGTCGGCGCCGTGGTCGGCGTGCAGCCGTTCGGTGGCGAGGGCCTGTCCGGCACCGGTCCGAAGGCTGGCGGCCCGCTGTACCTGTACCGCCTGCTCTCGACCCGTCCGCAGGACGCCGTGGCCCGCCAGCTCGATGGCGATCAGGTGCAGCGCGTCGCCGCGCCGGACGAACTGGACAAGGCACGTGCGGCGTTCGCCGAGTGGGCCGCCAAGCAGGAGCCGGCCGCCGCCGCGCTGTTCGAGCAATACACTCGGCTGTCGCAGAGCTACACCAGCCATGTGCTGAACGGCCCGACCGGCGAGCGCAACACCTACTCGCTGCTGCCGCGCGAGCGTGTGCTGTGCCTGGCCGAGGAGCGCGCCGACCTGCTGGCGCAACTGGCGGCCACCCTGGCGGTGGGCAGCCAGGCGCTGCTGCCGGAGAGCCAGCGTGAGCTGCTCGGCAAGCTGCCGAAGGAGGTACAGAAGCACATCGCCACCGTGGCCGACTGGACCAGCCAGGACGCCGAGTTCGACGCCATCCTGCACCATGGCGACTCCGATCAGCTGCGCGAAGTCAGCCAGCAGGCCGCCCGGCGCCAGGGCGCCATCGTCAGCGTGCACGGCCTGAACAAGGGCGAGACCGACATTCCGCTGGAGCGCCTGCTGATCGAGCATGCCCTCAGCGTGAATACCGCGGCTGCGGGAGGCAACGCCAGCCTGATGACCATCGGCTGATCGCCGGTCGCACCTTCCGGGCAGCGATGCGAGGAGGGTGCGGCTGAAGGTTTCGCCGGATCGGTCATCGAACCTGGCGATTCCGGCAACACCGGGCGTCGCTCATGGCGCTCGACCCAAGTGCCGGTGGCCGTGCCACCGCGCCCCGCGTGCCGTACACCCACCGTGGGGGTTATCCGCCCGGTACGACGCGTCATTCCTCCGAGCCGGCTCATGTCGGCACCCGGCAGGGCCACAAGCCCGGCCACAAAAAAGCCCGGCCTATCGCCGGGCTTTTGCTTTTCCGCTGAGGCGGCTTACAGGGCGCCGAACACCTTCTTCGCCAGGCCGGTGGCCGCGCCGGCCGGGTTCTGGCGCAGGCTGGCTTCCTGTTCGGCGATCATCTTGAACAGGCCGTCCAGCGCCTGCTCCGTTACATAGTTCTCGACATTGGCGCTCTTCGCATCGACCACACCCAAGGCGGCGGCCTGACCGGCGAAGCTGTTGTACTGCTGGGCGAGACCGACCTTGTCGGTGGCCTGCTTGACGATGGGCAGGAACTTGGCGCGGATCTGCTCGCGGCTGCTCTGATCCAGGTAGCGTGTGGCGGAGTCTTCGCCACCGGCCAGGATGCCCTTGGCATCGGTCAGGGTCATCTTCTTAACCGCATCCACCAGAATCGCCTGGGCCTCTGGTACGGCGGCCTCGGCCGCCTTGTTCATGCCGGCCTCCAGTTCCTCGACCTGGGCGCCCATGCCCATCTTCTTCATGGTCTTGGCGGCCTTGCCCAGCTTGCCCGGCAGCTCGATGCGCACCGCTTCGTTATTGCTGAAGCCGCCCGGCTTGCCGAGTTGCTGGACAGCGACCTGAGCGCCCTGGGTCAGGGCATCCTTGAGCCCGCCGCTGGCATCGCTCTGGGTCAGGTCGGAAAGGGAGAGGGCGAAGGCACCGGCGGACAGCAGAAGGCCGGCGGCGAAAGCGGAGAGACGGAGCATGAGGGCGTCCTGTTGAGAAGGGAGTGACACGAGCTTACCCCACTCGGAGACGCATGCAAGGCGGTTGCTCAGTTCTCGTTCCTCTGCTTTATATGTGCTGCCTTAGGCATGGGACCGAGGCCTGTTCATGTTTGAGCCCGCCCGGTTAACCTTCGACAGTTGCCGTAGGGTGGGAGCCCCTCGATGATATTTGTCGAAATGAACTATCCGGAAAGCTACAGCGATTTCCACAACGAGCTGAAAATGCACTTGTCTGGCTATTTCCAACGACTCGAATCCGGCCTGCAAGGCGACTCATGGTTCTGGATTCATGAGCAAGAGGGAAAAGTGGCCATCGACACGTTCACCTCGATGAAGCATCAGGTCAAAGCCCCATCATCTGGTCCACATGTGCAGAAAGTCATCGAGGTACTTCAGGCCAGATACAAGGTAAAGGTTTATGCCGAGCCCCTGCCAGAAGGGCATGAGGCCCACCAAGCATGAAGTATCAGGCATTGGAATAGAGGGAGACCACGCCATGTCACGAGAAGATATCGTCGTAGTCGCGATTCGCCTGTTTGCCATCTTCCTTGCGATAACGGCGCTCAGGTTCGCTGCGCAGGCTATTGGTGCGTCTTTTGACATTCCGATCAGCGATCTCATATGGGGCATAGCCCTTACGGCCGCCGTACCTCTCGTGGCAGCAGTGCTGCTCTGGTTCTTCCCCTCGTCCATCGCAACGAAGTTGTTGCCTGTGATGGAGAGCCCGGGCACTCCCATATCCGCCAACGGTGCCACCGCGCTCGATGTCGGATGCACGCTGATCGGCCTCTGGCTGCTCGCCTCGGCTCTGGCAGATGCCGGCTACTGGACCATCATTCTGATGGCGGCCGCGCACAATGATTGGGCAGACGGGGCGCTTGCCACGGAAGATATCGCAAACATCATCGCCACTGCGGTGCAAATCCTCATGGCGTTGGGGCTGTTGCTAGGCTATCGGCAGATTCTCAAGGCGCTTCATGGCCTCAGGTCCTATGGCGTTTCACGGTAGTGCCGGTACCGCCAGGTCGATTTGCTCTGGCTTGTCAGACCAGCCTAGGCCACACCTTTTCACTATGCCTTACCGTGTTTCGATACTTTTTCGACACACCCTCTAGGCAGTCTTAGCAACTTCCATGGCCTCTGAAATGATCGCAGGGCAGGCCAGGAACGGTTGCGGGTACTCGGAAGCTGATCCCCGAAAACTACCGCCTTGTCTATCAGGCCGGGAGTGACGCGGTTTGGATTTGCGCCCTGATGCATGTGGCCAGGATGTGGCCTCTGCTGCAGAGCTGAACCGGCTTTCGACACCTTGCATGCCGCAGATAGCAAAAGCCCCCGAAACTCTATGAATTTCAGGGGCTTAGGCTTTGAGTATGGCGGGAAGATAGGGATTTGAACCCTAGGTGCCATTGCTGACACAACGGATTTCGAATCCGTCCCGTTCGACCACTCCGGCATCTTCCCAAAGCGGTGCGCATGATACCAGTTGAGTGGCTTTAGTCCAGCGATTTTTCTTGTCCGATCAGGCGCTTGCAGTTGCCTATGAAAAAGGGAGCCGCAGCTCCCTTTTCTAAAGGCTATGTACCCGTTACGTGTTGGCGGCGCAATTCTGCTCTTGTGGGAGCGGCTGGGCGGCATTCCGATTGGCCGCGAAATTCGCGGATAAATCCGCTCCCACAAGGCGTGCAACAACTAACGGGGGAATAGCCATGAATAGTACCCGTTAGATGCTGTAGTGCCCTGACCCCTTCTGGATTCCCGCCTGCGCGGGGATGACGAGGTAGGGAGGGAATCGCTTCCGGAACCGTCATTCCCGCGCAGGCGGGAATCCAGGGGCAGGCAGCTGTAGCGTCTACACCTAACGGGGACATAGCCTTTCTAAAACCCTACCGGTTCGTTCAGCTGGTCAGGCGGGTCAGCGCCTCGCGGTACTTGTTGGCGGTCTTCTGGGCGACGTCGGCAGGCACGGTGGGGGCGGGGGGCTGTTTGTTCCAGCCGGTGGATTCCAACCAGTCGCGTACGAACTGCTTGTCGAAGCTCGGCGGGTTGCTGCCCTCGGCGTAGCTATCGGCCGGCCAGAAGCGGCTGGAGTCGGGGGTGAGCACTTCGTCCATCAGGGTCAGGGTGCCGTCTTCATCCAGGCCGAATTCGAACTTGGTGTCGGCGATGATGATGCCGCGGGTAGCCGCGTACTCGACTGCCGCGCTGTACAGGGCGATGGCGGTGTCGCGTACCTTGGCGGCCAGTTCGGCGCCGATGATGGCTTCGCACTGTTCGAAGCTGATGTTCTCGTCGTGGTCGCCGACAGCGGCCTTGGTCGAGGGAGTGAAGATCGGCTGAGGCAGTTTCGCCGCTTCCTTCAGACCGGCCGGCAGCTGGATGCCGCACACGGTGCCGCTCTTCTGGTACTCCTTCCAGCCGGAGCCGACGATGTAGCCGCGCACGATGGCTTCCACGGCCACCGGTTTGAGGCGCTTGGCGACCACGGCACGGCCGTCCACCAGCGGCAGCTCGGCGGCCGGCACCACGTCTTCCACCTTGTCGCCGGTGAAGTGGTTGGGCACCAGCCCTTTGAGCTTGTCGAACCAGAAGTTGGAGATGGCGGTGAGGATCTTGCCTTTCTCCGGAATGGGTTCTTCGAGGATCACGTCGAAGGCCGACAGACGATCGGTGGCGACCATCAGCATGCGCTTGTCGTCGATCTCGTAGAGGTCGCGGACCTTGCCGGAGTAGATCTTCTTCAGGCTCAGGGTGGTGGGAGTGTTCATGTCGAGTTTTCCGCCTGGTTCAAACGAAACAGGCGAAACCCACCGGGTTTCGCCTATCGGTTTTCGCTGCGGGCCCGGCCAGGCCGGGCCAGGGGTCAGCCGAGGTTGCCCTGGATCAGGGTCAGCACGCGGCGGGCCACGTCTTCGGGGGCCGCGGTGTTGATGTCCTTCTCCACGGTGACCTGCACGTCGCCGCCGGCGTTGCTGGTCAGGCGTACCTGGTAGCGCTCGGCGCGGGCGTCGATCTCTTCCTGGCTCGGCTCGCTGCCGAACAGGCCGCTGATGAAGCCTTTCTCTTCCTTGGGCTTGTTCGCGCCTTCGGCCAGGTTGACGTAGTACACGCCCAGGCTGCGGTTGATGTCCTCCACGCGCACGTTGCTCAGCTCCAGGGCGCGACCGATGCTCGACCAGGCGCGGTCGAAGTCGGTGCTGAGGTTGAGCACCGGGTTGCCGGCGCCGTCCTGGGACAGGGTTACGCGGCTGGGGGCATCGTAGTTACGAGCGGCCAGCAGGGAGACGGAACCGTGTTCCGCGCTGCTGCTGAGGTCGGCGAGCATGCCGTCGAGCAGCGAGGCTTCGAGGCCGGCGTTGCCGGTGCGGGCCGGGAAAGCCACATCGGCGCGGCTGCCTTCCTCGCGTTCGGCGCTGACCACGAACACTTCGCTGGTATTGCGCACCACGCCGGGCTCGATGCGCACGCGCACCCGAACCTGGTTGTCGCTGTCGCTCATCAGGCTGCCCAGGCGGCGGCCCATGGAGGGAGTCAGGTCCTTGGCGCCTTGCCATTCGGTGATGAACTCACCGGTCTGGGCGCGTTCTTCGGCGATGCGGAAGCCGCTGTTCTCGAAGTAGGAGCGGGCCACCGGCCAGACTTCCGACGGCGCGCGCTGGGCGACCAGCCAGCGCGAGTCGCCGCTCTTCTGCAGACTGAATTCGCTGGCTTCGCCGGTGGCACCGAGCGCCTGCGGCCGGGGAACTTCGAATTCCCGCGGGTTGGCGTTGCTGTCGGCCACGTGCGCCGGTATCGGCAGCAGCGGGTCGAGGCGCTTGGCCTCGACGTTCGGCGGTACCTGCATCGGCGCGGTGCGGCGCGCTTCCAGGTAGTCGGTGGAGCGGTCACGGAAGTAGCCTTCGTCGCCCCACAGCCAGCCACAACCGCTGGTGCTGGAGATGATCAGGGCAAGGGCGGAGAGTCCAGCCAGTCGCTTCATGCGCAAGTATTCCTCGATTAAGCCAGGACGCCGGACTGGCGCATGGCCTGACGCAGCGGTTCGTGACAACGCGGGCTGAGCCAGGTCAGCGGCAGGCGGATGCCGTCCTGCATCAGGCCCATCTCGTGCAGGGCCCACTTCACCGGAATCGGGTTGGACTCGATGAACAGGTTCTTGTGCAGCGGCATCAGGCGCTCGTTGATGGCGCGCGCGGCGGCGGCATCGCCGTTCATCGCGGCGGCGCACAGGTCGGCCATGGCGCGCGGGGCGACGTTGGCGGTCACCGAGATGTTGCCCTTGCCGCCGATCAGCATCAGTTCGACGGCGGTGGGGTCGTCGCCGGAGTAGACGAGGAAGTCGGAGCCGACGCGGTCGAGGATTTCCTGGCCGCGCTGCAGGTCGCCGGTGGCTTCCTTGATGCCGATGATGTTGGCCACCTTGGACAGGCGCTCGACGGTTTCCGGCAGCATGTCGCAGGCGGTGCGGCCGGGCACGTTGTAGAGGATCTGGGGAATCGCCACGCTCTCGGCGATGTGGCGGAAGTGCTGGTACAGGCCTTCCTGGGTCGGCTTGTTGTAGTAGGGGGTGACCAGCAGGCAGGCGTCGGCGCCGACGCTCTTGGCGTTCTGGGTCAGCTCGATGGCTTCGCGGGTGCTGTTGGCGCCGGTGCCGGCGATGACCGGGATGCGGCCGGCGACCTGGTCGACCACTCGGCGGATGACTTCGACGTGCTCGTCGACGTCCAGGGTGGCGGATTCGCCGGTAGTGCCGACGGCGACTATGGCGTTGGTGCCTTCCTGCAGGTGAAAGTCGACCAGTTTGCTCAGCCCGGCCCAGTCCAGACCGCCTTGTGCGTCCATGGGCGTGACCAGTGCCACCATACTGCCCGAAATCATGCAAACCGCTCCTGCCGGAAAAAAGAGCGGTAATGGTACTGGCGCCACTGGTGTTGCACAAGCGAGCGGAGGCCCGGCCGGCATTCCCCTGGGCGGCGCTTTTCGCTACCCTTCTGCCTTTGCTCTGGCGCCCGTTGCGCCGGGACCCTTCGTTTCAGGAAAGCTGCATGTCCACCCCTCAGGTTCGCGAACAATTCCTCGTCATCAGTGCCCTCGGCCCCAACCCCATGGAGCTGACCAGCGTGCTCTGCCGGGCCAGCCAGGAAAACCGTTGTGGCGTTGTCAGCAGCCGTCTCACCCGTCACGGCGAGTACAGCTCGCTGACCCTCCAGATCAGCGGCAGCTGGGATGCCCTGGCGCGCCTCGAAGGCGCCTTGCCGGCGCTGGCCAAGCGCCATGGCTTCAGCGTCAACATGATCCGCAGCGGCGCCCTCGAGGCGCGCCCCAACTCACTGCCCTACGTGGCCTACGTCAGCTGTGCCTATCGTCCGGACATCCTCAACGAGCTGTGCCAGTTCTTCAGCGACCACCGCGTGGAGCTGGAGAACATCACCTGCGACACCTACCAGGCGCCGCAGACCGGCGGCACGCTGCTCAACGCCACCCTGACCGTGACCCTGCCGCCGGGCACCCAGATCAGCTGGCTGCGCGACCAGTTCCTCGACTTCGCCGACGCCCTGAACCTGGATGCGCTGATCGAGCCCTGGCGCCCGCAGAATCCTTAATAAAAGGAGCCGAAACATGGCCGTTTCCCTCGACCAGCCGGTCGCCGACTTCAACGCCGCCGCCACCGGCGGCCAGCAGGTTTCCCTGGCCGCGCTCAAGGGCCGCCAGGTAGTGATCTATTTCTATCCCAAGGACAGCACCCCGGGCTGCACCACCGAGGGGCAGGGCTTCCGTGACCGCTATCCGCAGTTCCAGGCGGCCAATACCGTGGTCTTCGGCGTGTCGCGCGACGGCATCAAGTCCCACGAGAACTTCAAGTGCAAGCAGGAGTTCCCCTTCGAGCTGATCAGCGACAAGGACGAGGCGCTCTGCCAGCTGTTCGACGTGATCAAGCTGAAGAAGCTGTACGGCAAGGAATACATGGGCATCGACCGCAGCACCTTCCTGATCGACGCCGACGGTGTGCTGCGCCGCGAATGGCGTGGCGTGAAGGTGCCGGGGCATGTGGATGAGGTGCTGGCCGCGGCCGAGGCGTTGAACAAGGGCTGAGGTAGTCCGGTTCCAGTATGCCTACGAAAAGCCCTGGCCTGAGCCAGGGCTTTTCGTTTGGCTATGTCCCCGTTACGTGTTGGTAGAGCAACCCTGCTTTTGTGGGTGCGGCTGGTCGGCATCCGACTGGCTGCGAAATTCGCGGATAAATCCGCTCCCACAAGGTGGGTAACACTGAACCGGAGGCACTTGGGCGGTGCGCAGGGGCGGTGGTGCGCGCAGCGCACCCTGCCGTGGGTCAGATGCGCCGCTTGTTCTTCTGGTGCTGCTCGCAGGTCATGAAGCCCTTGCCCTCGACCCGGTTGTTGACGTCGAAGGTCACGTAGTAGGGCTGTTCCTTGCCGTCCACGTTGAGGACGTAGTTGTTGCAGGTGCCGGGCGTGACGGTGTTCTCCACTTCCGAGGAGGGCGGGCCGCCGAGGGTGCGGACCTGCTCCTTGGTCATGCCGTCGCGGATGTCCTGGACCAGTGGTTCGTCGCGGTAGGTCACGTAGTCGGCCGGGTTTTCCACGGTGGAACAGCCGGTGATCACGGTGACCACGCCCAGTGCTGCCAGAGTGCGCTTGTACATAGTGTCGCTCCATCGCATGAGCCGGACTGGCTCCCTGGTTTTTGGAGCGGCGCGCTCCTGGCGGAGTTCGAGTTTTTTCAGCGCTTGGCCACGGTCATGGCGATCAGCCGCGACACCACCAGGGCGAGGTACATGACACCGGCGAACTGTTCGATCATTACCAGCGAGCGGGCCACCGGGGTGAGCGGCGTGATGTCGCTCAGGCCGACGCCGGAGAGGGTGGTGAAGCTGAGGTACAGCAGCTCCATCCAGGTGCGCGCCGCCTCGGGCTCGATGGCTGCGCCGAAGCTGCCGGGCACCAGCAGCTGGCAGAAGGTGTAGAGGTGGGCGAAGGCCCAGGCGAGCAGGGTGAAGGTGGCGCCGACGGCGTACAGCTCGTCGGTGCTGGCGTGTAGGTCGGCGCTCATGTAGGCGATCAGGCTGGCCGTGGCGTAGAAGTAGAAGGCCGCCTCCAGCACCGAGATCAGCGCCTCCAGCAGCAGGCTGGCCGTGACCACGTCGAGCAGGGTCAGGCCCACCACCAGCACGGCCAGCACCCCGGCGACCCAGGCCTGCGCCGGGCTGCGCTTGACCACGTGCAGCGCCATGCCCAGGACCAGCACGCCGAACGCGCCGAACAGCGCCCGGCCGATCTGGGTGTCTTCCATCCAGGGATACAGCAGCACGCCGAGCAGCTGGACGAACAGCAGGCCGGCGGAGGGGTGGCGGCGGATGTAGGTGATGGGCGACATGGGCTTCCTGCGGCGTCTGGTGGGCAAGGTGTTCGATAACCCGCAGTGTAGGGCAGGTTCCCGCTGTTTCAGTCGATCAGTCGTGCGACCTGTTCGAGAACCTGGCGCTCGCGCTGCGCCCAGTCGCCGCCGACATCGACGCAGGCCTGGCCGTATTGGCGCAGCCAGTCGCCGCAGTGCCGGTGGAAGCGCAGGCGGTCGGCCAGGTCGGGCTGGCAGCGCTGGCCGTCGCTCTGCCACTCGACGCCCAGCGGCGACAGCAGCAGGTGCAGGTCGTAGCGGCGGGCCAGCAGCTCCGGTTCCAGCCAGGCCGGGCAGTCGCCGAACAGGGTCCGGCTCCACAGGATGTTGCTCAGCAGGTGGGTGTCAAGGATCAGAAGCGCCGGCTCGCGGGCGCGGGCGGCGTCTTCCCAGTCCAGCTGGCCGCGGGCGATGGCGGGGATGTCCGCGAGGCAGGTGTCGCGTCGCTCGCGTTCGATGAAGTGGCGCACGTACTCGCCGACCACCAGGCCGCCAAAGCGCTGTTGCAGGCGCTGTGCGAGAAAGCTCTTGCCGCTGGACTCGGGGCCGGTCAGCACCACCACCTTCACCGGGCGGCCCGCCATTCGCGCAGGCCGAGCACGGCCAGGGCGGTGAACACGCCGTACAGTCCGGCGGTCAGCCAGTAGTCCTGGAGGGCGAAGAAGCCGACGTAGAGCACGTCGACCACGATCCACAGCAGCCAGCATTGCCAGCGCTTGAGCGCCATCCACAGCTGGGCCAGCAGGCTGAAGGCGGTCAGGAATGCGTCCGGCCAAGGGTGGACGGCCTCGGTGAAGCGATCCATGACCAGCCCCAGCAGCAGGCCGATCAGCACAGCCGCGCCCAGCCCGATCAGCGCTTCGCCTCGGCTGGCGTTGCTGATCGGGCGCCGGCCGCTCTCGTCCACGCCCTGGCGCCATTGCCACCAGCCGTACAGTTGCATGGCGGCGAACACGCCGTGCAGCAGCACCAGCGAGTAGAGGCGGGCATCGAAGAAGAACCAGGCGTAGAGCAGCACCATGAGCAGGCCGATGGGCCAGCACAGGCTGTTCTGGCGCACCGTCAGCCAGACGGCGGTGACGCCCAGGGCGGAGGCGAGGAGTTCGAGGGGCGTCATTCGGCGCCGGGGCGGCTCGTGCCGATCATGCCTGCAGGTCCACCAGCAGCTCGCAGTCGATCATGCCTTCGCGGTCCCAGGTGTCGCGCTTGAACTGCCGGTGCACGGCGTCCACCTCCAGGCTGGACTGGGCGCCGATGGCCTGGGCCCGTTCGATGTCCTGGCTGCGGATGTAGGCGAGCAGGTAGTGCTCGCCGGCGATCTGCACCTGGAACCAGGACTCGACCTCGATGCCCTCGTTGCGGATGGACTCGATGGCCTGTTCCTTGAGCTGGAGGATACGTTCCTGCCAGCCGGCGACCAGAGCGCCGGTGTCGGGCTTGAGGCGAATCAGTCTGGCCTTGATGTCCACATCAGTTCCTCGTCATCGGAGCAGTTGCAGCGCCAGGCGCTCGGCATGCTGGCGCAGCTCCGGGACGGCGGTGCTCTCCCAGTAGCGGGCGCGCAGCATCGGGCTGAGCAGGTAGAGCCCGGATTGCGGATGGCCCTCGGTGTTCAGCAGGTGGTAGTCATCGTCGACGTTCAGGCCGATGCGATTGTCATCCTGGACCACCTCGCCGCGGGCCTGCAGGGCATTGAGCATCGGTTCGTCGAGGTTGCGGAGATCGTTGCAGGGACCGGTGCAGTTGATGATGTGATCGACCACCAGCGGCCTGGGGCTGCTGCTGCCTCGAGGCCGCACCTGCAGGTTCAGGCAGTCCGCCGCCCCATCCACCGCCACGAGTCGTGCCGGCTGCACACGAAGCTGCCCCTGCAGCAGTCGCTCCACACGGCCGGCTATGAAGGGGGCGGCCCGGTGGCGATGGATGTCCCAGTAGGCCTGCAGGTGGCAGAGGAAGCGCCGTTGCTCGCGTGCGTCCAGCATCTGCCACAGCGCTGGAGTGACGGGACGCAGAGCCGCTATCGCGTCACGCCAGTCGAAGCCATCGGCCTCGGCGTTGCGCACGAAGGTTCTTACCCGCGACAGCAACTGGCGGGCGCTGCCCTTCGCCTTCAGGTTGGCGGGAAGCTGGGGTAGGCGAGGGTGCTCGGCATTGTCGCGATGGCCGTGAGGCAGCAACGCCCTGCGGGACATGGCCAGCATCGGGCCCTGGTGGCCACGGTCCTGCAGCGCCAGGGCCATGTCGTACATGGTCAGGCCGGTGCCCAGCAGAAGCACGCGGGCATCCGTCGCGATGCCATCCAGGGCGGCGTGACACCAGGGATCGGCGATATAGCGGGGATCGCCGATCAGTTCACGCAGGGCGCCAGGAGTGGCTGGCGTGAAATTGCCGGTGGCGATCACCACCTTGTCGCTCGTGATGCTGCGGCCGTCGTCGAGGCGGAGCAGGTATCGGTCGTCTTCTCGTACCAGGTCGACCACATGCGCCTGCTCGCACTCGAAGGTGACGGTGGGCGCGCGGTTGGCGATCGCCTGGTCGAGGCGCCGTTGCAGGTAGTCGCCGTAGAGACGACGCGGCAGAAAGTCGCCCGGCTTTGCCTCGGGTAGTTCGTGGCGGGCGAAGTCGAGGAAGTCGCCCGGCTTGTCGGTGAACAGGCTCATGCGTTCGGCCGGGACATTCAGGACATGGCTGGCCGAGCGGGTGCCGTAGGCCAGGCCACGGGCCAGTTGCCCGGTACGATTGAGCAGCCGCACATGCAAAGGGCGATCAGCCTTCTGCAGAAGGTGGATGGCGAGGGCGGTACCGCAGAAGCCACTGCCGATGATGCCGATCCGTTGCGTGGGCACTTCGCCGGTTATCGGCAGTGTTGTGGTAAGCAGGCGATCCGTATCTTGCGGCATGACTTCCCTGTCCTCCTGCTCAGCTGTCGTAACCCAGGTTCGGCGCCAGCCAGCGCTCGGTCACGGCCAGGTCCTGGCGTTTGCGGGCGGTGTAGCTTTCCACCTGGTCCTGGTCGACCTTGCCGACCGCGAAGTACTGCGCCTCGGGGTGGGCGAAGTACCAGCCGGACACGGCGGCGGCGGGAAACATGGCGTAGTGCTCGGTGAGGAACACGCCGCTGCGGCCGGCCTTGTCGAACTCGGCCTCGGGGTCGAGCAGGGCGAACAGGGTCTTCTTCTCGGTGTGGTCCGGGCAGGCCGGGTAGCCGGGCGCCGGGCGGATGCCCTTGTAGGCTTCCTTGATCAGTTCCTCGTTGCTCAGATGCTCGTCCGGCTGGTAGCCCCAGTACTGCTTGCGCACCTGTTCGTGCAGCCACTCGGCGCAGGCTTCGGCGAGGCGATCGGCCAGCGCCTTGACCATGATCGAGTTGTAGTCGTCGCCGGCGTCCTGGTAGGCCTTGGCCACTTCCTCGGCGCCGATGCCGGCGGTGGTGATGAAGCCGCCGATGTAGTCGGTCACGCCGCTGTCCTTCGGCGCGACGAAGTCGGCCAGGGACAGGTTCGGCTTGCCGTCGGGCTTGATGGTCTGCTGGCGCAGGTGGTGCAGGGTGGCCAGGGGCTGGCCGTCTTCGCCGTAGACCTCGATGTCGTCGTGGTCGATCTGGTTGGCCGGCCAGAAACCGAAGATCGCGCGGGCGCTGATCAGCTTCTCGTCGATCAGCTTGTTCAGCAGGGCCTGCGCATCGGCGAACAGCACGGTGGCGGCCTCGCCGACCACTTCGTCGGTGAGGATGCGCGGGTACTTGCCGGCCAGGTCCCAGGAGATGAAGAACGGTGTCCAGTCGATGTATTCGGCCAGCACCCTGAGGTCGATGTCGTCCAGCACCCTGACCCCGGTGAAGGTCGGCGGCACGGCCTGGTAGGCGCTCCAGTCGAACTGCGGCTTGTTGGCGATGGCCTTGTCGTAGGCCAGGCGCTCGGTGCGCGAGGCGCGGGCCGAGGTGCGCTCGCGCACCACCACGTACTCTTCTCGGGTCTTCTCGACGAATCCGGCCTTCAGTTCCTTCGACAGCAGCTGGGTGGCCACGCCCACGGCGCGCGAGGCGTCGGTGACGTAGATGACCGCGTCGTTCTGGTACTTGGGCTCGATCTTCACCGCCGTGTGGGCCTTGGAGGTGGTGGCGCCGCCGATCATCAGCGGCAGGGTGAAGCCCTGGCGCTGCATCTCGCGGGCGACGTGGACCATCTCGTCGAGCGACGGGGTGATCAGCCCGGACAGGCCGATGATGTCGCACTTCTCGGCAATCGCCGTCTGCAGGATCTTCTCCGCCGGCACCATCACGCCGAGGTCGACGATGTCGTAGCCGTTGCAGCCGAGCACCACGCCGACGATGTTCTTGCCGATGTCGTGCACGTCACCCTTGACGGTGGCCATGAGGATCTTGCCCTTGGCCTCGGGCTTGTCGCCTTTCTCGGCCTCGATGAAGGGGATCAGGTGGGCCACGGCCTGCTTCATCACCCGGGCGGATTTGACCACCTGGGGCAGGAACATCTTGCCTGAGCCGAACAGGTCGCCGACCACGTTCATGCCGCTCATCAGCGGACCCTCGATGACCTCGATGGGGCGCGCGCACTGCTGGCGGCATTCCTCGGTGTCCTCGACGATGAAGGCGGTGATGCCCTTGACCAGGGCGTGTTCCAGGCGCTTGTCCACCGGCAGGGCGCGCCAGGCCTCGTCTTCCACTTCCTTGGCGGCGCCGTCGCCCCTGTACTTGTCGGCGATGGCCAGCAGCGCCTCGGTGCCTTCCGGCGTGCGGTTGAGGATGACGTCCTCGACCCGGTCGCGCAGCTCCTTCGGGATCTCGTCGTAGATCTCCAGCTGGCCGGCGTTGACGATGCCCATGGAGAGGCCGTTCTGGATCGCGTAATAGAGGAATACCGAGTGGATCGCCTCGCGCACCGGGTTGTTGCCGCGGAACGAGAAGGACACGTTGGACACGCCGCCGGAACTCAATGCGTAGGGCAGGTGGTCACGGATGTAGGCGCAGGCGTTGATGAAGTCGACCGCGTAGTTGTTGTGTTCTTCGATGCCGGTGGCGACGGCGAAGATGTTGGCGTCGAAGATGATGTCTTCCGGCGGGAAGCCCACCTCGTTGACCAGGATGTCGTAGCTGCGCTGGCAGATTTCTTCCTTGCGCGCCTGGGTGTCGGCCTGGCCGACCTCGTCGAAGGCCATCACCACCACGGCGGCGCCGTAGCGCTTGCACAGGCGGGCGTGGTGCTTGAACTGCTCGACGCCTTCCTTCATGGAGATCGAGTTGACGATGCCCTTGCCCTGGATGCACTTGAGGCCGGCCTCGATCACCTCCCACTTGGAGGAGTCGATCATGATCGGCACGCGGGAGATGTCCGGCTCGCCGGCGATCAGGTTGAGGAACCTGACCATCGCCGCCTTGGAGTCGAGCATGCCCTCGTCCATGTTGATGTCGATCACCTGGGCGCCGGCTTCCACCTGCTGCAGGGCGACTTCCAGGGCCTCGGTGTAGTTCTCCTCGCGGATCAGCCGGGCGAACCTGGCGCTGCCGGTGATGTTGGTACGCTCGCCGACGTTCACGAACAGCGAGCTGCGGTCGATGGTGAACGGCTCCAGGCCGGACAGGCGGCAGGCCTTGGGAATCTCCGGGATGGCGCGCGGCGGGTACTTGGCCACGGCCTCGGCGATGGCCTGGATATGCGCCGGAGTGGTGCCGCAGCAACCACCGATGATGTTGAGGAAACCGCTTTGGGCGAATTCCTCGATGACTGCCGCCGTCTCGTGGGGCTGCTCGTCGTATTCGCCGAAGGCGTTGGGCAGGCCGGCGTTGGGGTGGGCGGACACATGGGTGCCGGCCTTGGCCGCGAGTTCGGCCAGGTACGGGCGCAGGTCGGCGGCGCCAAGGGCGCAGTTGAGACCCACGGAGATCGGCTTGGCGTGGGCTACCGAGTTCCAGAAGGCCTCGGTGGTCTGCCCGGACAGGGTACGGCCGGAGGCGTCGGTGATGGTGCCGGAGATCATGATCGGCAGCTCGATGCCGATCTCCTCGAACACCCCCTGCACGGCGAAGATCGCCGCCTTGGCGTTGAGCGTGTCGAAGATGGTCTCGATCAGGATCAGGTCGGCGCCGCCCTCGATCAGGCCCTTGGTCGCCTCGGTGTAGTTCTCCACCAACTCGTCGAAGGTGACGTTGCGGTAGCCGGGGTCGTTGACGTCCGGGGATATCGAGCAGGTGCGGCTGGTCGGGCCGAGCACGCCGGCGACGAAGCGCGGCCGGTCCGGGGTCTCCAGGGTCTTGGCATCGGCCACCTGGCGCGCCAGGCGCGCGCCCTCGACGTTCAGTTCGTACACCAGGCTTTCCATGCCGTAGTCGGCCTGGGACACCTGGGTGGCGTTGAAGGTGTTGGTTTCCAGGATGTCCGCGCCGGCATCCAGGTAGGCCTTCTCGATCGCGCCGATCACGTCCGGGCGGCTGAGGATCAGCAGGTCGTTGTTGCCCTTGACGTCCTGCGGCCAGTCGGCGAAGCGCTCGCCGCGGTAGTCGGCCTCCTCCAGCTTGTAGCTCTGGATCATGGTGCCCATGCCGCCGTCGAGGATCAGGATGCGTTCTTTCAGGGCTTGCGAAAGAGCCTGGAGGCGGGCGCTGCGGTCGGACATGGGGACTACCTGGGGGAAGCGTGCGGAAAAGTGCCAGATGATAGCAAAGCCGCGTGGAATTCCGGGCGCTGCGGGGTTTGCATGAATTCGGCTCATGTTGGTGACTTGACAGGATGTCAACCGCAGCGGCCCCGCGCCTGACAAGTCCGGAACTGATCGGCGGCCGGTCCGCTGGAATAATCCGCCCCATATCCAGCCAACGAGGAGAAGGGATATGGAAGCCACACAGCGGGTCGCCGAGATGGCGGGGTATTTCCTGGGGCATGCGCTCTGGAGCGTGTCGGATGGCGAGGTGCTGGTGCCGATCCTCGGCTACCTGAAGGCCGACGACTCGCGCAGCATGCAGCGCCTGGCGATGGGTTCCATCCAGGCCGTGGCCACCGGCGAGCGGCGGATCAACGCGCTGCAGCCGGACGAGCGCGGCGCGGTGTTCATCAAGGACGCCCTGGTCACGCTGCCCACCGGCAAGACCGACTGCCTCAGCCTGGATATCCGTTTCGCCGACGGCGGCCAGCGCCAGCTGCAGTACCTGCTGCCGTACCGCAACGCCGCCCACGCCTCCGGGTTCGCCGTGCACCGCCTGAAGGTCAGCCAGTGGCACGGCCTCTCGATGGAGGAGGTGGACGCCTTCACCCAGGCCCTGATCGACGGGCTGAACAGCCACGAGCAGGGCGGCGCGCTGTGGCGCGACGTCTACGTCGACCAGGCCGGCGAAAGCGCCCAGCACCAGGGCGAGGAGAACAGCCAGTTCGACCCGGACGAGTTCCAGCTGCTGCGCCGGGTGCCGTTCCTGGTGTTCTTCCTGGTCGCCGCCTCCGACGGCAAGGTGGACCGCAAGGAAATCGCCGCCTTCGGCAACCAGCTGGTCGAGGCCGACAAGTACGCCGATCCGCTGCTGACCCGCATCGTGACCAACGTGGTCAACGACGTGGCGCCGATGGTGACGCAGGTGCTGGAGCAGCCGCCGGAATTCGCCACCGAACTGCGCCAGGTGCGCGCTCTGGTCGATGCGCGGATATCTCCGGAAGCCGGTCGCCGCTTCGGCGAGGCAGTGCTCGCCATGGCGCGGGACGTGGCCAGCGCCTCGGGCGGCTTCTTCGGCTTCGGCAGCCGGATCAGCCGGACGGAGCAGCTCGCCCTGGCGGTGATCGCCGACAGCCTCGGCGTTGCCTGAGAACACCTGCCGTAGGAGCGGCCTTGGCCGCGAACCGGGTCAACGGCAAAGGCTTCGCGGCCAAGGCCGCTCCTACGGCGGTTGCCTATTTCCTTGCTCACGGGATCGTGAACGCATCCCTGCGGAGGCAAACCAGATGTCGCAGAACTCGAATGTCCTGATGCTGTTCTTCGAGGACAAGGCGCAGCACGAAAGCTGCGTGCTGGCCATCGTCAACCTGATGCGTGGCGACGATGCCAAGAGCCAGGTCTGGCAGGAGCAGCTGGGCGTGGACCTGACCAGCCACTGGCACGAGGACTGGTTCAACCACGAATTCAGGGCGCAACCGGAATTCATCCGGCTGGCGTTCGACAGCTCCACCACCTCGTCGCTGCCGCTGGAGCTGCTGCTCAGCCTGTTCGAGCACGGCCTGCAGGCGGCGGTCATCGAGGTCTTCCATGACCAGGTCGGCGAGACCGAGCGCCACCACTTCCTCGCCGGCGCCCTGGTCAACCCGGACGACCTCTACCGGCACAAGCCCGAGCTGCGGGCCATCGTCGAGCAGGAAGTGGGCGAGGTGGACGAGGAGGGTGGCTGCACCGAGGTTCGGGTGCGCCGCCCGGTGCCCCTGCGCAAGCTGATCGCGGAGGCGCGCAAGAACGAGGCGCAGGCCCGCGAGGCGGTGGAGGGCATCGTCAGCCTGGCGAAGGCGGCGCGCGAGTCCGGCACCAACCCGATCCAGCTGATGAAGGGGATGATGGTGCTCTGGGCCATCGGCAAGGGACTGCTGCACGCGGTGATCTTCACGGTGGTGGCCCTGGTGTTCTTCAAGGGCGTGTGGCTGTGGGTCGGCATCGGCCTGCTGCTGGCGATCGTGCTGCCGCTGATCTACGCGGTTCGCGCCAACGCCGAGTTCGCCGGCGGGCACGCGGAATAGATAGAAGGAAAACCTGTCGGTCCGGCTGTCGGATGTGGCTTTTTGCCGCCATGATGTCGGGCCATTGCAAACCAAGGCGGCGCTGCTGATACACTCGCGGCCCGCGTAGTCGAGGGAAATGGAATGAAAGCGTTGATCTGCGCGGCGAGCGCCCTGTTGTTCGTGGTCCCGGCGGCCCAGGCCGCCTGCTCGGTGGACCTGGTCGGTACCTGGAGCGTCACCCACACCAGCGAGCGCCTCGGCGCTCCCCGGGTCAAGGAGGACATGCCCTCCGCGTTCAGCTTCTCCAGGGACAACCTGGACGTGAGCCTGCCGTTCATGTCGGCGCAGAGTCCCTACACCTGCTCGGGCAGAACCATCACGGTGCACAAGACCATGCCCTGGGTGCTGGAGATCGTGTCGCCGGGCATGCGCGAGATCGCCTGGAAGGACCAGAACAGCGGCCGCATCTTCTACCTGAAGCGCAGCTGACCGCGGCCGCTGGCCCGGATCGGGAACCTCAGCAGGGGCTAGGAATGGAAGCAGAAGTCTTTTCCACGTTGCTGACCCTGTACATGCGCAGGATTCGCGCCAGCGCCTCCGGCGTGGCCGCCGAGATCGGCCTCAGCCGCGAGGCGGTGAACAACTGGCGCAACGGCCTCTCGCTGCCCAACCCGCGCTCGCGCGACAAGCTGGCGGCGTGCGCGCGCTACCTGCGCCTGACCGAGCAGGAGACCAACCGGCTGTTCAGCGCCGCCGGCTTCGAGCGCGAGTTCCCGCTGCAGGCGGACGGCACCGGCGAGACGCCGTTCGCCGCCTTCATCGAGTCCGTGTTCGAGCAGCTGGGGCGCCTGACCCCCTATCCCATCGGCCTGCTGCTGTCCCAGGCACACTGGGGCCAGCCGCCGTTCCGCCAGGAGCTACTGGCGCGGGCCCGCGGCCTGTACGGCGACGCCTGTGTCCTGCATATCCAGCCGCCCTACAGCACCAGCACCCTGGTCTCGGACTACTTCGCCGCCATCGGCCGCCAGTGCGGCTTCGGCAACGTTACGTCCGACTACGAATTCGAATCCGCGCTGGAGCAGCGCCTGCTGGCCGGCGAGCGCATCTTCTGCCTGGTGAGCCGCTTCGAGCAGGGTACGCCGGCGCTGCGCGAAACGCTGGCCGGCATCCTGCGCAGCCTCAGCGAGATGCACAGCGGTCGCCTGCACCTGCTGCTGTGTGGCGGCGAGGCGCTGGCCGACCTGAAATACCGCAGCGGCGACCTGTCGCTGCTCAACATCGCCCAGGTCCGCTACTGGCCCGAACTCGACCTGTCCGAACTGGCCTCGCTCGCCGCCAAGCGCTGGCCGGGCCGGCGCTTCGACCAGGCGATGCTGGCGGAGCTGCTGGAAAGCTGCGGCGGCCACCCGGCGCTGGCCGAGGAGGGGCTGCAGTGGCTGGTGGAACACGCCGGCCTGAACGCCGCCTCGCAGCGGGCGCTGCAGGACCACCTGGGCGACAGCGCCCGCCTGTGGCAGGCCTTCCTGCCGCTGGCCGAAGACCCCTCTGCGCGTGAGCGCCTGCGCGAACGCCTGACCGCGCTGGACCTCGGCCGGGCCAGCCCCTACCTGGCCGACGGAGAGCTGCGCCGCCTGTTCTGGAACAACCTGATCACGGTACGCGGCCAGGGCGACTCGGCCCGCCTGCATTGGCGCAGCGAGATCATCCGCGCCACCGGCCTGAAGGTGCTGGCGACATGCTGCGCTACCTGATCGAGCGGCTGGCCGAGGCCACGCCGCGCCGGCGAGTGATCATCGCCCTGGCCACCCTGTTCGTCGCCAGCGCCCTGCTCACGCCGCAGTACAACCCGCTCACCCGCGACTACGCGCTCGGCACCGCCAACCTCAGCCGGGTCTGGAACGAGCTGCTGGTGTGGCGCACGGTGATGGCCGAGGCCCGCGCCATCGAAGACGGCTGGCCCAAGGACATCGAGACCTACCGGCCGCCGATCGACGACCCGCTGGTCAGCATCAGCTCGCCGCAGCCGTACCGCCTGGCGGCCGACATCGCCGACCGCGACGAACTGGGCGGCCTGGCCGGCAAGCAGGTGATCCTCGATTTCTCCCGCAGCGACGACAGCTGGGTCTGCCGGCCCGGTGTGCCGCCGATCTCGACCCGCTACCTGCCCATCAGCTGCCAGCGCAGTGGCGGCGAGAGCCCGTTGGTCCTGGACCTGAAGTGGCTGGTGATCATCTGCTTCCTGCTGTTCGTCATCGCCGGCCTGCTGCTGCTGTTCCGCCACCCGCTGCTGGGGCCGGTGCAGATGCGCCCGAAGGCCCTGCTGAGCACGCCGCTGGAGCGCCTGGCCAAGCTCGACCGGCTGCTGGGTATGCTCGGGCGCCGCGCCACCACCCTGCAGGCCGCGGGTGTCACGCCTTCCAGCTGGCAGCAGGCGCTGGCCTGCGCCGCGGACGACGGCGAGGCGCGGGTGGCGCAGCTGGCGCTCAAGCTCGGCGCGAATTCCCAGCCGAGTCCGGGCTGGTCGCTGCCCGGGCAGGTGTTCGAGTGGCGCTTCACCGCCGACCTGCCGTTCGCCCTGGACCGCTGCCTGGTGTACCTGCCGGCCGCCGGCATGGCCGCCGAGCAGATCGTCCACCACCTGCGCGCGGTGCAGACCGGGCTGGACGTGATGCTGGTGCCGACCGCCGAAGGGCAGGAGGAACTGGAGACGTTCTGTGCCGACCACGCCAACCTGTTCGTCGCGCTGGACAGCCCGAGCCAGACGGAATGGCTGCTGGGGCGCAAGCCCGGCGAAGTGCTCCTGCGTCTGCTCGCCGCCCAGCTGCGCCTGACCCGCATCTCCCCCTACCAGACGCGCGGTGGTGTGGTGCGCGCGGACTCCTTCTTCGGCCGCGCCCACCTGCTGGCCCGCGTGCTCAACCGGGAGCCCTCCAACTACCTGGTGGTGGGCGGGCGCCAGCTGGGCAAGAGCAGCCTGCTGAAGGCGGTGCAGCGGCGCCTGCAGAACCATCCGCTGATGGTCTGCCACTACATCTCCCTGCGCGACCACCGGCTGGCGCCGCGCCTGGCCCTGCAGTTCGGCCTGCCGGCGGAAACCCCGCTGGAGCGGATCATCGAGCACGTGGTGGCGAGCCACGAGGGCAAGCGCGTCTTCCTGCTGATCGACGAGGCTGACCTGTTCTTTCGCGACGAGTCCGGCCACGGCTACCCGCAGCTCTCCACCCTGCGCGCGCTGAGCGAGGAGGGGCGCTGCTGGTTCATGCTGGCGGGGTTCTGGGACCTCTACGCCACGGCGGTGCTCGACTACCAGTCGCCACTGCGCAACTTCGGTGAGGTCATCACCATCGGCGGCCTGGAGGCCGATGCCTGCCGGGAGCTGGCCACCATCCCCTTGGCCCGCCTGCGTCTCGGCTTCGCCAGCAGCACGCTGGTCGACGAACTGGTGGAAGCCAGCGGCCAGCGCGCCAACCTGGTGGCGATCATCTGCCAGGAATGCCTGGAAGCCATGGGCCCCGGCGCCTCCGTGGTGGAGCGCGCGCACCTGACCAAGGCGCTGGCCTCCCAGGCGGTGCAGGACGCCCTGGCGGGCTGGGCTCGGCTTAGCCACGACGAGAACGCCTGCCGCCTGGACCGGATCGTCGTCTACCACACCGCCTACCACGGCCGCACCAGCCTGGCCAACCTGGTCGCGCTGATCCGCGCCAGCGGGCGCCACGCCGAGGTCGACGCCCTCAAGCACTCCCTGGCGCGGCTGCTGCTCGGTTTCGTCCTCAAGCGCACGGAAACCGGCTACGCCTTCGCCGTTCCCCTGTTCGCCCGGCAGTTCGACCGGGAGGAGCTGCGGCTGCTGCTGCAACAGGAGCTGGTCAACCTTTCCAGGGCTTCCAGCGGAACGACTTGACGCTACGTCAAGTTTCCCCGGCACCCGACTGGACAACTCGCCGCTTCCTCCGGTCGATGCGAACGACGAATCTGTAGCCGACCGCCAGGCGTGAAGAAAGCCTGGCCCTGTAACCCGCGAAGAACACCGTCAGTGCGTATCGACGGATAAGGAGCGTCACCGTGTCGAGCAATTTCGATGTCATCCTCCATCTGGCCGAGGCCCACGGCCATGATGAGTTCCTGCAACGCCTGAAGCAGGCCTATCGGGAGCGGGATGTCGGCCAGGACCTGGACTACGCCTGCATCGAAGGCTACTGGCGCGGTGAGGCGGCATTGCCCGAGGCATGGCGGCAGCGGCTCGCCCGGGAAATGATCCCAGGCCAGCGGCAGGCCCAGTACTTTTCGATCAGCGCCGTTTCCAGCGCCTTCTACGGCTGGGCGCTGGGCGATCTGCCGCTGCCGGCCTGGCTGGCGTGCTGGGAGCGGCTGGTGGTGGTGCTCGCGCCCTTCACCTCGGACTGCTACCTGGCCTCGAACTGGATGCCCAGGGCCCACTATGTGGACGGCAAGATCCCGGCCCGCGAATGGGAAGGCGTCATGCGTGACGCCATGCTGGCGTGGGCCGGGGCGCTCGCCACCGGCGAGGGCGAGTGGGGTGGCCTGCATCGCTGGCTGCTCGATGCCCAGGCCGATCCGGGTTTGCTGCAGCGGGTGCTGGCCGGAATTCCCAAACTGAGCTCCAGCCAACTGGACATCCTGCTCAACCTGCGCCTGTACCTGACCATCGTCCGCGAGCAACTGCTGCTCGGCGAGCAAGGGCCGGACCACTGGATAGACTGGCTGTACAGCTTCGTGTCACGCCTCGACGATCTGCCCTACCGGCTGAACCTGCGGGGGGACATGTACGCCTTCTGCCACAACCTCACCCTGCCGACCCTGCGCCTGCTCGCCGTCAGCCCGCGTCTGGCCGAAGGCCTGCTCAGCGAGGACCACAACAGGAAATCCGCCAGCAACACGCTGTTCAGCATGTTCGACCTGTCCGTGCTGATGGCGGAACCGTTGCCGGCGTTCGTGGCCTGGCTCGACTCGCTGCCGGGCCAGGTGGTGGGCGGGTTGCGCAGCTCCGAGCGATTCGTTACCGAGTTCCCCGCCGCGTCGCTGGCCCTGGAGCAGCGGCGCTTCGCCGCAAAGGGCGAGATCTATTGCTTCCCGATTTCGCCGGAGTCCGTGGGCTGGTATCGCCAGATCATCGGCCGGGTTCCGTCGGGGGATCGTCTGTTCGAGCGTCTGTGCGAGGTGCTGAGGGATCACCTGGCCGAAGAGCAGTTCCACGAGGTCATCGCCAGCGTCGTGGCGAACGATGAGCGCGCCTGGGTCCACTGGGACATTCTTTCGCACGCGCTGGATACCGACCGCCTCTATGCCTACCTGGACGCCGCCAACGATAGCCTGCGCCACGCTGCCGTCAGGCGCCTGATGAAGCTGGCCGTCACGCTGCGCCAGCCCGGCGCCGACCCCAAGGCCCGTGACGCGTGGCAGGCTGAGCCCGAGAACAGGCAGTTGCTCGAACGTGCCAGCCAGGCGTATCCGCATCTGTTCATCTCCGCGCTTTTCGTGCATGACCTGTGGTCGGGCGCCGACAGCTTCGAGCGCTGGGCCATCCTGTGGCGGGCCGCCAGCCCGGATGACCGGCAGCGGATGGCCGGGCTGCTGCTGGGCAGCCTGCACTACGCGCAGCGCGGTTTCGACGAGCCGGTGCGCTTCGCGGAGTCCCGGTACGCCGAGGCTCCCGAAGCGTTCCAGCAGTACATCGCGAAGGAGCACCCCTACAACCTGTCCGACATCGCGGCCTTGCTGGGGGCCATCGACTCGCCCCTGCAGGCGCTGACGGCCGCTGTCGCCGCACGCTTCATCAAGCCCAGCCAGCGGCCCGGCAAGGCCATCTTCAAGGCCGTGCGCCGCAGCTTGAGCGCCTACCCGGACTCGTTCTCCGCGCTCGACCAGAAGGAGCAACTGCGCCTACTGCCGCTGATGGACGAAGCCTGTGTCGAAGCCTGCCGGGATGCCCTGATCCAGTTGCTGGGCAGCAGCTCCAGGCCGGTCCGCGTTCCGGCCGCCGCGCTCATCGCCCGCTGCAGCCCTGAGCTCATCGAGCGCTGCGCGCTGCTGGATACATCGCCCAAGCCGCGCAAGACCATCCTCACCGGCATGGCGCTGTCGCGCGCCTCCGGGATGGCTGGACTGATCGCCCGCCACCTGGACGACAAGGCCCACGACGACTACAGCCGCAACCTGAGCCTGGATGCGCTGGAGCGGGCCCAATATCCGCTCCAGGGGCTGGACCCCTGGCTCGACCTGGACCTGGCGGCCCTGCAGGCGATAGCGCGCGACGCCACCATCGCGCCCGTCGTCGACCTGTACTGGGACGACCGGGTTGCGCAACTCACCGAGGCGCTCGGCGAGGCGCTGGGGCGTTACGCGCTATCGCTGCTGGCCGAGTCCGGCGAAGGCGGGCTGCCGCGCCGGGTGCGGCAGATCACGCGCCTGATGCCCGCCGGCCGGTGCAGCGACCTGGCGCTGCACGCCGTCGAGTTCTGGATACTGCGCGAGGACTCGACCGAGTTCGACTGGCTGCTGCCTCTGCTGGAGCTGTACGGGGACGAGCGGGCGGTCAACGCCCTGGTCAAGGCCATCAAGGGCTGGAAGAAACAGCGCAAGGCCAAGGCCGCCCTGGGGCTGCGCACGCTCTGTCGGATTCCGGGCGTCTACGGCGCTTCCCAGGCGCGCGAGCTGTGGGAGAACGGCAAGTTCGCCGAGGCGCTCAAGGACACCACCCGGCAGATCCTGGTCGAGGCCGCCCAGCAGCAGGACATGGACCTGGACGAATTCCTCGAACTGTTGGTGCCCGATTTCGGCATGCAGCGCGACGGCCTCAGGCTGGACGTCGGCAGCACCGTTTACACCGTGCGCATCGCGGCGGACATGAGCCTGGTGGTGGTGGCCGAAAACGGCAAGGCCGGCAAGAGTCTGCCCAAGGCCAAGGCCGGCGAGGACCCGGCCAAGCGTGACCTGGCGGAGGCGCAGTTCAAGGCCTTGTCGAAGAACCTCAAGCCCGTGCTCAAGCAGCAGGGCAAGCGGCTGGTCGGTCACTTCCAGCTGGGCACCAGCTGGACGGCGCAGACCTGGCGCCGGTTGTTCGTCGAGCAGCCGCTGATGAGCTGCATCGGCCAGGCCGTGGTGTGGGCCGCGGAAGACGCGGACGGCCAACCCCTGGTCCGTTTCCGCCCGGATGCCACCGGCGTCCTGATCGACCTCGACGACGTGCCGGTGGAACTGCCCGCCGATGCGCAGGTGCACATCGCCCATCCGCTGGAACTGAATGTCGCCGAGAGCGAAGCCTGGGCGCAGCACATGGCCGACTACGAGCTGACCTCGCCCATCGGCCAATGGGAGGCGGCCGTCTGCCCGCCGACCGAACAGGAACTGGGCGCCGAGCAGATCGACCGGGCCAAGGGCGTCAACGTGACCCGCGCCCAGATCGGCGGCCTGCTGGATCGCTGGGGCTACACCAAGGGGCATACCGGCGACGGCGCCATGATCGATGACCACTACGCCTATCTCGACAACCAGCGCTGGATGATCCGCCTCGATCACGATGGCTTCAGCGTCATCTTCGAGGCCGAGGAGCCGGTGGAGGTGGGCTCGTTCACGGTCAGCCGCAAGGACGACGACGGCCCCTACGTGCCGCAGCGGCTCAAGGACCTGCCGCCGACCCTGCTCAATACGCTGCTGGCCCAGGCCGAGACCCTGCTGCGGCTGGAGTCGGCCTGATGCCTTCGCGCTGCGAACCGATGAGACGCGGGCCGGATGACCGGCCGCGACCGGTGCGAGCCTCTGAGAAACAGCACTTCGAAATCTACCCGGGACGGTGATTCATGACGGACGACATCGACTTTATCCATCATCTGGCGCAGGCCAAGGACGAGGCGGACTTTCTGCAGCGGCTGGCCAGCGCCTACCAGCGACACTCCATCGGCGCGGGGCTCGACTTCGCTGGCGTGGAGCGCTACTGGCGGGCGCAGGCGGACCTGCCTGACGAGTGGCGCAGGGTGCTGGCGCAGAACGCCTATCTGCACAACCACGGCGCCTCCAACTTCTACATCGGCGACCGCGTCAAGGCGTTCTATGGCTGGGCACTGGCCGACCGGCCCGCCGAGGCGTGGCTGGACTGCTGGGAGCGCGTCATCCTGCTGTTCAGCCCCTTCGCCAGCAGCGGGAGCCTGGGCCGGACCTGGCTGCCCAGCGCGAGCGGAGCCGGGCAGCGCGCCTGGGAACGCGTGGCGGGCACGCTGATGAAGGCATGGGCCCGGGATATCGCCACTGGCGAGGGCGACTGGTTGGCGGTTCACCAGTGGCTGCTGGCGGCGCAAGCCGATCCCGCGTGCCTGAGCGATGCACTGGTCGAGTGGCAGGAGCTTCCTCTGTTTGTCGTGGAAAGGCTGATCGGGCTTCGGATGTTCATGACGATCATCCGGGAACAGCTCCAACTCGACGAGGTGACTCCGGAGCGCTGGATCGATCTGCTGCTGGTCAATGCAGGAAGCATCTCACGCAGTCCCGATGACTCCGATTTCCCTTATGGCGTGGCCCGAAACGTCAGGCACCAGTTCCACCTGCCGCTGCTGAAGCTCTTGGTCGAGAGCCCACGCCTGAGGGAGATTCTGGGCGCGGATTCGGCGAGGGACTTCCCCGTCAGTGAAATCTTCGGTGATCTCAACCTGGCGGTTCTGGTCGCCGAGCCTCTGGATGGGTTCAGGCAGCTCCTGGAGGGCACCTCGAAAAAGGTACTGGCCGGTCTGTGGGGCAATGGCGAATTCCACGCCCGTTGCCCGGAGGCGGCATTGATGTTCCACCAGCGCAAGTTCGAGCTGGGGGCGGGATTCAGCACGGACCTGAACTCGCCGAAGGCCCTGGAATGGTATGGCGAGGTCATTGCCCAGATCCCGTCGGATAGCCGGGATTTTGCCGAGGTACTGGAGAAGCTGGCGGATCACCTCGACGAGGCCGCTCTGCACGACCTCATCGTGCGGGTGCTCGCCAACGATCCGCAGGCCCGGCCGTGCTTCAGGCTGCTCGATAAGGTTGCGGATGTGGACCGGCTCCGCTCCTACCTGAAGTCACCCAATGCCTCGTTGCCGGGCATGGCTGCGGTGCGTTTGCTCGAGCTGGCCACTGTCCTCAGGAATGCTGACGACGAGGACGGCTGGGGCCGGGATGCCTGGGTGCCGGAGCCAGGCAACTGGGAGGTGCTGACCCAGGTCAGCCGGGATTATCCCGCGCTCTTTATCGACTGCCTGGACGCGGGCGACCTCTGGCGGGGGCGCGATCGCATCGAGCGCTGGACGTTGCTCTGGAGTACCGCAGGTGATGCCGACGACCGCCTGAAAATAATAGAGAAATGCTTTGCCTATGATGGCTTGGGCAGCGACACCGAGCACCAAGGGCTGATGGCTTTTGTCGAGACGCTGTTCGACGAGGCCCCGCAGCTTTTCCATCGATACGTCGAAGAGGAATATGACGATTCCCTGAAGCGCGTGGTCGTGGCACTCGGGAGCCACCAGACGCCGCTGTTGCAACTGCTTCCCTCGATGGCCGGCCGCTTCCTGACGCTCGGCTCGCGCGCCCGTCCGGCGGTCGTGCAAGCCGTGCGGCGCGCCCTGCTGGTCCATCCCTCGGCATTCGCCGATCTCGACGAGAAGGCGCAGATCACCTTGCTGCCCCTGTTCGACGATGCGTGCCTCGAAGCCTGTGCCGATGCCTTGAGCCGGGTCTTCGCCAGCAACTCGAAGACGCTGCGGGCGCCCGCGGTATCCCTGGTCGCCCGGTGCGCTCCCCAGGTGTTGCTGCGCAGCGGTCTGCTCGACGCCGCGCCGAAGGCCCGCAAGCCGGTGCTGATCGGCATGGCCCTGTCCCCGGACCCGGGCATGGCGGAGCCGATCGCGCGGCATATCGCCGACAAGGCCCACGACGAGTACAGCCGCAGCGTCAGCCTCGATGCGCTGGAGCGCGCCGGGTACCCGCTGCAGGGGCTCGACCCCTGGGCCGGCGTCGACCTGGCGGGCCTGCAGGCCCAGGCGAAGGGCGCCAAGGTCCCCTCGGCGGTCGGCAAATGCTGGAACGACGCCTTTGCCAGCCTGCTGGCGCCCCTCGGCGAGCCGCTCGGGCAGTTCCTGCTGGCCATCCTCGCCGAAGGCGGCGAAGTGCTGCCGCGGCGTGCCCGGCAGATCCTGGCGTTCCTGCCGGCCGGGCGGCGCAGCGACCTGGCGCTGCTCGGCGTCGAGCAGTGGATCGCCGCCGATGGCGCGACCGCCCAGGACTGGCTGCTGCTGCCGCTGGAGCCCTACGGCGACGAGCGCGCGGCCAATGCCCTGGTCAAGGCCGTCAAGGACTGGAAGAAGGTGCGCAAGCAGAAGGCCAGCGCCGCCATCCGCCTGCTGTGCCGGTTGCCTGGCAACTATGGGGTGTCCCAGGCGCGCGAACTGTGGGAGAGCGGCAAGTTCTCCGATTCGATCATGCAGAATGCCCGCCTGGCGCTCACCGAGGTGGCGCAGAAGCAGGACATGACCCTGGAGGAGTTTCTCGAACAACTGGTGCCCGATTTCGGCCTGCAGCGCGACGGCCTGAAGCTGGATGTGGGGCCGACCGTCTACACCGTGCGCATCCGCCCCGACCTGAGCCTGGCGGTGCTGGACGAGAAGGGCAAGGCCGGCAAGAGCCTGCCCAAGGCCAAGGCCGGCGAGGACCCGGACAAGCGCAGCCTGGCGGAGAACCAGTACAAGGCGCTGACCAAGAACCTCAAGCCGGTGCTCAAGCAGCAGGCCAGGCGCCTGACCCGTGCCTTGCAGCTCGGCACCTCCTGGCCGGCCGAGACCTGGCGCCGCCTGTTCGCCGAGCATCCGTTGATGGCCTGCATCGCCCAGGGCGTGGTGTGGGCCGCTGAGTCGGCGGATGGCCAGCCATTGGCGCGTTTCCGGCCGGACGATACCGGCGCATTGATCGACCTGCAGGACCGGGACTTCACCTTGGCGGACGGCGCGCGGGTGCATATCGCCCATCCCCTGGAACTGGAGGAGGCCGAGCGCGCGGCCTGGGCGCAGCACTTCGCCGACTACGCCCTGGTTTCGCCGATCGGCCAATGGGAGGTCGTGGTGGTTCGACCTTCCGCCGAGGAGCTGCAGGCCAGCGAACTCGCCCGCGCCAAGGGCGCGTGCCTGTCGCGTGGCAAGCTGGGCAGCCTGCTGGAGCGCTGGGGCTACATCAAGGGGGAGGCCGGCGATGGCGCGATGGTCAACGAGCACTACTGGTCCCTGGACGGCGAGCGCTGGCTGATGAGCCTCGACCATAGCGGAATCAGTGTGTTCTTCGATCCGGACGAGGAAGTGGAAGTCGGGACCTTCACGGTGAGCAGGCGGGAAGAGGAGGGTTATGTCCGCCAGCGCATGGAGGATCTGCCGCCCGCCTTGCTCAACACCTTGCTGGCCCAGGCTGAAACGCTGTTGCAACTGGAGTCGGCCTGATGGCCGCGCCGCATGCCACCACGAGGAGAGGCGAATGAGCGGGAACGATCCGAAAAGTGACGCGGTCCAGCGCCTGCCCGCCGAGCAGGCGCACGCCGCCGAGCTGCAGCGCCTGGCCGAGGCCGACGGCGGCCCGCGTCCGCCCGGCTGGCGCCTGTCGCCGGCCATGGTGCGCACCTTCATCCTCGGCAGCGGTGGCGACGAGATCGGCGGTGCCCCGGTGCTGCGCAAGGTGTTCGGCAACGACGATGTGGTCGAGCGCGCCATCGTCACCCTGATCGGCCAGCGCGGGCTGATGCTAGTGGGCGAGCCCGGTACGGCCAAGTCGCTGCTGTCGGAGCTGCTGGCGGCGGCCATCTGCGGCGACAGCACCCTCGCCGTGCAGGGCAGCGCCGGGGTGGTCGAGGAGAACATCCGCTACGGCTGGAACTACGCCCTCCTGCTGCGTTCCGGGCCGGGCCCCGAGGCGCTGGTGCCCGGGCCGCTGCACCGGGCCATGAGCCGTGGCGCCCTGCTGCGTTTCGAGGAAATCACCCGCTGCCCGACCGAGGTGCAGGACAACCTCATCCCCATCCTCTCCGAGCGCCTGCTGCAGGTGCCGGAGATGAAGGAGAGCGACGGCGCCTACCTGCTGGCGCAGCCGGGCTTCAACGTGATCGCCACCGCCAACCTCAAGGACCGCGGCGTCAACGATATGTCCTCGGCGCTCAAGCGACGCTTCAATTTCGAAACCATGCGCCCGCTGGCGCGCCTGCAGGAGCAGAAGGAACTGCTGCAGCGCGAGGTCAACCGCCAACTGAGCGAGCAGGGCATCGCCACCGGGTTGAGCGGCGATGTGGCGCAGCTGCTGGCGACCGCCTTCCAGGAGCTGCGCGCCGGCAGCGTGCAGGGCACGGCGGTCGAGTCGCCGACGACGGTGCTGTCGACGGCCGAGGCCATCGCGGTGGCCTTCAGCGCGGCGGTGCAGTGTCACTACTTCGGCCTGCCCGAGGTGCGGCCGCGCGACTTGTCGCGCTTCATGCTGGGCACGGTGATCAAGGATGACGAGCAGGATGCCCGGCGCTTCCGCGACTACCTGCGCGTGGTGCGGCGGCTGCGCAGCGGCAGCCCGGAGTGGCAGGACTTTGCCGACGCCCAGGATGACTGAGGCCTGGGACTTCGCGCGGCTGCCCCCGGCCTATGCCGCCCATCCCGAGCTGATCTGGGCGCCGATCCGCCATCACAGCCCGCATTGCGCCTGGCAGGTGCGCCGGCTGATCGAGGCCGTTCGCCCGGACGTGGTGCTCATCGAGGGACCCAGCGAGGCCAACGACCTGCTGCCCCACCTGCTGGACGAGCAGACCCGGCCGCCGGTGGCGCTGTTCATCCATGCCCGGTCGCCCGCCAGGCAGACCGCCCAGGCGCGCTGCTTCGTGCCGATGGCCGCCATGTCGCCGGAGTGGGTCGCGCTGCGCGAGGCCAACCGCCTGGGCATCGAGGCCCGCTTCATCGATCTGCCCTACATGGCCCGCCAGGCGCTGCTGGACCCGGACGCCGAGGCGGACGACGAGCTGGAGCCGCCGCTCAACGACGATCGCCAGATGGTCCGGGCCGATGCCATGGCCACGCTGCTGGCGGTCAGCGGTTGTGCGGATTTCGACACCTGGTGGGAGCGCCATTTCGAGAGCGGCGTCGTCTACCCGGAGGCGGAGGACTTCTTCGTCCGCCTGCTGCACCTGGGCCACTACCTGCGGGAGGGTGACGGGATCGATGCCCTGACCCTGGCGCGCGAAGCGCACATGGCGCTGGCGATCAACCGGGCGCGGGCGGAGGGCAAGCGCTGCCTGGTCGTGTGCGGCGCGTTCCATTGCCTGGGCATCCTGGCGCAGCTGGAGGCGCCCGGCGCGTTTCCCGAAGTGGCGGCGGATGCGGCCGGCGTGCACCTGGTGAACTACTCGCTGCAACGGCTCAACGCGACCCGCCACTATGCCGCCGGTATCCCGGATTGCGCGTACCAGGCGCGGGTCTGGTCGGTGCTGTCGCGGCGGCGGGAGAATTCCGGCGAGGTGCATCAGGAGGTGCACGCCGGCCTGGCCCTGGAGCTGGTCGAGCACCTGCGCCAGCAGCGTCTGGGCGCGGCCTTTCCGGACGCGGTGGAGGCGGTGGTCATGGCCAGGCGGCTGGCGGCTCTGCGCGGGTACGGGGTAGGGCGGCTGGAACTGCGCGAGGCGCTGCTCAGCAGCGTGCTCAAGCAGGCCCGGGACGGCAGCGAACAGGCGCTGCTGGCCGAGATCGAGCGCTTTCTCGCCGGCAACGAGAGTGGCCGCCTGCCGGCGGGCTTGCCGGTGCCGCCGCTGGTGGCCGACTTCCGCCAGTACTGCCGTCGCCTGCGCCTGCCATCTTCCGCCGGCGCGCCGCTCGAGCGGGCGCTGGATATCTACCGCAGCGCCAGGCACCGCGAGCAGTCGCATATGCTGCATCGCCTGGAATTCCTCGGGGTGCCCTACGCGACCCTGCTCGCCGGCCCGCGCTTCGCCCAGGGGCAGGACCTGCAGCGGGTGCGCGAGGTGTGGTCGGTTCGCTGGCAGCCGGAAACGGAGGCCGTGCTGACCGAGCGCAGCCACTATGGCGGCCGCCTGCTGGACGCGGCGACCGCCTGCTGCCGCGAACGCATGGAGCAGGCCCGGCGCCAGCGCAGGGAGCCGGCGAGCCTGCTGATCGAAGCCCTGGCGATGGGGCTGCACGACCTGCTCGGCGCCCTGTTGCATCAGGTCGAGCATTGGCTGGAAAGGGAGGGCGATCTGCTCGAACTGTGCCGGGGCCTGCTGCGCCTGGACGCCGCCCGCCACGCGCGCTCGGCGCTGGGTGGGCAGGGGCTGGAAGCGCTCGACGGGCTGCTCGCCCTGTGTTTCCAGCGCATCTGCCTGTGCCTGCCCTGGCAGAGCGGGTTGTCCCAGGAAAACCATGACGAGCTGGCCGATGCCCTGGTGGACATGCTCAACCTGGTTACCCTGGACACCCCGGGTTGCGAGCCGGAGGCCTTCTTCGAGGCGTTGCAATTGATGCTGACGATGCAGCCTTCGGCACTGCTGAGAGGGCTGATCCATGGCGTGCTGCTGGAAGGGCGGCGGATGGATGTGGAGGCCGTGGTCGATGCCCTGGGCGCGACGGCAGGTGAGGCCTTCGTCGACGTCGAGGCACCGGGGCGGTTCGTCGCCGGATTCCTGCGCGTCGCCCGCCACCGCCTGCTGCAGGAGGAGCGGTTGCAGGCATGTATGGGCGATATGTTGTTGTCCTGGGGCGAGGAGACCTTTCTCCAGGCCCTGCCGGGTCTGCGCCTGGCCTTCACCCAGCTGTCGCCGCGCCAGTTGAGCGAGCTGGCGGGCAACGTCATGCCGGGCGTCGCTGCGCGTCTGCCGGCAGCGTCGCGGCACTGGTCGAGCGACGACCTGCAGCGCGCGGCGCAGCTGCGGTCGGACCTGGGTGCGGCGCGCCTGCTCTGGGACGGAGGGCGCGATGACTGATGCCGAACTGCGCCGGCGCTGGCGCCTGGTGCTGGGGCGGGACAGCGAGCCCACCGGTGGAGAGCTGAGCGGGGTCGATGGCGCCCGCGATGCGGCGCTGGACTACCTGTACCAGCGTGAATACGCCCAGCGCACCCACGGGCCGCGGGACCACGAGCGTGGCGCCGGCAGCGAAGGCTCCCGGCTGACCGCGGTACGCTGGCTGGAGGGTGTGCGTCGCCTGTTCCCGCAGGGCACGGTGGAGACCCTGCAGCGCCAGGCGATCGAGCGCTACGGCCTGACCGCGTTGCTGACCGATCCCGAGGTGCTGCGCCGGGCCACGCCGAACATCGAACTGGTACAGACGCTGCTGACCTTCCGCCACTGGCTGCCGGAAGCCCTGATGGGCGAGGTCAGACAGATCATCCGGCAGGTCTGCGACGACCTGGCCGAGCGGCTGGCGCGCAACGTGCGCAACCGGATCGAAGGGCGGCGGATACGCCATGCCCAGGGCGGCCGGCCCAGCCACGCGGTGCTGGACTGGTCGATGACGCTGCGCCGCAACCTGCGCCACTACGACCTGGAAAACCAGGTGCTGCTGTTGCAGCGCCTCTACTACAACCCGCAGCGCCAGCGCCGTCTGCCCTGGGAGATCATCCTGGTGGTCGACCAGAGCGGGTCGATGAGCAGCTCGGTGATCCATGCCGCGGTGGTCGCCGGCATCTTCAGCCGCCTGCGCAGCCTGCAGACGCGGATGCTGCTGTTCGATACCCAGGTGGTGGATGTCGGCGACCGTCTCGACGACCCGGTGGACACGCTGCTGGCGGTGCAGCTGGGCGGCGGTACCGACATCGGCCTGGCCCTCGCCCACGCGGAAACCCTGGTGACCCGGCCGAGCCGCTGCATGCTGGTGCTGATCAGCGACTTCTGCGAGGGGGCCGACCCGGCCCGGATGCTCGGCTGCGTGACGCGCCTGGCCGATTCCGGGATCAGCCTGCTCGGCCTGGCCGCGCTGGACGAGCAGGCGCAGCCGGCCTACGACCAGGCGATGGCGGGCGAACTGGTCGCGCGCGGCATGGCGGTGGCGGCGATGACGCCCGAGCACCTGGCCGACTGGGTGGCCAACTGCATGGCGGAGAAGGGGGCATGAGCCTGCACGCCTGGCTGCGCGGCCTCACCGAGGAGACCCTGGTGGGCTGGGCCAATCGCGGCCTGGTCCGGCGGGCGCGCAAGCTGCTGGAGGATCAGGACCCCACCGGCTGGTTGCTGGAGGAGGCGCGCGCCGAGGCCGAACTGGAGGGCTACCGGCAACAGCTGGACGGTGTCGGTTTCGAACACCTGCGATGCAGCTGCCCCGCCTTCGGTGTCTGCCACCATCAACTGGGCCTGCTGCTCGGGCTGAGCGAGCGCCTGGCCGCTGGCGCCGAAACGGCTCCGCTTGCGCTGGAGCCGGAGGCGGGCGAGCCCTGGCTGATCGACGACGCCGGCGAGCGCGAGAGGCTGCTGGGGCGGGCTTCCATCACCAAGGCCCGGCGCTGGCGGGCCCAGGGTGCCGAGGCGCAATGGGTGATCGATGACCGCCAGTTGGCGGCGACGCTGACCGATCCCGAGGTCGCCACGCTGATGATCCCGCGCGCCGGTGGCCTGCCGGCGTCGCTGTGCTCCTGCCGGGAAAGCCGCTGCGCCCACCGTGCGCTGGTCGTGTTGCAGCTGGTCGAGCCGGACGAGCCGGAGGCCGAGGCGCTGAGCGACGCCCAGCGGCAGGCACTGGCGGCGCTCGATGGCTGGCTGGAGGAGCTGGCCGCGATCGGCATGAGCGGCGGTTCGAGCCTGTTCGTCGCGCGTGGGCAGGCCCTGGCCACCGAGTTGCTACAGGCCGACCTGCCGCTGCCGGGGCGCCTGCTGGCGCGCCTGGCGGGCCTGCTCGACGACGAGCGCCAGGGCATGGCCGCCAGCCAGGTGCGGCAGGTGCGCCGCCAACTGGCGGAGCTGCTGGCCCACCGCCATGCGCTGGCCCGGGTGCCGTTGCCGCAGCCGCTGTCACGGCTGGCCGGCCTGCACCGGCAGAAGTTCGCCGCCTGCGAGAACCTGCGCCTGCTGTGCCTGACCGCCGAATGCTGGGAGACCGCCGGCGGCTACCGCGGATACCGCCTGCATTTCGTTTCTCCCACGGATCGCCGTTGCTACAGCCTGTCCGAGTCCCGCTCACAGGCCTTGCATCCCGACTGGAGCGCCGAGGGCGCGCTGGCCCAGGCGATGCTCGCCGACCAGCCGGCGGTGAAGCTGCTGGGCATGGAGTGCCTGCTGGAACGGGGCTGGGTCAGCGAGGACGGACGGCTCTCCGCCCGTGCCGGAACGCGCCTGCGGGTGATCGAACCCTGGCCGAAGGAGGCGCTGCCGGCACTGGTCGATGCGCCTGCTGCCCGCCTGCTGCGCATCGCCGAGCATCGTCAGGCCTGGCTCTACCGCAGCGATCCGCAGCCCTGGGGGCTGGTGTCCGCGCGCCTGCTCAAGGCACCGGTGTTCGAGCGCCTGGGGCAGCGCTGGCTGGGCGAGGCGGCTAGCGAGGACGGCTATCGCTTTCCCCTGGTGATGGCCGCTGGCGCCGGGTGCCCGCGCGCCGCCCGTATCCTGGCGGCGGCGGAGGGCGACGACGTGCTGCTGTTCGGCCGCTGGGTCGTCGAGGGCGATGCGCCCCTTTTCTCACCGGTCGCGCTGTTCGACGCCCGTGGCCGGCATCATCTGTTCAGTGAGGTTCGATGAACGATCCGTTGAGGGACTGGCTGGAAGACTGGGGGCAGTGGCTCGACGCCCTGCTGGCCACCGGCCTGGCCTGCCCGACCCGCGAGGCGAGGCAGCGCATCGCCCGCTGGAGCGAGGAGGCCGAGCTGCTCGGTTTCCTCGACCAGCGCCTGGCCGCGTTGCGCCTGCTCGAAGAAGGCGTGGCGATGGCGGAGCGGGCCCGCACCTTCTTCGCACTGCTGCAGGAGCAGGACATGCTGATGCGGCTGTACGAGGTTCGGCAGCTCAGGGACCGGGCCGAGGCGCTGGCAGAGCCTCTCGTATAGCTATCCTTTGGGCGAATTCAGGGGCGCACAGCGCACTCAGCGGTTCGCTTTCGCGGACCGCGCATGTGTGTCCGCCGTTACGCCGTCGCAGCGGTTGCCCAGCATTTCACTAAAACCTTCTTCCCGCCCCCACGGTCGACAGATTGACAGGCATTTTTGGCCGCCGGCCGAAGGAGGCACCCATGACTATCCGATGCTTGATTGCAGGTTGCAGCTGGTCCGCTGGCGTCGCCACGCTGATCGGCAAGGAAACCCTGCTTTGCCAGTGCTGCAGCCGCTGCGGCAGCTTCCGCTACGTACCGGGTGAATAGCCGCCACCCCTGGAGCCACGACCATGCCGCGAGCCATCTGGAAAGGCGCCATCAGCTTCGGTCTGGTCCACATCCCGGTCGCGCTGGCCTCGGCCACCGCGTCCCACGGCGTGGACTTCGACTGGCTGGACCAGCGCAGCATGGAGCCGGTCGGCTACAAGCGGGTGAACAAGGTCACCGGCAAGGAAGTCACCAAGGAAAATATCGTCAAGGGCGTGGCCTACGAGAAGGGTCGCTACGTGGTGCTCAGCGAGGAGGAAATCCGCGCGGCGCACCCGGAATCGACCCAGACCATCGACATCTTCGCCTTCGTCGACAGCCAGCAGATCCCGCTGCAGAACATCGACACGCCGTACTACCTGGCCCCGGACCGTCGCGGCGAGAAGGTCTACGCGCTGCTGCGCGAGGCGCTCGCCGGCACCGGCAAGGTGGCCCTGGCCCACGTCGTGCTGCACACCCGCCAGCACCTGGCGGCGCTGATGCCGCTGGAGTCGGCGCTGGTGCTGGTGATGCTGCGCTGGCCCGGCGAGGTGCGCGGCCTGGAAACGCTGGAGCTGAGCCCGGCGGTGACCCGGCCCAAGCTGGCCAAGAGCGAGCTGGACATGGCCAAGCGCCTGATCAGGGACATGAGCGACGAGTGGCGGCCCGAGGCATACGTGGACAGCTTCCAGGACCGCATCATGGAACTGGTCGAGCGCAAGGCCAGGGCCGGCAAGATCGAGGACGTGGAGCGGATCGAGGGCCAGGAAGAGCGGCGCAGCGCCGACGTCATCGACCTCACCGAACTGCTCAAGCGCAGCCTCGGCGGCAAGCCTGCCGACAAGCCGAAGAAGCCCGCGGGCAAGGGCACGGCGGCGCGCAAGCCGGCCAAGACCGCGCGCAAGTAGGCGGGGAGCCCGACCATGGCCAGGGCGCAGAGCGAATACAACCGCAAACGCGATTTCGAGCGCACCAGCGAGCCCCCCGAGCGGCCCGGCAAGCGGCGCGGCAAGGTTGGCGCGCTGCGCTTCGTGATCCAGAAGCACGACGCCCGGCGCCTGCACTACGACTTCCGCCTGGAACTGGATGGCGCCCTGAAGAGCTGGGCGGTGCCCAAGGGACCGAGCCTGGACCCGCGCGACAAGCGTCTGGCCGTGCACGTCGAGGACCACCCGCTGGACTACGCCGGCTTCGAGGGCAGCATCCCCCAGGGCAACTACGGCGCCGGCGACGTCATCGTCTGGGACCACGGCATCTGGCAACCGCACGACGACCCGGCCGCCGCCTACGCGGCCGGCAAGCTCAAGTTCACCCTGGTCGGCGAGAAGCTGGCCGGCGACTGGACCCTGGTACGGACCCGCCTGCGCGGCAGCGGCGACAAGGAACAGTGGCTGCTGATCAAGGAACGCGACGACACCGCCCGCTCCAGCGACGACTACGACATCGTCGAGGCGCAGCCGCAGAGCGTGCTCAGCGGCGCGCTGGTCGGCGGGCCGAGCAAGGCCAGGCGCAAGCCGGCGGGCAAGGCGAAGGCGGCGCCCGACTCGGCGTTCCCCGACAGCCTGGCGCCGCAACTGGCGACCCTGGTCGAGCGGCCGCCGGAAGGGGAGTGGCTGTACGAGGTGAAGTTCGACGGCTACCGCATCCTCGCCCGCATCGCCAGCGGCGAGGTGCGCCTGTTCACCCGCAACGGCCACGACTGGACCCCGCGCCTGCCGCTGCAGGCCAAGGCCCTGGCCAGGCTCGGCCTGCGCGACAGCTGGCTGGACGGCGAGGTGGTGGTGCTCAACGAGCAGGGCCTGCCGGACTTCCAGCAGCTGCAGAACGCCTTCGACATCGGCCGCAGCCACGACATCCTCTACTACCTGTTCGACGCTCCCTTCATCGACGGCGAGGACCTGCGCCAGGCGCCGCTGGAAACCCGCCGGGAGCGGCTCAGGCAGGCCCTGGGCGAGACCCGCGACGGTCCGCTGCGCTTCTCCGCCGCCTTCGCCGCCCAGCATCGGGACATCGTCGAGAGTGCCTGCGCCCTGGCCCTGGAAGGGGTGATCGGCAAGCGCGCCGGCAGCCCCTACGTGTCGCGCCGCAGCCCGGACTGGATCAAGCTCAAGTGCCGCCTGCGCCAGGAATTCGTCATCGTCGGCCACACCAGGCCCCAGGGCAGCCGCAGTGGTTTCGGCGCGCTGCTGCTGGCGGTCAACGGCGACGACGGCCTGCGCTACGCCGGGCGGGTCGGCACCGGCTTCGGCGAGATGGCACTCAAGGAACTGCACCAGCGCCTGACGAAACTAGCGCGCGCCGACTCGCCGCTGGCCCACACGCTGACCTCGGCCCAGGCCCGCGGCGTGAGCTGGGTGGAGCCGCGACTGGTGGGCGAGGTGGAATTCGCCGAGTGGACCCAGGAAGGCATCGTGCGCCAGGCCAGCTTCATCGCCCTGCGCAGCGACAAGCCGGCGGCACAGATCGTCCGCGAACGCCCCGGCGCGTTCCCCGCGCCCGAACCCAGGCAGGGTGCGGCGAAGGCCGGACGGGGCAAGCCGGTGGTCGCCGGGGTGCCAATCAGCAACCCGCAGCGGGTGATCGACCCGGAGAGCGACACCACCAAACTGCAACTGGCCGAGTTCTACGCGAGCATCGCCGACTGGCTGCTGCCCTACCTGGACAATCGCCCGGTATCGCTGGTGCGCGCGCCGGACGGCGTCGGCGGCGAGCAGTTCTTCCAGAAGCACGCCGAGCGCCTGGCGATCCCCCACATCAAGCACCTGGACCCGGCGCTGGACCCCGGCCACGCCCGCTTGATGGAGATCGACAGCCTGCCGGCGCTGGTCGGCGCCGCGCAGATGGGCTGCATCGAACTGCACACCTGGGGCGCCACCAGCGACCGCATCGAGACCCCCGACCACTTCGTGCTCGACCTCGACCCGGACCCGGCGCTGCCCTGGCGCAGCATGCTGGAAGCGACCCGCCTGACCCTGGCCGTGCTCGACGAACTGGGCCTGCAGGCCTTCCTCAAGACCAGCGGCGGCAAGGGCATCCACATCATCGTGCCGCTGGCCCGGCGTGCCGGCTGGGACACGGTCAAGGCCTTCGCCAAGGCGCTCGCCCAATTCATGGCGCGGCAACTACCGGAGCGTTTCACCGCCACCTCCGGGCCGAAGAACCGGGTCGGCAAAATCTTCATCGACTACCTGCGCAACGGCCGCGGCGCCAGCACGGTTGCCGCCTATTCGGTGCGCGCCCGGCTGGGACTGCCGGTGTCGGTGCCCATCGCCCGCGACGAGCTGGACGACCTGCGCAGCGCCCGGCAATGGACCATCGGCAACCTGCGCCAGCGCCTGGACGGGCTCCGCCAGGACCCCTGGCACGGCTACGCCAACCGCCAGCGCCTGACCCGCGCCATGTGGGTGCGGCTCGGCGCCACACCCCCTTGAACGATTTTCGGAGGACCTTGCGATGAGCGACGACAAGCAGACCCTGCCCGCGCAGCACCAGGACATTGCCCACGGCCGCGAAGGCCGCATGCACCCGCAGCCGGTATACATCGACGAGCGCTACCGCGGCGCCGGCAAGCTGGAAGGCAAGGTGGCCATCATCAGCGGCGCCGACAGCGGCATCGGCCGGGCGGTGGCCGTGCACTTCGCCGAGGAGGGCTGCGACATCGTGCTGCTCTACCTCGACAGCGAGGAGGACGCCCGCCACACCCAGGCCGAGATCGAGCGACGCGGCCGCCGGGTGCTGCCGCTGCCCGGCGACGTGGCCGACGCCGGCTTCTGCCAGCGGGTGGTGGGCGAGACCCTGGGCCAGTGGGGACGCATCGACATCCTGATCAACAACGCCGGCGAGCAGCAGCCCCAGGACGGCCTGGAAGACATCAGTGAGCAGCAGTGGGAGCGCACCTTCCGCACCAACATCTTCGGCATGTTCCAGCTGACCAAGGCGGTGCTGCCGCACCTGAAGGACGGCTCGGCGATCGTCAACACCACCTCGATCACCGCCTACAAGGGCAACCCCATGCTGCTGGACTACTCGTCCACCAAGGGCGCCATCACCACCTTCACCCGTTCCCTGGCGCTGAACCTGGTCAAGCGCGGCATCCGCGTCAACGCCGTGGCGCCGGGGCCGATCTGGACTCCGCTGATCCCCTCCACCTTCCCCGAAGACAAGGTCGCCACCTTCGGCGCGGAAACCCCGATGCAGCGCCCCGGCCAACCGGCGGAAGTGGCCCCGGCCTTCGTCTACCTGGCCAGCAACGACTCCTCCTACGTCAGCGGGCAGGTGCTGCACGTGAACGGCGGGTACGTGGTCAACGGTTAGCAGGGATCACGGAGGGTTGGGTAATTCCGCGTCGGGCAGTAGGATGGCGGCCTCCGACAGGATGAACAGGAAAGGATTCCAATGCTTCTCGACAGCTCGCAAGGACCGGTGCCCTTCGCTTTGCCGATGACCGACAAGGCTCTTGCACGGCAGGCGTCGGTCGCGCGTGACCGTTTCCCGCCCAGGCATGAGGTCGATCCGCAGGGGGCTTGCCGGTGAACTGGAGAGCGCTGCGCCGAACCGGATTCGGCCGCACCTGGCGCGCCTCGCTCCTGGAGTTGTTGGACGAATTTCTGGTATCCGCCGGCTTCCTCATCGCCCTCCTGGCAGGGCTCTACTACGGCTCCTGGTGGGTATCGGGCTGCGCTCTGCTGGCCGTGTTCCTGGTCAGTACCCTGGTTCGCCGTGTGCTGTCAGGCGGTACGGGTCAGTAAACGCCACGATTCTGTTTACAATTCCGCCAGCAATCCAAGAAGGACAGGTGTCAGTCCATAAAACGCAGACGATGACAGTGAGCGTCATGCTGGAAGAGGGCGAGTGCATCGACCTGGCACTGCGCCAGTTGGGCCGGAAGGTTGAGAGCGAGCTGGGGCGCCGGTGGCACAAGCGACGATATGGCTACTATGAAAAGCCGTCGGTGTTGAAGCGCAAGAGCAGGAAAATGGAGAAGCTCGCCATACAGTCAGGAGGGACGCTGTGGCTCAGGATCGGTTTGAAAGCGCAATTTTCCAGAAATGGTAATCCGGCCGCGGGGCGCTGATCGCGCGGTCATCTTCCAGTCATGCGCCCAAGTCGCGCATCTCGTTCGGGGGGCAGGCTGAGGCCTGCCCCCCCGCATAATCGTCAGGCCTTTCATGAAACGACTGCTCGACTTCCTGCTTTCCATGCTTCTCCCACCCGCCTCGACGGCTCAACAGACGACCTGGGAGACGGAGCCGACCGAAACGGAGGTCGGCATCCATGTCATCCCCAACTTCGGAGATGACCCCGTGATCCACTCTCCGGACATCGATGAGGCCGCCGTGCGTTCTGCGCTGCAGAGCGTCGACTGGGTGAACGGCTTCCACCAGGTGGTGGTCGTGCTGTCGCCCGGGACCTCGATGGAGGTGGGCGGCAGCCTCGATCCCGAGCACGGCCTCTCCGCCATGTACAGGAACCGCCGCGAGGGGATCGCGGCCGTCACGCGTGAAGCGCCGGAAACCCTGGGCGATCTGGAGGCCATCCTGCTTGCCTTCATCGAGCCGGGTGATGGGTGGCAGCAGGTCCAGGCGTTCAATTTCCACTACGGCGTGCGCTAGCCGCACCTTCCCCTCTGCCGCGTCGCTGGCTTATTACCAGGCAAATTCGTGAAGCCCATTCCGCTGAACAACCCCTGGCGTCAAAGAAGAAGTACCGTTTTCACTGGCGTGCTCCTTGCGGTCGTCTCCGTACTGATGGCAGAGCCCAGTACGTGGATTGGCGTAGCCATCACCCTGGCTACTGTGCCCTTCATACTGCTCGCGTTCTTTGAGGTCAGGGTTCGCTGGCACAGGCGCTTTGGCGGCAGCACGTTCATGTCTATCGTGTTTTTCTTCGCAATCCTGTTGGCCGCCTTGGCCATCCTGCATCTGGCAAAGCAACTGCAACCCTATATCGGTATGCACTTCGCCTGACGAATGCTGCTCGCTCTGAGCTGAAGACCGCCTCTTAACTGATGGTTAGGGTAATAACCACGATGCCAAGCCAGTGCTCAACCAACGTCTGTGATGAATGTGGAAGCTTGTTCTATTTCGAGAGTTCGGAGATGGACGCTCTGTGCCCGGAATGTGCCCATGCTCTTTACGGGTACCCCGTTTGCGTACACGTCTTCAAAGAGGGTCGCTGCTCAAAATGTTTCTGGGACGGTTCGGTCTCGCCCTATATCCAGAAAATTCGAAGCAGTGGCCCGGCGACCTAGATTCAATGCCGTTTGCTCCGGTCACTCGGGACCGATCGGGTTCTACCCCTTGACCAAGTGTCAGCGACAGGCGCCGTCGACCAGTTCGACGCGCGCCAGCACCGGCAGGTGGTCCGACCCCAGGTCGGGGCCGCGCTCGCTGCTGAGCAGGCGCCAGTGGGCCGAGGCCAGCACGTGGTCGATGGGGATGCCGACCAGGCCCAGCCCCGCGCTTGGCCAGGTCGGGCCGAGGCCGCTGGCGCGGTGCCAGCCGAGGGCGTCGAGGCCGGCGAAGGCGCTCGACCAGGGGCTGGCGTTGAGGTCGCCGGCGAGCAGGGCGGGGCCGGCGCCGCTGGCCTGGATCAGTTGTTTCAGCAGCCGGTCGCGGCGCGCCTGGTCTTCCGGCAGCAGCGGCGGCATGGGGTGGAAGGCGGTCATGCTCAGGGCGCAGCCGGCGAATTCCAGCTGCGCCCGCAGGTGGACGATGCCTTGGTCGTCGCGGCCCTTGTGGCCCTGTTCCAGCGGCAGGCGGGAGAGCAGGGCGATACCGAAGGGCGAGTGCTCGGCATGCACCAGCCGGTGCGGATAGCCGGGCAGCTTTTCCAGTTCCCGGGCGTAGCGCGGCGAGACTTCCAGCAGCACCACCAGGTCCGGTCGGGCCTGTTCCAGCCAGGCGGCCAGCGGCGCCAGGTCGGTGCTGTCCAGATGCAGGTTGGCGCTGGCCACGCGCAGTTGCGGGCCTTCCCCGCTACCTGACGGCAGCACGGGCGCGGCGCTCAGCCAGGGCAGCGGCACGGCCAGCAACATCAGCAGCCAGCGCCGCTCGCGCCAGGCGCCGCCCAGGGCGGTCAGCGCCAGGCCGGCGGCGAACAGCCATTGCCAGTGGCTGGCCAGGTCGAGCAGCCAGGGCAGGGTGCCCTCGGCGCCGGCCAGCGGCCGCAGCCAGGGCAGCAGCAGGCCGAGCAGGCAGGCGAGGGCGAGGAACCAGAGGTCGTAGCGAAGTGGCTGCATGGGCGGGAGCCGGCGATGGGCGGAGCGCGGAGCATGGCCGCTGCGCCCCGGGCCGGCAAGTTCAGCGGGCGAGCCGGTTGAGGATTTCGGCGAAATCGGGACGCTCGTCCGGGTTCGCCGCGTCGCAGTGGCGCTGCAGCTGCCACAGGGCTTCCGGCACGTCGGCGTCGCAGCGCTGCAGCAGTTCTTCCAGCAGGCAACCGAAGGCGCGCGCCTCGATGCGTTGCAGGGCAGCGCCGGCGGCGCTGTGCGGGGCGAAGAAGGAGGCGGCGCCGAAGTCGCCGAGCAGGCAGTGGCCAGTGGCGTCGACCAGCAGGTTGTGGGCGTACAGGTCGCCGTGGAGGATGCCGCGTCGGTGCAGGTGGGCCACCGCGGCGGCCGCGCCACGGGCGATGCGCAGCGCCTCGTCCACGGCGAAGCGGCGGCCCTCGGGGTAGATGTCGCGGGTGCAACTGGCCAGGGATGGCGGGCCGGCCAGGTTGCGGTAGTGCGGGCCGATCAGTTCCAGCAGCAACCCGGCCGGCTCGCCGGGGCGCTCGGCCAGCGGGCCGGCCACGCGGATCAGGTTGTCCTGCTCGCCGGCGGCCAGGCAGGCGGCCATTTCGCTGTGGGGCAGGCCGTCGCTGGTCAGCTCGCCTTTGAACAGCTTGGCTGCCATGGTGCGCGCGGGCTGGCCTGGGCGCCGCCAGTCGGCGCGGCGGATGATGCCCGAGGCACCCTGGCCGAGCACCTCGCCCAGCTCGATCCGGTCGCGCTCGATGGCCGGCAGCGGATGACGCGCCAGGGCCTCGCTGGCGTCGCTGCCCGGGTTGCCGGCGAAGGCCAGCCAGGCCAGGCGCGGCAGGTGCAGCAGCCAGTCGGGCAGGGCCTCGATGCGGTTGGCGGCGATGCGCAGCAGTTCCAGCCGGTGCAGGGCGGCCATGCTCTGCGGCAGCGCGCGCAGGTGGTTGCCGGCCAGCATCAGCTTCTGCAGGCGCGGGCGTTCGCCCAGTTCGGCGGGCAGGGCTTCGACGCGGTTGTCGGTGAGGATCAGCCAGCGCAGCCGGGCCGGCAGCGCGGCGGCCGGCACCTGGCGGATGCGGTTGGCCTTGAAGCCGACCATTTCCAGCTGCGGGCAGTCGCCGAGCGCTTCCGGCAGGGTCTCGAAGGGGTTGTCCGAGCAGAACAGCACTTTCAGCCTGTGCAGCCGCGACAGGTCGTGGGGCAGGGCGGTGAGGCAGTTGCCGCTGAGGTTGAGCACTTCCAGGCTGTCGGCCAGGTCGAAGATCTCGCGGGGGAATTCGTCGAGGTCGGCGGCCAGGTCCAGGCGGGTGATGCCGGCCAGTTCGCCACGGCGCAGCTGTTCCAGGCTATGCATGGGGGCGCCGCAGGCGGCTGGTGTTGACCACGTCCACCGCCCGGGCGCGCAGCTGGCCGCAGCCGCCGTCGATGTCCTGGCCGGCGCTGTTGCGTACCTTGGTCAGCACGCCGCGGCTGTGCAGGTAGCGGACCATCTCGACGATGCGCTCGCCGTCCGGGCGCTGGTAGTCGTCCAGTTCCAGGCTGTTGTAGGGGATCAGGTTGAGCACCGCGTAGCGGCCCTTGAACAGGCGCAGGATGGCGTCCATCTCGGCCTGGCTGTCGTTGATGCCCTTGAGCAGGGTCCACTGGTACTGGATCGGGTAGCCGACCCGGCGGGCGTAGGTTTCGCCGAGGGTCATCAACTCCTCGGGGGCGATCTTCGGCGCCCTGGGCAGCAGGCGCTCGCGCAGGGCGGCGTCGGTGCTGTGCAGCGACAGGGCCAGCGCCGGCTTGACCCGCTGCTGTGGCAGGCGCTCGAACACCCGCGGGTCGCCGACGGTGGAGAACACCAGGTTCTTGTGGCCGATGCCGCCGTCGGTGCCGAGCAGGTCGATGGCTTCCAGCACGTTGTCGAGGTTGTGCGCCGGCTCGCCCATGCCCATGAACACGACCTTCTTCACCGGCCGGCGGCGGCGCGCCAGGGCCACCTGGGCGACGATCTCGGCGCTGCTGACCTGGCGCAGCAGGCCACTCTTGCCGGTCATGCAGAACACGCAGCCCACGGCGCAGCCGACCTGGGTGGACACGCACAGGCCGTCGCGCGGCAGCAGCACGCTTTCCACCATCTGGCCGTCGCCCAGTTCCACCAGCAGGCGTACCGAGCCGTCGGCGGCCGGGTGCTCGGAGCGCACCCGGGCCAGGCCCTCCAGTTCGTCGCTCAGCTGCGGCAGGCCGTTGCGCACGGACAGCGGCAGGAAGTGCTCGGTGTGCTGGCGGCGGGTGCCGGCATCGAGCGGCTTGCCCTGCAGCCAGGCGCGCACCACCCGGCCGCTGTGGGCGGGCAGGGCGCCGAGGTCGGCGAGGCGGCGGTGGATGTCGGAGATGCGCATGGGGCGCGCATGCTACCACCGGCGCGGGCGGGCGTCAGGGCTGGAGGTGCGGGGAGACCTGGTTCTGCCGGGGCTGGTTGTACCGGAGGGCTATGTCCGAGTCGGCTGCTGTGGGTGAACTCAAGCCCTGTGGGAGCGGCCTTGGCCGCGAAGCATTGCTGTCGGCCTCGTTCGCGGACAAGTCCGCTCCCACATTCGCCGGCAGATGCCCGGCGGCAGGGCCTCTCGGTCCGGCCGGGGCTGGTGGTACCGGAAGGCTATGCCCGGGTCGGCTGTTGTGGGTGAACTCGAACCCTGTGGGAGCGGCCTTGGCCGCGAAGCTTTGCTGTCGGCTCGGTTCGCGGACAAGTCCGCTCCCACATTCGCCGGCAGCCGCCTGGCGACTCGGGCGTGCTATCGTCCGCGTTTTTTGCGGAGACCGTGATGAAGTTCATCCACCAGCGCGAATACCTGAGCGAGGGCGACCTGGTCGTCATCCAGTGTTCGCAGCCGTGCAACATCCGCCTGATGAACGATGCGAACTTCCGCAGCTTCAAGAACGGCGGCCGGCACAGTTACCACGGCGGCGCCTTCGAGCGCTTCCCGGCGCGCATCAGCGTGCCCAGCGACGGTTTCTGGAACGTCACCCTGGACACCGTTACCCGCCGCGCGGTCAGTGTGACGCGCAAGCCGAAGATGGAGTATTCGATCCGCTTCGTGCGCCGCTCCGGTTCCTGAGTTGGTCACGTCGGGCAGGTAAAAACGTACACCGGGTCGCGGGTTGCACCCGCCCTACCGTGGGGCGCGTTCGGCTTCGTTCAGGTTGATCTGGCCGGCGGCGCCGACCTTGCGGCCCTCGGCGGTGTCGACCAGGCGCAGGGCGAGCTTGAATTCCGGCCAGTCCTTGCCTTGCACCTGCAGCAGGCCGTCCGCCTCGCAGCGGTAGGGCTCGAAGCCCTCGTCGGGCGAGTCCTGGGCGTCGAGGAGCAGGTCCATGCCCCAGCCCAGTTCCGGGTCCACGGCCAGGCCCCGTTCATGCTCGGCGATATAGCCTTCGACGAGGACGGGTGCGGCCAGCGGCTGTTCCTTCAGCCAGGCCTCGACGGGTTGCTCCGAGCGGCTGTCGATCAGTTCCAGATAGCTGTCCATGAAGGCCACCGCCAGCGCGCTGTCCGTTGCGCAGTCGGCCAGGGCCGGCAGGGGCAGCAGGGCGAGCAGCGCCAGGGCCCAGGTGCGCGGGCCGGCTTTGCAGGTCTGGGTGAGGGTGCGAGGGTCGCGCATGAGGCCGCTCCGTGGTCCGGGGAGTTGCGAGCTTAGCGGAAGGCCGGCTCGGCGGCGTGGCGCAGGTCGCGAAACGGATCAGCCGGCGCTCAGGCGCTGCAGTTCGCGGCGCACCATGGCCGCGTATTCGGGCGGGGAGAGGCGGTACAGTTCGGCGGCCACGTGGTCCAGCCAGCGCGCGCCGAGCTGTTCGCGCCCGGCGAGCAGGCGCCGGGCCTCGGCCTCGGCGCGCTGGGCGTGCTGCTGGTGGTAGGCGGCCCGGCTCATCAGCCGGAGAGGCCGACGTAGACGTTCTGCACGTCGTCGTGGCCGTCGATGGCCTCGAGGAAGGCTTCGACTTCTTCCAGTTGTTCCGGGGTCAGGCTGGTCACTGGGTTCTTCGGCCGGTAGCCGAGCTTGGCCGAGCTCACGGTGAAGCCGAATTCCGGCAGGGCCTTGCACACGGCGTCCACGTCGGTCGGTTCGGTGATGAACAGGGTGGAGCCTTCCTCGTCCGGCTCGAAGTCCTGGGCGCCGGCCTCGATGGCGGCCAGTTCCGGGTCGGCGCCGCTGTCGGTGCTCGCCTCGATCAGGCCGACGTGGTCGAAGTCCCAGCTCACCGAGCCGGAGGCGCCGAGCTGGCCCTTGCGGAACAGCACGCGGATTTCGGCGACGGTGCGGTTCACGTTGTCGGTCAGGCATTCGACGATCAGCGGCACCTGGTGCGGCGCGAAGCCTTCGTAGGTGGTGCGTTCGAAGTTGACGGTCTCGCCGAGCAGGCCGGCGCCTTTCTTGATGGCCCGTTCCAGGGTGTCCTTGGGCATCGAGGCCTTCTTGGCTGCATGCACGGCGACGCGCAGCTTGGCGTTGGTGTCCGGGTCGGCACCACCGCGCGCGGCGACCATGATCTCCTTGACCAGGCGGCCGAAGATCTTGCCCCTGGCGTTGGCTGCGGCTTCTTTAGGTTTGGCTTTCCACTGTGCGCCCATGGCGGTGTTCTCGCGGGTTGCGTGTGACGGAGCCCCGCGCGGGCGGGGCGAGTTGAGGGGACGGATTCTAACGGCTGATCCCGGTGATCGTCATCCGGCCGCCGGGTCGGGGCATGCCGGTGCCGGTTTTCCGGGCGCGTGTGAGGGGTTGTCCGGCGCCAGGATGGCGCCGGACAGTCGATCGGGACAGCAGGCTATGCGCATGCACATTCCAATGCACCGTCATCCCCGCGAAGGCGGGGACCCAGTGTGCTCGGCATGTGGATTCCCGCCTTCGCGGGAATGACGGCGTGTGGTGTGTGGCTAGCGTGTCTGTGCAGGCTCTTCACCCGCTGGCTCCGCCGGTTTGACGAACAGCACGGTCATCCGGTCCGGCTCGCCGACCACCTGGTGGCCGGCGCGATCGTGGCCTTCTTCCTCGGCCGGGCGATCGCGGGCGTCCTGCGGGTTGCTGTGCATCTGCTCGACGGTGGCGAGCACGAAGCCGGCGTCCTTGGCCTTCTGCACCACGTAGTCGGTGGGCAGGTAGCCGGTCTCCTCGGCGGCCTCGGGCTTGGCGCCCTGTTCCGCGCGGTAGGCCACCACGCCGAACTTGCCGCCCGGCTTGAGCACCTGGTAGGCGGCCTCGAACATGGCGCCGTCGGCCTTGGCGGCGGTCCAGTCCTGCACGTCGTCGAAGCTCAGCACCAGGTCGGCCGACTGCGGCTTGCCGAGCACCGGTTGCTGCGGGTCGAAGTCGAGCACCTTGACCTTGTCGTAGCGCGCCGGGTCCTGTTCGAACTTGCGCCGCAGCGGGTCGTCGGCGCCCTTGGCCAGGGCGGCGACGTACTGGCCCTCGTCACGCACCAGAGGGGCGATGATCTCGCTGTACCAGCCGTCGCCGGGGTTGATCTCGATCACCGTCTGGCTGTGGGTCAGGTCGAAGAAGCGCAGGGTTTCCACCGGCCGGCGGCCGGGGTCGAGCAGGCGGTTCTCGGGCGAGCGCCAGTCGCCGGCCAGCACGTTGTTGAAGCGGTCGTCGGCGATACGGCCGGCGCTGTCGAGCGGTTCGGCGGCGTGGGCGCCGGTGGTAAGCAGAAGGGCGAGCAGCAGGGGCAGGCGGGCAGGCATGGGGAGGTTCCTCCGGACGGGCTTCATGAACTGAAGACCCCGCCGGGCGGCGGAACGCTCCACCTAATTTGCCCGTTCCGGTCGGAACGGGCGGCAGGCGTCAGTCCTGGCGGCTGGTGACTTCCACCAGGTGGTAGCCGAACTGGGTCTTGACCGGGCCCTGGACTTCGCCGACCGGGGCGCTGAACACCACCTGGTCGAACTCGCGGACCATCTGGCCGGGGCCGAAGCTGCCCAGGTTGCCGCCGTCGCGGCTGGACGGGCAGGAGGAGTTCTCCTTGGCCAGCTGGGCGAAGTCGGCGCCGCCCTGGATGGCGGCTTTCAGTTCGTTGCACTTGTCTTCGCTGGAAACCAGGATGTGGCGTGCGGTGGCTCGGGCCATGGGGATTATCTCCGTTGTGAAACGTTCTAGAGGGGCCTGTCGCCAGTAGGGTGTGCCGCGCACACCGGTGCGCGAGGCGCACCCTACCGGTGACAGGCCTTGCGAAGGAGCGCGAGACTAGCGCAATCCCGTGGCTCAGGCCATGCCCGGGCCGGCCTCCTGCGGCTCTTCCACGTCCAGGTCGAAGTACGGGTCGAAGCCGTTCACCGGGCTGGCTGCCACCCGTTCCAGGTGGCAGGGGCGGACGGGCAGGTCGGCGTGGCGCGGCTCCCCCAGCAGGGCGCGGACGGCTTCGGTGACAGCCTCGCCGGCCACCGTTTCCTCTTCCAGCAGGCGCCGGGTGATGTCCTGCAGGGCGGGGCGCAGGCGCTGCAGCAGGGCCAGGCAGTCGCGGTCCAGCTCCTGCAGCAGGCGGTCGGCCTCGGCCAGCGCCTCGCGCGGGTCGCTGTCCAGGTGGGCGTCGCGCACCGCCTGCAGGCTGAGCAGCGAGCCGCTGGGCGCCATGCCCAGCGAGGCGACCATGGACAGCGCCAGCCGGCTGGCCTCGTGCAGGTCCTGGCCGGCGCCGGACGACACCTCGGCGAAGTGCAGGCGCTCGGCGCCGCGGCCGGCCAGCAGCATCTGGATGCGCGCGCGCAGCTCGGATTCCAGGTGCAGGCGCTTGTCTTCCACCGGGGTCACCAGGGTCACGCCCAGGGCCTGGCCGCGCGGCAGGATGGTGACCTTCTCCACCCGCCCGCAGCCGAGCGCGGCGGCGACGATGGCGTGGCCGGCCTCGTGCACGGCGATGCGCGTGCGCTCGGCGTCCGACAGCGGGCTGACGCCGGTCGGCTGCTCGCCGATGCGGCAGGTCTCCAGGGCGTCGACGCAGTGGCGCATGTTCACCTCGGCGTGCCGTTCGCGGGCGGCGAGCAGGGCGGCGTGGTTGACGATGTAGGCGATGGCGGCCGGCGTCAGGCCGACGCTGTTGCGCGCCAGCTGGGCGTGGTCGAGGTCGTCGGCGGCCTTGACCTTGCCGACGTAGAGGCGGAACAGCTGCTCGCGCTCGGCCAGGCCGGGCAGGCCGACGGCGATGTTGCGGTCGAAGCGGCCTTCGCGCAGCAGGGCCGGGTCCAGCGAGTTGGGGAAGTTGGTGGCGGCCAGCACCAGCACGCCGCTGTCGGCGGCGAAGCCGTCCATCTCGGTGAGGAACTGGTTGATGATGCGGTTGGCCTCGGCGTCGCTGGAACGGCTCTGCTCGCCGCGCCGGCCGATGCCGTCGATCTCGTCGATGAAGACGATGCACGGCGCGTGTTTGCGCGCGGTGCGGAACAGCGACTTGACCTTGTGGATGCCGACGCCGAAGTACATCGAGGAGAAGTCGCTGCCGGTGACCTGGATGAAGTGCGCGCCGCACTCGCCGGCCAGGGCCTTGGCCAGCTGGGTCTTGCCGGTGCCGGGCTCGCCGGTCAGTAGCACGCCCTTGGGCGGCCGCGCGCCGAGGGTGGCGAAGGCGGCCGGGTCGCGCAGGTAGGTGGTGACGTCCTGCAGGGCGAGCTTGGCCTCGCTGGCGCCGATCACGTCGGCGAAGCGCACGCCGGTGTTGTGCTTGAGCGCCTGCTGCGGGCGCAGTTTCCACACCACCAGGCCGATGCCGAGCAGCAGGATCAGCAGCAGCGGCCACTGGCCCTTCAGCTCGCGGTACCAGGGCGCCTCGCCGTCGGTGTCGAACAGGCTGACCGGGAACAGCATGGCGCCGCTGCCGTAGTCGCGCAGGATCATCTCGCCGATGCGCCCGGACTGGTCGGCCAGCCAGTAGCGCTGGCCCTCGCGGGTGGTGACGTAGACCGCCTCGTCGCTCAGCGCGGCGCTGGCGATGCGGCCGTCGCGCATGTCGCGCACCAGGGCGGAGAGGTCGCGGCGCTGGGCGGTCCAGGGCGCGGTGGACTGGCGCAGCTCGGCCAGCATCGTGGCCGAGGCGTCGCCGGCCGGCGGCGTGGCGGGGGTGCGCGACTGCCAGTAGGCGAGCGTCAGGGCGAGCAGGGCGATGCACAGGGCGGCGGCGCCGAACAGGCGCCGGTGGCGAAGGAAGAACGACTTGGTCATGGCGATCCCGGAGTGGTGATACAGCGCCCGGCGAAGGGGCAATCCAGGCGGCAACGAGGCTCCGCTCGCGAGGGGCCGCTGCGCGGGGGCAGCGATTCGGCACGCGAGCGGATTATCGGCGTCGGCAGTGACGGTTTAAGCGATCAGGGACGAACGGGCATACCGCCGGTCGATCTAGCGAAGCGGCAGGAAGCACTCAGGCGCAGCGGCTAGCGCGGCAGCAGGGGGCCGGGTTCGGGCACCGGAGCCGGCAGCGGGGCCACTTCCTCCAGGTTCTCGCGGACTGCCTCGGGCAGTTCCTCGCCCGGGGTCGCGGGTTCCGGCGCGGGTGCCGGGGTGGCGGGATCGTCGGCCATGGCGGGTATCCGGAAAGGGCTACCTGAGGTTGGTCCGCGCCGCCGTGCCAGGGTTCCTTCCATAAAAAACCACGCGGGTTTCACCCGCCCTGCGTTTTTCGCCGCAGCCATTGTTCGCGGGTGATCTCCCAGAGTTCGGAGGGCAGGCGGCCGGAGACGTAGTCCTTTTCCACCACCTCCACCAGGCGCATGCCGCCGCGCTCGGAGATGCGCCGCGAGGCCAGGTTGGGCACCGCCTTGGGCGCGCGCAGCACGGGGCGCTGCAGTACCTCGAACCAGTAGCCGGTCACCGCCTCGCAGGCCTCCTGCATCAGGCCCCGGCGCTGCCAGCGCGGGTCGAGCCAGAAGCCGCGGTTGTTGTCCGGCTCGTCGCTGAGCGTGATGACGCCGATCAGTGTCCCCGGCTCGTCCTGCCGGCGGATGCTCCAGTGCCACTCGCGGCCCTCGGCCATGGCCGGCAGGGACACGTCGCGCATGAAGCTCAGCGCGCCGTCCTCGGGATAGGGCCAGGGCACCCGGCTGGCCAGGTAGCGGACGATCTCCCACTGCGGAAACAGCGCCTGGATGGCCGGGGCGTCGGCCAGCTCCAGCGGCCGCAGGATCAGGCGGCGGGTGGTGAGGGTGGGCAGGCTGGGCATGGGGTGGTTCCGATGTAGGGTGTGCCGCGCGCACCGCCGGTCCGTTCGCGAAGCCGGTGCGCATGGCGCACCCTACCGCATGTTGCCGTCCGGGAGTTGTGCGCTGGTTGTAGTCATTTTGATTCGTTGCTGTCTGTATGACTCTTTCTTGGCTTGTGTCTTTTTGACTATTTATTCGTATCTGGCTGATTCAAAAGGAATAAATTCCTGGCATGAGTTCTGATACGGAAGAGGCAAAGGGGCTTTCCGGCCCTCGCTCAAGGGAGACACCGCCATGATCGAGTTCTTCAACTGCCCGCACAACGTGCTGCGCACCTCCACCCGGATGCTGCTCGCCGGGCTGGCGATCCTGCTGGCCGGCGTGGTCGGCGCCTACGGGATGGAAGGACAGTTGAGCATTCCCGCCTTGGTGACCGCCCACGCCGGGGTGATAATCGGCCCCACCCTGTTGAAGATCGGCTACGTAATGCGCCTGCTGGCCCACCACTACCTGCGCAAACAAGGCTGGGAGGCGAACTGTGCAAGTGCTTGACCGTCGCGCCGCGCTGTCCATACCGCCCCTGTGGCGCCTGGGGTTCCGCCCCTTCTTCCTCGGCGGCGCGCTGTTCGCCCTGCTCGCGGTGGCCCTGTGGGGCGCCGCGCTGGCGGGCCATCCCGCGCTGCAGCCGCTGGGCGGCCTGCTGGCCTGGCACCGCCACGAGATGCTGTTCGGCTTCGGCCTGGCGATCATCGCCGGCTTCCTGCTCACCGCCGTGCAGACCTGGACCGGCCTGCCTAGCCTCTCCGGGCGGCCGCTGATGGCGCTGTTCGGCGCCTGGGCGGTGGGCCGCCTGGCCTGGTTCCTGCCGTTGCCGGTGGTGGTGCTGGCGCTGCTCCAGCTGGTCTTCGCCGTGGCCCTGGTGCTGGCCTTCGGCCGGATGATCCTCAAGGCGCGGCAGAAGCACAACGCGCCGATCGTCGTGGTGCTGGCCCTGCTCGGCGCCTGCCAGGCGCTGACCCTGTACGGCCTGGCGGCGGGCGACGACGGCCTGCAGCGGCGCGGCGTGCTGGCCGCGCTGTGGCTGGTGGCGGCGCTGATGGGCATCATCGGCGGCCGGGTGATTCCCTTCTTTACCCAGCGCGGGCTGGGCCTGGACAGCCAGGCGCCGGCCAAGCCCTGGCTGATGTGGAGCCTGCTCGCCGGCTCGCTGGGCATCGCCGCGCTGTTCGCCCTCGACCCCGGCCAGCAGCCGCGCCCGCTGGCCGCGCCGCTGTTCCTGCTGGTGGCCGGCCTGCATGTGGCGCGCCTGTGGCTGTGGTACCACCCGGGCATCTGGCGGGTGCCGCTGCTCTGGTCGCTGCACCTGGCCTATGCCTGGATGGCCGTGGCGGCGCTGGGCATGGCCCTGTGGCACCTGGGGCTGCTGCGCCAGCCGAGCCTGGCCAGCCACGCGCTGGCGGTCGGCGCCATGGGCGGGTTGATCCTGGCCATGCTGGCCCGGGTCAGCCTCGGCCACACCGGGCGGCCGCTGACGCCTCCCCGGGCCATGGCCTGGGCCTTCACGCTGCTGCACGGCGCGGCCCTGTCGCGGGTGCTGCTGGCCGGCTTCAGCAGCTACGGCCTGTGGCTGGCCGCGGCCGGCTGGTGCCTGGCCTTCGCCCTGTTCCTGCGCTACTACGCGGCGATGTTCTGGAGCGCCCGGGTGGACGGCCACCCCGGCTGAAGGCGGCAAGGGCTTGCCCGGGGCGGCAAGCCCTTTCCCGTCGCGACTCCCTGCGAAAGGGCCGCAGGCCCATAGCCACGGGCCTTGCGGACGCCTGGCCCGCATCCTGCACACGAACGGGGGCAAGCCACCCGCAGGGAGCCGCCATGACCACCATCAACAACACCTCGTCCCTGGCCACCTACCTGGCCAGTGCGAACAAGAACACCGCCGCTGCCACCTCCGCCGCCAGCCAGGAAAAGCCGGCCGAGACCGCCCGCGACCCCATCGCCGAGCTGCGCAGCCTGGCCCGGCAGATGGTCGCCCGCAGCGAAGGCGGCCTGCTGCGGGCGCTGTCCAGCGGCGCTACCAACAGCCAGCCGCTGGCCAGCGACCGCGTCTCGCTCGGCTCCGGCCTGAGCGGCGGCAGCGGCAAGATCGAGCTGCCCGACGTCTCCGCCCTGGACCGGGAGGACGCCGCCAAGCTGCTGGTGCAGGTGGAGAAGCTGATCGACGCCGGCCTGGGCGACAGCAAGGCCTTCGCCGGCAGCAACGGCGACAAGACCACCGATTCGCTGGCCACCTATCGCGACTGGTTGCAGGAGAAGGGCGGCATCAGCATCTACGTCTGACCGCCTGCAGGGTGTAGCTGAGGGGCAGGCGCCAGCGTTCGCGCAGCAGTCGCCACTCGCCGTCCTCACCGAGGGCGCGCCGATCTTGATCCGGCCGGATGGTTTTGAGTGGGTCAGCGGCAAGTTCTGCATCGCCAAGCAGCGTGACGGTGAAACCACCTTCAAGCAGTACATCTACGATGGCAGGCGCGAGTACCTAGTACCGCTGAACAAAGACTTCCGCCAGGTCGAAATGGATGACGAGTGGGATGTCATCGGACGGATCGTCGACGTGAAAGCGCCTAGGAGTGTGCCGTGAGCGCCTACTGCAATCACTACTCAACTTCAGTTCAGGTCGGGAAGCCAAACCGCTAGATCTGGCCTCCCGACAGGTTCATCACAACCCGTTACGGGTTTCTCTGATGATCTCCTGAAGTCCGGCTTCAGTGATTTGCTTCCATGCGCCCTCAGTCACCATCTGCCGGGATTCGGTTTTGAGGGTAGTCACTTCAGTTGCCACACCGCCATCAGTCTCGATCAGCAGCTTCGACTTGTTGTTCACCAAGATTGACAACGCGCTTGGACGCATCCACGACCAGAACTCTACAACACGCACTTTCACCTTAGAGGCGCCAGGGGTTGCCGCGTCAGTCACTACCTCATAACCGGCTTGCGTGTAGGCTTCGGCTACAGCATCCCTGATCAACTCGGATACCTTCCGCCCGGATGGAAGCAACACATCTCCCAAGCCCATCCCGTAGCCATTGCGCTTACGAGCGACTGCGCGCTGCGTAATTGACGAGTCATTGATCTCGCCATTCTTCAGCGACGGGATATCCGCCTCCTTGGGCTTGAGCTCAAATTTCCGTTCATCCACCGCGGTGATCGAAACGCGCTTCCCGTTGCTGCTGGCCACTTGGCCAGCTTGCGCCACGGGTACTCCGATATCGATCTCAGAGCGGCTAGTCGCGCAGCCTACGGTAACCGCGAGTGCACACATCAGTGCGGCAGCCCTCAACGTTCTTACTACAGCCATGTATCCATCCATGCGTAATTGGCTTCGCCGTCGCGGCGCAGCCGGCGGGGGCGATTATGTAGAAAGCCAGCCGTTGGCGCGAATGTGCGTCGAGGAAAGCGCGTAGTAGAGAGGTCACCTTAAAGATCGTGGCCTCAATCGAGGCAGGTCGAAGCGCACCACGGCGGACAGGTGCGCCGGGTCGGCGACGAAGGTTTCCACCTGGTAGTCCGGCGACGCGGCGTGCAGGCTGGCGCGCTCGTCCCAGTTGCTGCGGTTGAGGTCGAGCGAGTCGGTCATGGCGGCGATCCCTGCGGCAAATGAGGCGCCGACGGTAGCCCCGGGGCATCGGCGCGGCAAGCCCGCCTTTCATGTCGGCGGCCTAATCGCGCATGATGGGCGGCATCTGGACGATGGAGATTCCCATGCGCGTCATGTCACCCGTTCTGCGTCTCGCCACCCTGTCGCTCGGGCTGCTCGCCGCCTCGGCGGCGCACGCGGTCGACGAGGCCAGGCTGATCGAGGCGATCAACAGCTACCGAAGCCAGGCGCAGCGCTGTGCGGACCAGGCCTCGCCCGAGCTGCCGCCGCTGACCGCGGACATCCGCCTGGTGCTGCCGGCCACCGGCAGCGCGGACCTGCAGGACTCCCTGGCGCGTGCCGGCTACCCGATGGTCAACGTGCAGGCGATCACGCTGTCCGGCCCGCGCGACGCCGCCTCGGCCATGCAGGCCCTGCGCGAGAGCTTCTGCCGGGTGGTGCTCGACCCGCAGTACGTGGACGTGGGCGTCAGCCGCCAGGACCGCGACTGGCGCATCGTCCTGGCGCGGCCGCTGCTCGGCGGCCGCCTGGGCGACTGGCAGGCCGAGGGCCACAAGCTGCTGGAGCAGGTCAACCTGGCCCGCAGCCAGGCGCGCAACTGCGGCGACCAGCCCGTGCCGGCCGCCGCGCCGCTGGCCTGGAACGCCACCCTGGCGGGCACCGCCGAATCCCACAGCCGGGCCATGGCCAACGGCAACTTCTTCGACCACCGCGACCGCGAGGGCCGCACTCCGGGCGACCGGGCGGAGCTGGCCGGCTACAGCGGCCAGCGCATCGGCGAGAACATCGCCGCCGGCCTGGACGCCTCGGCCAAGGTGGTGGAGGGCTGGCTGGCCAGCCCCGGCCATTGCGCCAACCTGATGAGCACCGAGTTCAGCGAGATGGGCGCCGCCTACGCGGTGGACCCGAAGAGCGACGCGGGCATCTACTGGACGGCGCTGTTCGGCTCGCCCTGAGCCCCTGGGCTCTGTACGAAAAGTGCCTGCGCTCGGTGATGCTTCGTTAAAAACGGGTTCGTAAACTCCGCTTCCTCACCCGTTTTTGCCTCGCCTGACCTTCGCTCGACGACTTTTCGTACAGACCCTAGAGCGCCTGCAGCACCTCGCCCAGGTGCCGCTCGTAGCGCGCCACATCGCGTTCGATGTTTGGCATCTTCATCACGTCGGTGCAGAGGAAGGTGGGCAGGGCGCTCATGCCGAGGAACTGGTTGGCCTTGTGGAAGGGGAAGTACACCGCGTCCACGCCCTTGGCCTCGAAGAAGTCGGTGGGGTCGTCGAAGGCCTGCTGCGGGGCGTTCCAGGTCAGCGACAGCATGTAGCGCTTGCCGTGGATCAGGCCGCCGCTGCCGTACTTCTGCGAGGCGTCGGAGCGGGTGCGGCCGTCGTTGGCGTAGAGGCTGCCGTGGCCGGCGGTGAACACCTCGTCGAGGTACTGCTTGACGATCCACGGCGCGCCCATCCACCAGCCGGGCATCTGGTAGATCACCAGGTCGGCCCAGAGGATCTTCTGCACCTCTTCCGCCACGTCGTAGCCGGCGTCGATCTCGGTGGTCTTCACGTCGTGGCCGGCGCGGTCGAGGAAGGCCAGGGCGGTCTGGTGCAGGGTGGCGTTGTAGCGGCCGTCGGAATGGGCGAAGCGCTTGCCGCCGTTGAGGAGCAGGATCTTTTTCATGGAAGCCTCCGGGCATCGGGAATGGGCTGCAGAGTAGGCACTCGCGCCCGCCGGAAACAGTCGCCGGCGGGCAAATGATCATTGCCGAAAAGTCATGAATGAATTGGTTTCTGTTGCGCTAGGGTGTGGGCCTTTCCCGCAACGGAGTTCATCCATGTACGGCTTCATCCTCCACGCCCACACCCGGCCCGAGCGGGCCGAGGCCTTCGAGCGGCTGTTCCGCGCCCACGTCGAGAGCAGCCGGGCCGAGTCGGGCTGCCTGCAGTACCACATGCTGCGCGATGCCGAGGACCCGACCCTGTTCATCTTCTTCGAGGTCTGGGCCTCGAAGGCGCACCTGGTGGTACACAGCGACCAGCCGCACATGCGCGATTTCCACGCCCGGCGCATGGAGTACCTGCGCCGCGACTTCGAGATCCGCGAGATCGAGATGCTCAGCGCCTGACACCCGCGCCGCTCACACCGCGCGCAGCCGCGGCCGCTCCACGGCGGGTGCCGCCAGGCCCTTGTCGTGCTCGGCGAGTACCCGGCCGACGATGCGCATCACCTCGACGTTGGCCGCCTCCATGGTGGCGAGGCGTTCCAGGGTCACCTCCAGGCGGCGCTCGGCGAAGGCCGCGATGGCCTCGGCGCCGCACTGGTGGACCTGCTGGTGCGGCCGCTCGATCAGGCGGAACTCGCGGCTGCCGCGCAGCGCCTCGTGGCCGTCGCCGTAGTACCAGCGGCCGAACGGGCATTGCTCCTCGCTCGGCAGCCCGGCGTCGCCGCCGTGGAGGATGGCCTCGTACACCGAGGCCTTGAGCGACAGCTCGGCCAGGTTGGCCAGTTCGATGCCGGCGCGGAAGAACGACTGGCCGATCTCCCGGTGCATGCGCTGGGCCTGGCCGTGGACGTCGAGCATGGCGGCGCTGGCCTCGGTGGTCATGGCGTGGAAACGGTTGGCGCTGCCGGCGTGGTCGCGGATTTCCTGCTGGGCGGCGTGGATGACGTTCTGGATGTCGGCCGTCTCGCGGACGATGTCCTGAGTAGCGCTGGCGGTCTTCTCCGCCAGGTCGCGGATCTCGCCGGCGACCACCGCGAAGCCGCGGCCGGATTCGCCGGCGCGCGCCGCCTCGATGGCCGCGTTGAGCGCCAGCAGGTTGGTCTGGCTGGCGATGCTGCCGATCAGGCCGACGATGCGGTCGATCTCGCCGGCCCGCGCCACCAGTTCCGAGATGCGCCGTTCGAGGCTGGCCAGGCCGTTCTCCATGCGCTGCGATTCCTCCTGCAGGTGGCCGAACTTGAGCTTGTTCTGGATCGCCGCGCCGGCGACGTCCTGGGCGCGCCGGTTGTTCTCGTCGAGGCGGGCGTTGAGGTAGCCGAACGACTCGCCGACGTGGTGGATGGAGTGGCCGAACTTCAGCAGGTTCTCGGCCAGGCCCTGGTAGAAGGCCAGGTCCGTCTGCAGGCGGGTGTCCTGGCGGCACTGGCGCAGTTCCTCGCGCAGCGCGTCGGCTTCCCGCTCGCAGGCGGCGAGGTGTTCGCGCAGGGCGTCGTGTTCGGCTTCGAGGGTGCGATGGCGGCTGGCGCTGACGAAGAGCATGGGGATCACCGATGGATTTCTGGAAAAGTTGTCCATGCGGATCACTTTTCGTGCCAGCGAGATTTTCCTTTCCAATCAGTGTCTTGTGGTGATGCTGTCGTTTCGACCGGGTGTCTTCGTGACCGCATCGCGGTCCGAATGACTCCCATGTAACGATTGGCAAAGGTCTTCCGTCGGCGCACCGGGCGGCTGCAACAAAAAGGCAACGAGGGCGGAGTAGGGTGCCTGCTCGTTCATCGGCAAGAGCTGTTTTCCATGCGTGTGACACGATCGATCCGCAAGACCCTCGACCTGGTGGCCAGCCACAACGAGGACGCCGCGCTGGCCGTGATGCGGGCCGCCGAGCGCACCGGCGACCAGCTGCTGCGCCAGCAGCTGCTCAACGTGGTGCACCTGCTCAATCAGGACGCCCAGGACCTGCGCGCCGCCCGCGCGCAGATGAGCGACGGCGAGCTGCGTCGCGCCTGATTTTTGATTTTGGATATATAAAAATAAGAAAACATTATTTTATGGAATAAAAGAAAATCCGTACCGTCTCGCTACCCGCCTACCCACGGACCACAACCCCTTCTGCCGCGGGCTGACGATCCAGCCGCGGCGTATCGAGCGAGACGAACGGACATGAACAAGACCCTGCTGTTGACCGCCCTGGCGGCCGCCCTTTCCGCCACCCTGGCCCATGCCGGCGAGAAGCTGAGCGTGGCCGCCACCCCGGTGCCCCACGCGGAAATCCTCGAACTGGTGAAACCGCAGCTGGCCCGGGAGGGCGTCGATCTGGACGTCAAGGTGTTCACCGACTACGTGCAGCCCAACCTGCAGGTGAGCCAGAAGCAGCTGGACGCCAACTACTTCCAGACCAAGCCCTACCTGGACACCTTCAACAAGGACCGCGGCACCAACCTGGTGATCGTCAAGGGCGTGCACGTCGAGCCCTTCGGCGGCTACTCGCTGAAGTACAAGTCGCTCAAGGACCTGCCGGACGGCGCGACCATCGCTCTGCCCAACGAGGGTAGCAACAGCGGCCGCGCCCTGCTCCTGCTGCAGAAGGCCGGCCTGATCGTGCTCAAGGACCCGAACAACGCCCTGGCCACGCCCAAGGACATCGCCGAGAACCCGCACGGGTTCAAGTTCCGGGAGCTGGAGGCGGCCATCCTGCCGCGGGTGCTGGACCAGGTCGACCTGGCGCTGATCAACACCAACTACGCCCTGGAAGCCAAGCTGAACCCCGGCAAGGACGCGCTGGTGATCGAGGGCAGCGACTCGCCCTACGTCAACTACCTGGTGTCGCGCCCGGACAACCAGGACAGCGACGCCATCCGCAAGCTCTCCGCGGCGCTGACCAGCCCGGAAGTGAAGGCCTTCATCGAGAAACGCTACTCGG
>NZ_JAOEEE010000017.1:0-100715 GCF_029837675.1 Pseudomonas sp. GD04015 | reverse complement strand
AGGTCCGGGCGGCGCAGCAGCAGTTCGCTGGGCAGGCCGCCGTCCAGCGCCGGCACGTCCAGGCTGGCCAGGGCGCTGCGGGCCTGCTCCGCCGGTTCGCCCTGGCCGAGCAGCACGGCCAGCTGGCTGCGCACGTCGTCCGCCTGCTGGCGCAGTTCCTCGCGAATCCGCCGCTGCTCGGCCACCAGACCGCGCTGCTGGGCCAGTTCCAGCGGCGTGGCGGCGCCGGCCGCCTGGCGGGCTTCCACGGTGGCCAGCACCCGCTCGGCGTTGGCCAGGTTGAGCCCGGCCAGGCGCAGGCGTTCGCCCAGGGCGACCTGGCGCAGCCAGGTGTCGGCGACGCTGGCGGTGAGGGTCAGGCGCAGGGCGTCGCGGTCGAAGCGGCTGGCGGCCAGTTCGGCCAGCGTGGCGTCGTGGTCGGCGGCCAGGCGCCCCCACAGGTCGACTTCGTAGCTCGCAGCCAGGCCGCCGTTGTACAAGGTGCCTGCGGTCTCCGCGTCGCCGCCGAGGCGCCCTGCGCGGCTGGCGCCGAGAGTGCCGTCCAGCCTCGGCAGCAGCGGCGCGCCGGCGGCGCGGGCGGAGGCCTCGGCCTGGCGCAGGCGGGCGGCGGCGGCGGCCAGGTCGTGGTTGCCGGCCAGGGCCTGCTGGATCAGGGCGTCCAGTTCGGCGCTGGCGAAGCCGCGCCACCAGTCCTGGTCCGGCGCCTCGCCGGCGAGCGTGGCGTGGCGCCAGGCCTGCGGCGCCTCGGGCAGGGTGTCCGCCGTGTCGGGCGCGTGGCTGCAGGCGGCGAGCAGGAGGATCAGCGGAAGCGGCAGGTATCGGGTCATCGGCATCTCGTTCATTCGCTGGCCAGGGCGGCGACCGGGTCGAGGGCGGCGGCGGTCTTCGCCGGCAGGTAGCCGAACAGCAGGCCGGTGCCCACCGCGCAGGCGAAGGCCAGCAGCATCGCCGACAGCGAGAAGATCAGCGGCACGCCGGCCAGCAGCAGGCCGGCGCCGACGACCAGGCCGATCAGCACGCCGGCGCTGCCGCCGACCACGGTGACCAGCACCGCCTCGGTGAGGAACTGGCGCAGGATGTCGCGCTGGCGCGCGCCGGTGGCCATGCGGATGCCGATCTCGCGGGTGCGTTCGCGCACCGTCATCAGCATCACGTTCATCACGCCGATGCCGCCCACCAGCAGGGAGACGGCGGCGATCAGGCCGAGCATCAGGGTCATGCTGTCCTGGGTCTTGGCCTCGGCCTGCAGCTTAGCGGCGGCGTTGCCGATGCCGATGTCGTCGCGGCCGTGGCGCGCGCGCATGAGGTCGCGGATGGCCGCCTCGGCGTCCAGCACCCGGCTGGTGGAGACGGCGTCGATCACCGAGTAGTCGGGCTTGCCGAAGGCCTGGAACACGCGGATGCGCGCCGAACGGTAGGGGATGAGGACCATTTCGTCGTAGCTTTCGTTGCCGGAGTCGGCGCCCTTCTCGGCCATCACGCCGATCACTTCGAAGGGCGAGTCGGCGATCAGCAGCTGGCGCCCGATCGGGTCGTCGCTGCCGAAGAACTGCTGGCGGGCCTTGTGCCCGAGCACCACCACCGGGGCCATGGCGCGGTCCTCGGCGTCGCTGAAGAAGCGCCCGGCGGCCACCGCCCAGTGGTGGATGCGCGGCAGTTCCGCGCTGCCGGCCAGGGTGTAGACGCTGCGTGAGACGTTGCCGTGGCGCACGCTCAGCGGGTCGCCGATCACCGGCATGGCGGCGCGCACTTCGGGCAGTTCGGCGATGGCCTCCAGGTCTTCCACGGTGACCACGCCCTCCGGGCCGCCATCCGCCGGCTGGATACCGCCGAGGTACATCATGGTGGCGCCCATGGAGGCCATCTGCGCCACGACCCGCTGCTTGGTGCCGAGGCCGATGGACAGCATGACGATCACCGAGGCGACGCCGATGACGATGCCGAGCAGGGTCAGGGCGGTGCGGAAGCGGTTCAGGCCCATCACCCGCCAGGCCGAGCGGAGCATCTCGCCCAGTTCGCCGAGGAAGCTGGCGCCGGCGTCCAGCCCCGCCTGGCTCGGGTCCGGCGGCGGCAGCGTGCCGCTGGTTTCGTGGCTGCCGCTGTCGGCGACGATCTGGCCGTCGCGGATCTCGATCACCCGCCGCGCCTGTTCGGCGACGCCGCGGTCGTGGGTGATCAGGATGATGGTGTGGCCGGCGTCGGCCAGCTCGCGCAGCAGCGCCATGACCTCGCGGCCGCTGTGGCTGTCGAGGGCGCCGGTGGGTTCGTCGGCGAGGATGATGCGGCCGCCGTTCATCAGCGCCCGGGCGATCGACACGCGCTGCTGCTGACCGCCGGAGAGCTGGCCGGGGCGGTGCTCCAGGCGCTCGCCGAGGCCGAGGCGTCCGAGCAGGCTGCTGGCCCTGGCGTAGCGTTCGGCCGGCGGCACGCCGGCGTAGATCGCCGGCACCTCGACGTTCTCCCGGGCCGATTCGGTGGCGATCAGGTGGTAGCCCTGGAACACGAAGCCGAACGCCTCGCGGCGCAGCCAGGCCAGTTCGTCGGTGTTCATCTCGGCTACGTCGCGGCCGGAGAAGCGGTAGCGTCCGGCGCTGGGGCGGTCGAGGCAGCCGAGCAGGTTCATCAGGGTGGATTTGCCCGAGCCGCTGGCGCCGACGATGGCGACGAATTCGCCGGCGTGGATGCGCAGGTCGATGCCGCGCAGCACTTCGACTTCCGGCGCGCCGCCTTCGCCACCGTAGCGGCGGCGGATGCCCTCCAGCTCGATCAGCGGCGTCGCTACCACTGGAACCTCGACGGACGCTCGTCGACGCGCTCGCCGGTGATCAGGCGCTCGCCCTCGGCCAGCCCGTCGATCACCTCGGCGCTCTGCCGGCTGCGCGCGCCGACATGCACCTCGCGCAACTGCGCGTGGCCGTCGCCGTCGAGCACCCGGGCGGAGAACACGCCGGGCTTGCCGGGCAGCGGGTCGAGCGCTTCGAGCGGCGCGGTGAGCACGCCGCGGGCAGCGGCGGTGATGAAGGTCACCTGGGCGGTCATCTGCGGCAGCAGCTCGCCGTCGTCGTTGTCGACGTCGAACAGGACGGTGTACTGCACGGCCTGGGTGGCGCTCGCTGGGGCGCTGTCGCCCGAGGCGGAGACTTCCACCGGCGGCGCCGGCAGGATCTGGCGGATCTGTCCTTCCCAGCGGCGCTCGTCGCCGCCCAGGGTGGAGAAGTACAGCGGCATGGCCGGCTTCAGGGCGCGGATGTCGGCTTCGGAGACCTTGACCCAGGCGGTCATCTGGCCGAGGTCGGCGATGCGCATCACGGTGGGGGTCTGGTAGGTGGCGTTGAGGGTCTGGCCCTGCTTCACGTCGATGCCGAGCACGGTGCCGTCGATGGGCGCGTAGAGGCGGGTGTAGCTGAGTTGCGCCTCGTTGCCGCGCAGGCGGGCCTGGGCTTCGGCGATGCGTGCGCGCAGCTGCTTCAGCCGCGCCTCGGCCGAGCGCAGGTTGGCAACGGCGGTCTGCACGTCCTCGTCGCGGGTCGCCTCGGCGGCGGCCAGGCGCTGCTGGCGCTGGTGCTGCTGGCGCGCCAGGTCGAGCTGGGCCTGCTGGTCGGCCAGTTCGGCGCGCAGGCCGTCGAGCGCGGCGCGGTCGGCCTCGACTTCGGCCTGGTGCAGGCTGGCGTCGATTTCCGCGAGTAGTTGCCCCTTCTCGACCCGGTCGCCGGCCTCGACGTGCAGGCGGGTGACCTGTCCCGAGACCTGGGCGCCGACGTCCACCGAGTGGCGCGGCTTCAGGGTGCCGATGGCGACCACCGTGGCCTGCAGGTCGCCCCGGCCGATGGGCGCGGTGTCATAGGCGGCGGCCGGCTGGCCCCACCACAGCCAGGCCGCCGTCGGCACGCAGAGGATCACGGCGGCCGCCAGGCCGCGACGCAGGAACGGGGGGAAACGCGGGGTCATCGACACATCCTTGCACGGTGCCGGCTCAGCCGGCGGTCAGCAGCAACGCCGGCAGGCCTGCGCCGGCCGCGATGGCGGCCAGCAGGGCGGCGGTGCGGGGGCGGTAGGGCAGCAGCAGGACCAGGGCGAAGGCGCCGACGCTGAGCATGCCCAGCCAGACCACCGGGCCGACGGCGCCGCCCCAGATCAGCACGCAGGGCCACACGGCGACGGCCAGCAGCAGCCAGCCGGCCACCCGCAGCAGGCGCTGGCGGGTGGGCGCCTTGTGTTTCCACACCTGGGAGTGGTGGCGGTCCATGGCCAGGCACAGGCCGGCCATGCCGGCATAGCAGAGCGCGATGGCCAGGGTTGCGGCGAGGGTCAGGGTCATCACTGGGCCTCCAGGGCGGCGGCCCGCTGGCGGCTGCGCACCGGCGCCGTGCGCGGCCGGCTCAGGCGCCAGGCGACCCACAGCGAGAGCGCGCCGAAGCCGAGGGCGACCAGCTCGACGCCCGCCCGCTCGCCGTCGCCGCGCTGCAGATAGACGAACAGGTGCTCGCCGACGGTCAGCCAATTGAGCAGCGGCAGCAGTGCGCACAGGGCGGCCAGCGCCAGCAGTTGCTCGATCCAGGCGCGCTGCGGCGGGCGCAGGGCGGCGTGGACGAAGCCGAGCAGCCAGACCGCGAAGAACGCGACGATCTCCCATTCCGGCCGGTCCGGCAGGCTCAGCGGCAGCAGGCGGTTGGCCCAGAAGAAGGCGATGCAGGCGATGCTCAGGCCGGTGAGGGTGCCGATGTTGAGCACCTCGATCAGCCGGTAGACCCGCGGCGTGGCGGCGCCGAACTCGTTCAGCGAGCGCTGCCGGCGCTTGACCATGAACAGCAGGGCGCCGGTGGCCAGCATCGCCGCGCCGGCCAGGCCGCTGAAGAAGTACAGCCAGCGCACCAGGTTGCCGCCGAAGCCGGCGAAGTGCAGGTTGGCCATCACCGACTGCACGTCCTGGGCCGAGCCGCCGCGCAGTTCGCCGGGCATCTGGATGTCGGTCTGCTCGCCGGTCACGCCGTTGAAGAACACCTGGCCGCCGCCGTCGCCGAGCAGGCGGTATTCGCCGGGTTTCTCGATGAAGCGGCCGAACACGCGCACGCTGGCGCTGCTGTCGTTGGGGTGTTCGATGCTGATGAAGCTCACCGGGCGGCCCAGGCCTTCTTCGGCGTGGACCAGCAGCTCGTCCATCGCCGTCAGCGGGGCGGCGATGCCGGTCAGTTCCTGGGGCGCCGGGCGCGCCATCAGCTCGGCGAAGTAGGCCTCGTCGCTCTCGTAGTGGGCCATGACTCCCGCCGGCATATACAGCGAGTAGAAGGTCGCCAGGCCGGTGTAGGCGATCATCAGCTGGAACGGCAGGCTCAGCACCGACAGCGCGTTGTGGGCGTCCAGCCAGCTGCGCTGGCCCTTGCCGGGGCGGAAGGTGAAGAAGTCCTTGAAGATGCGCTTGTGGATGACGATGCCGCTGACCAGCGCCACCAGCATGGCCATGGTGAAGGCGCCGACGAACCAGATGCCGGCGGTGCCGCCGTGGAATTCGAAGTGCATGTGCACGAAGTGGTGGCCGCCTTCGCTGTCCCGCTCGTGCGAGGTGTCCACCGGCTGGCCGCTGGACGCGTCGATGCTCTTGTTGTGGAAGACCTCCTGGGCGTCTTCCCAGAACAGGCGGATGTTGGGGTCTTCGTCCGACGGCAGGGCGATACCCCAGAAGTGGCCGGCCGGCGCGTTCTCGGCGAGCCAGGCCATGCCCGTGCGCACCGCCTGCGGCCGGTCGAAGCCGTCGTCCAGGCCGGACTCGCCGGTGGCTTCGCTGGCCTGGGGCAGGTGCGGCTTCGTCCAGCGGGTGATGGGGTCGTCGAACACGCCCAGGCTGCCGGTGAGGAAGATGACGAACAGTACCCAGCAGGCCCACAGCCCGCCCCAGGTGTGCAGCCAGGCCATGGCCTGGCGGAAGCCGCCCTCGGCGGCGCCGTTCTGTGCCTTGCTCATGCGTCACCTCCGAGCAGCAGGCCGGCGCCGGTCAGCACCAGCGAGGCGATGGCCAGGATCAGCCAGATGCGCCGCAGGTTGGGCGTGGCGAACGCCCACACGATGACCGCGGTGTAGACCGCGAAGCTGGCCAGCGACGAGGCGAGCACGGCCTGGGTCTTGGGCAGCGGCAGGATCGCGCCGAGGAAGATGACGCTGGCGCAGGTGAGGGCATAGCCGCCGAGAATCGCTGCGGCGACGCGCGACAGGAGGGCGAGCGTCGCCCCGGAAGGTGAAGCGAGAGGTTTCATGGGTAATCACTGGCTGGCGGGAACATGGGCAGGCGAGCGCGGCGGTGGGCGGGCGCACGCGACGAAAGCTGCCATATATCACTGTTCATGACGAACGAGCGCGGCAAAACCTGCATGCCGCTGGTCGGCGAACTGCAACAGATTGTGTCAGAGCCCGCTCACGATCTTGCGGGCGAGACGCTATGGACTGTTGTAGGAGCGGCCTTGGCCGCGAGCTCTCGATGTGGCGTTCTGTGCTGAACAAGCGTTCGCGGCCAAGGCCGCTCCCACAGGGTCTCGCAGGCCTGGAGCGCGACCGGGTCAGCTCAGCGCCAGGGCCAGCAGGCCGAGCGCCGGTGCCGCCACGGCCACGCGCGGTATCCAGCGCGGCCGGTAGGTGTGCAGCAGGACCAGGGCGTAGCCCGCCGCCGCCAGCAGGCCGACCCAGAGCACCGAGCCGAACGCCCAGCCCTCCTGGAACAGGCAGGCGGCCAGGCTGAGGGCCAGCGAGAGCCAGCCGCCGACCCGCAGCAGGCGGGCACGGAGGGCGGACGGCGCCTGGCCGAACACGTCCTGGTGGTGGCGGTTCATGGCCAGGCTGAGGCCGGTCAGGCCGCAGTAGGCGGCCGCCAGGGCGAGGGTGCTCATCCGCGAGTCTCCAGGGCATCCGCTTGGGTTTCCGGCCGGGTCTCCGTTCGAGCTTCCGACCGGGTTTCCGCTCGGCTCGTCGGCGCCGCCTTCTCCGGCCGGGGCGCGCGCGCCGGGCGCACCGCCGGCCGATGGTTGTGGATCTTCCAGCTCAGCCAGGCGCACAGCAGGCCGAGCCCGAGCAGGCCGGCGTCGAACCCCGCCACCAGCCAGTCGCCGTAGGCCAGGCCACCCGGCAGCGGCCAGCGCCCCATGACCAGCTCGAACAGCGGCAGCAGGCACAGCAGCAGGGCGACGCCGGCCCACTGCTCGACCCAGGCGCGGCGGTGCGGGCGCAGAGCGGCATGCACCAGGGTCAGGCCCCAGACCGCGAAGAAGACGTGGATTTCCCAGGCCGCGCGGCCCTCCAGGCCGGCCGCCAGCAGGCGGTTGGCCCACAGGTAGGCGGCCATGGCCAGCGGCAGGCCGGCGATGGCCGCCACGTTGAGCACCTGCACCAGGCGGTGGCCGAAGGGTGTCTTCGCGCCCGCCTTGGCCGGCGGTGGCGCGCGCTTGACCAGCCAGAGCACCGCGCCGCTGGCGATCATCACGCAGCCGCCGAGGCCGCAGAGGAAGTACAGCCAGCGCAGCAGCGGCGCGGCGAAGTGGCCGAGGTGCAGGCCGACCAGGGTGCGGTTGAACTGGGCGGCGGGCTTGAGCTGGCCGACTTCCTCCAGCACCCGACCGTCGCTGGCGTCCAGCAGCAGGCCGCCGCCGACGCCGGAGATGCTGGCGCTGCGGTCGCGGCGCATCTCCACGCGGGCGGCGCTGTCGCCCGGGGTGAACAGGGTCAGCGAGCCGACCCGGCTGCCGTCGCCCCAGTGCGCTTCGGCCTGGCGGATCAGCGCGGCCAGGTCGGGCATCGGCGCCGACGTGCCGCTGCGCGGTTCGCCGTGGGCGTGGGGGAACACTTCGTCGAACAGCAGCTCGCGGTCCTTGCCGTACTCGAACTGCACCGCCCAGGGCAGGTAGATCAGGATGAAGATGACCAGGCCGCTGTAGGTGATCATCAGGTGCAAGGGCAGCGCCAGCACCGAGACCACGTTGTGGCCGTCCAGCCAGCTGCGCTGGCCCTTGCGCGGGCGGAAGGTGAAGAAGTCCTTGAAGATCTTCTTGTGGGTGACGATGCCGCTGATGATCGCCACGAACATGAACATGGTGGCGATGCCGACGATGATCCGCCCGGTCAGCGCATCGAGGTGCCAGAGCTGGAAGTGAAAGCGGTAGAAGAACTCCCCGCCCTGGGTGTCGGCTTCCTTCAGCTGCGCGCCGCTGGCCGGGTCCAGGGTCATCCGGCCGAACGGGATGCCGGGGCCGAACCAGCGCGCCTGCAGGGTCGGGTTGCGCGCGTCGGGCAGCTGGACGATCCAGCTCGGCGCGTTGGCCGGCGCCTGTTCCTGAAGGGTCGCCAGGACGTTGTCCCAGTTCGGCGCCGCGCCCGCGTCCAGGCCATGGCGCTCCGGATGCATCCAGTGATCCAGCTCGTCCTTGAAATAGCTCACCGTGCCGGTGAGGAAGATGGCGTAGAGCAGCCAGACCAGCAGCAGGCCGGCCCAGGTGTGCAGCCACGCCTGCGACTGGCGGAAACCTTCGCGCGCCAGCACCTCGCGCGCTTGCGTTGCCTGGCTCATGACGCGGCTCCCTTGAGCCACCAGGCCAGGCCGGCCATCAGCAGGGCGGGCAGCAGCAGGCCCAGCCAGGCCTGGCGGCCGCTGTGCACGGCGAACGCCCAGCAGACGGCGGCGGCGTAGACCACGAAGCCGAGCATGCTGGCGGTGACCACCGCCTCGGAGCGGGCCATCGGCAGTATCTGGGACAGCAGCAAGGTCGCCGCCACGGCCAGGCCGTAGCCGCCGAAGATGGCGGCCAGGGCGCGGGACGCTACCGCCATGCGGTAGCGCCAGTCGAGGGCGACGGGTTTCATTCCACGCTGAAGCCCAGGGTGTGAACGTAGCGGGTCTTCTCGTACGGCTTGCCGTCGAACTCGCCCTTGCCGTCCACGCCGTGGGCGACTTCCAGCAGGTACTGGCCCTTCCACGGCAGGGTCAGGGTGACCTGGCCCTTGTCGTCGGTGTGGAACGGCTTGCCCCACTTCTGCGGCGAGAAGGCCATCACTTCGGCCTTGGGCACCGGCTTGCCGTCCAGTAGGAGGGTGAAGGTGTTGTCGCCGGCCTTGGCCGGGACCAGTTCGAAGGCGCTGGCGGCTTTGGTTTCGCTGCGGCCGGTCTTGGCCACGAAGACCACGCGGTTGTCGTTGCGCACCAGTTCCTTGGTCAGGCGCACGTCGCCCTGGCCCTGGGTGGCGAACGCCAGGTGGTCGTTGGCCTGGGTGCCGGCGAAGGGCTTGCCGGCCAGCACGGCCTGGCTGCCGTCGAGCATCTTCAGCGGGCCTTCGCGGGTCTCGCGCAGGTCGTCCGGCCACTCGCCGAAGTAGGCGCGTGTCTCGCCCTGGGCTTCGCGCTCCAGCCACACCATGTGGGCCTGGGCGAGGTTGGACACGGCGCAGAGGCCGAGGGCGGTCAGCAGGAGCTTGGCTTTCATCGAGTCGTCTTCCTTATCGTCGTGGTGGTATCAGAACTGGTACTTGGCGGTGGCCATCAGGTTGCGCGGGGCGCCGTAGGTGTGGCCGCCGGTGTTGAGCAGGTATTTCTCGTCCAGCAGGTTGTCCAGGTTGAGGCTGACCGCCAGCTGCTCGGTGGCCTGGTAGCGGGCCATCAGGCCGACCACGGTGTAGGCGTCCTGGGCGAAGGACTTGCGGTAGTTGCCGGTCTGGCCGCTGGCGTGGATCTCGCTCTGCCAGTTGACGCCGCCGCCGACGGTCAGCTTCTCCAGCGCGCCGGGCAGGCGGTAGGTGGTGAACAGCTTGAACTGGTGGCGCGGCTGGTCCGGGTTGATGCGGTCGCCGGCCTTGTTGCGGGTGACCACCTGGGTGAAGCCGCCGGCCAGGTTCCAGCCGGGGGTCAGCTCGCCGGAAACCTCCAGCTCGTAGCCGCGCGCCTTGGTGTTGCTCTCGGCCACGTAGGCGTTGCCGCCGGAGGGGGTCAGCTCGTTGCCGTCGCGCACGGCCAGGTTGTCCTTGCGCACCTCGAACACGGCCACGCTGGCGTTCAGCCGGCCGTCGAAGAACTCGCTCTTCAGGCCCAGCTCGTAGTTGTCGCCCTCTTCCGGCTCCAGCGTCTTGCCGTCCCGGTCCTCATTGCTCTGCGGGTTGAAGATGCTGGTGTAGCTGGCGTAGGTGGAGAGCCAGTCGTTGAGGTCGTAGACCACGCCGACGTAGGGGATGGTCACGCCGGTCTCGACCAGGTCCTGGGTCTGGGTGCGGTTCTTCCAGTCGGTCACCCGCGCGCCGAGGATCACCGAGAGGTCGTCGGTGGGGCGCAGGCGGGTGGCCAGGTAGCCGCCGAGCTGGCGGCTGTCGCGCCAGTCGCGGCCGGCGGAGGGGAAGTTGGGCAGCGGGATGTCGCCGTCGAACTCGTCCGTGTTGGCGATCGGCACCACCACTCGCCGGAACGCCGGGTCGTCGCGTTCGAGGTCGAAGTAGTTCATGCCCAGCATCAGTTCGTGCTCGCGGCCGAACAGCTGGTAGGGGCCGCTGGCGAAGAAGTCCAGGGCGTTCTGCTGCGGGGTCTGTTCCGAGCGGCCGGTGGTCACGGTGCCGGCGCGGGTCACGGCGTTCGGGTCCGGCGCGGCGACGCCGTAGTTCTGCTCGGTGTCCAGCCAGGTGCGGTTGGCCGACAGGGTGCTCTGCCAGCCGTTGCCGAACTGGTGTTCGAGGGAAGCGAACAGGGTGTAGCGCTCCAGGTCGAGGTAGGACCAGCGGGTGACCGCGCTGTCCGAGCGGGAGTGGTGGGTCTTGTTGCCGGCGTTGTCGGCCAGCGAGAAGTTGTGCGGCGAGGCCTCGTCGTAGTCGCTGCGGTTCGCCTCCAGGCCCAGGCTGAGCAGGGTGGCGTCGGTCAGGTCCAGCTCCACCACGCCGTAGAAGATGTCGCTCTCGCCGCTGTAGCGGTCCTTCCACGAACGGCCTTCGTTGTGCACCGCGACCATCCGGCCGCGCAGGTTGCCCTGGCTGTCCAGCGGGCCGGAGACGTCGGCCTCGACCCGGTAGCGGTCCCAGGTGCCGGCGCTGCCGAGCACGTGGGCCTGGAACTCGGCGGTGGGCTTCTTGCGCACCAGGTTGATGCTGGCGCTGGGGTCGCCGGCGCCGGTCAGCAGGCCGGTGGCGCCACGCACCACGGTGATCTGGTCGTAGATCGCCGTGTCCATGCTGCCGATGCTGCCGCTCAGGCCCTGCAGCGCGCCGGACGAGGTGACCACGCCGTTCAACTGGTAGTTGTTGATGGCGAAACCGCGGGAATAGAAGCTCACGTAGCCGGCGCCGTCGTCGCCGTACTGGCGGCGGCTGATGCCGGGGGCCTGCTCCATCACCGCGCCGACGCTGGTGAGGTTCTGGTCGTCCATGCGCTGGCGGGTCATCACGGTGACCGATTGCGGGGTCTCGCGCAGCGACAGGTCGAGCTTGGTGGCGCTGTTGGTCGCGCCGCTGGTGTAGGAGCCGGTGCCCTCGGTGGTGCCGCCGAGGCCGGCGCCGGTGATGCTGGTGGCGTCCAGTTGCAGCGAGGCGCCGCTCTCGGCCGGCGGCAGCAGCGAGTAGTTGCCGCTGGCCTGGCGCACCACCTGCACGCCGCTGCCGGCCAGCAGGCGCTGCAGGGCCTGGTCCGCCGGCAGGCGGCCCTGCACGCCGGGCGAGCGCAGGCCGCGCACGGTGTCTGGCGAGTAGGACAGGCTGACCCCGGTGGCGGCGGCGAAGCTGTTCAGCGCCGACTCCAGGGAGCCCGAGGCGATGGCGAAGTCGTATTCCGCCACCACGTTCTGCGCCCAGGCCGGCTCGACCAGCAGCACGCCGGCGACCGGCAGCGCCAGCGCCGCGCCCAGCAGCGCGCGGTTGACGGCCAGCCCCAGCGGGCTGAGGAGGGGGAAGCGGCGAGGCGATGACGTGCGGCGTGAAGCGTTGTGGCGCGACATGGAAGGTTCCTGAGTGGCTGGCAAGGGTGCGCCGCTGCGGGCGCTTTCCTTCCAAGTCGAATGAGAATCGAAATCGACAACACCCGGGACGAAAAAATCTTGTTCGGCGCTCATCGCTTCAGGCCGGCACCACGCGCACCCAGTAGCGGCTGAGGCGATGCACGCACAGCGGCAGGGTGTCGCTGAGGTTGTCCAGCACCGCGTCGCTGTCGGCCAGCTGGAAGGCGCCGGAGATGCGCAGCTCGCCCAGCGCCGGGTCGCAGGTCAGCAGGCCGGGGCGATAGCGCGCCAGTTCGTCGATGAAGCGCGGCAGCGGCCAGTCGCTGACCACCAGCATGCCGCGCATCCAGGCGTCGGCATGGGCCTCCAGCGGCTCCGGCGTGGCCCAGTCGGCGGCGCCGTACCACAGCTGCTGGCCGCTCTCGACGCGCCGTGGCCGGCCCGGCGCGTCCAGCGGGCGCACCTCCACCGCGTGCTGCAGCACCCGCACCTGGGTACGGTCGTCGTCCTGGCGCACCAGGAAGCGGGTGCCGAGCGCGCGGATGCTGCCCTGGGCGGTGTGCACGACGAAGGGCCGGCCGAGCGCGTCCGGCGCGGTTTGCACGTGGATCTCGCCACGCAGCAGGCGCAGTTCGCGCATGTGCGCGCCGTAGGCCAGGTCGAGGGCAGTGTCGCTGTTCAGCTGCACCCGGCTGCCGTCCGGCAGGCGCAGCTCGCGGCGCTCGCCGACGCCGCTGCACTGGTCGGCGCGCAGGCTGCGCATCGGCGCCGACTGCCAGCCAAGCCCGGCCAGGCCGCTGCCCAGCACCAGCAGGCCGAGCAGCTTGAGGCTGGCGCGGCGGCGGCCATCGACGCCGCGCAGGGCGGACGGCGCCACCTCCGGCAGGCCGGCCAGCTTGCCCTGCAGCTTTTCCAGCCGGCTCCAGGCCTGGCGGTGCGCCGCGTCGGCCTCCAGCCAGCGCCGGTGGGCTGCGCAGGTGGCCGCGCAGCCCGGCGCGGCGAGCAGGTCCAGGTGCCAGTTGGCGGCGGCGCGCAGGGCGGCGATCGGCGGCGCGGCGCTCACGGCGCATCCTCGATCAGCAGCATGCAGTGGGTCAGCGCCCGCACCACGTACTTGCGCACGGTGTTGGTCGACAGGCCCAGGCGCCGGCCGATCTCCACATGGCTGAGGCCGTCGAGCTGGGCCAGCAGGAAGATTTCCCGGCAGCGCGCGCCGAGGCCGTCGAGCATGCGGTCGATCTCGACCAGGGTCTCGATCACCAGCGCCCGCTGCTCCGGCGAGATGTCCAGCGGCTCGGGCCGGGCGACGAGGGCGTCGAGGTAGGCCTGTTCGAGATTGCGCCGGCGGAAGCCGTCGATCATCAGGCTGCGGGCGATGCTGCTGAGGTAGGCGCGCGGCTCGCGCAGGTCGCAGGCCTGGCGGCTGGCCAGGACCCGGACGAAGGTGTCCTGGGCCAGGTCGGCGGCGTGCTCCGCGCAGGGCAGGCGCTTGCGCAGCCACAGACGCAGCCAGTCGTGGTGCTCCCGATACAGGGCCTGCACGGACTGCTGGGTGGCGCTATCGGCGGCGGCGTGGTCGGAATGCACGGGTGTCGCTTCGGTGTTAAATGATAATTGCTATCATTTTCGTCCGAAAATGCGCCGCCGCGCAAGGGCGGCCCCGTCAGTCGTTCTTCTGGTAGATGATCTTGCGGCTGCCGCCCTCGCAACTGCCGACCACCATGTTGGGGTCTTCCACGTCCGCCGTCGGCACGATCTCCAGCGTGTAGCTGGTGACCTTGGCGGCCTGGATCTTCACCTCGATCTCCTGCTTGAGTTCCTCGCAGGGCTTGGGCGCGGCGATGGCGCCGCCGCACAGAAGGATGGCCGTGACGGCCGCACACCAGCGTTTCATCGCATGCTCCTTGGAGTGTCCTGTTTCCGTTCGACCAGCGCCTGCAGCGCCCGCTCGCGTTCGTCCGTCGGCAGCTCGCCGAGGGCGGCGGCGCGGCGGTAGAACGCCGCCCAGTCCCCGTCCACCTCGCGGAACAGGCCGGCGAAGGCCTCCACCCAGCGGTCGTACAGGCCGAAGGGCAGCAGGTGGGCGTTGTTCAGCGGCTGGGCCATCCAGGCGTCGTAGCGGCGGTCGCCGCCCCACGGGCCGTCGCGCAGCGCCCGGTATTCGGCGCGCAGCCGCTCGAACTCTGCCGCCTTGCCGGTGCGCTTGTCCACGTCCGCGACGGGACTCGCGTAAAGAGCTTGCAGGCGCTCGCGGCTGGCCAGGACCAGCTCGGTGAACTGGCGCCGGCGGCCTTCTTCACGGGCATCGACCGGCGCCATGCCGCGCGCGCTCCGCCACTGGCGCAGGCCCTCCTGCTCGACGAAGCTGGCGAAGGATTCGTTGAACGCGGTGTCGTCCGCCACGTACAGCTGCTGGTGGGCCAGTTCGTGGAAGATCAGCGCGGCCAGGCGTTCGTTGTCCCAGCGCAGCATGGTGTTGAGGAGGGGGTCGTCGAACCAGCCCAGGGTCGAATAGGCCTCGATGCCGGCGACGTAGGTGTCCAGGCCCTCTTCCCGCAGCAGGGCGGCGGCGCCACGGGCGCGGCCCTGGCGGTAGAAGCCGCGGTAGGCGACGCAGCCGGCGATAGGGAAGCAGTGGGTCAGCGGCTCCAGGGACAGCTCCGGGGTGGCGAACACGTTCCACACCACGTAGGGCCGGCCCAGGTCGGCGTACAGACGGTAGCTGCGGTTGTCCGGCAGGGCCAGCCGCGCGCTGGCGAAGTCGCGGGCCTGCTGGGCCAGCGCCAGGCGGCGCTTGAGCGCATCGTCGGTGGCGGGGTCGGCGAGCAGCGCGTCCACCGGCTGGCGCGCGGCGAGCAGGTCGAGCTGGCCGCGGCCGAGCTGGGCGTGGTAGTCGAGGCTGGCGCAACCGCTCAGCAGGGCGCCGAGCAGTAGCGGAACCAGGCGCCGAGCGGGGCGGTCGAGTAGGGCGATAGGCATTCCGCGAGCCTATTGCATTGCCCCTCTGCCTAGGAAGCCCGCCATGCGCCCTGCCCTGCTGCTCTGCCTGCCCGTCCTGCTCTCCGGCTGTTCGCTGCTGATGCCCCGGCACGACCCGGACCAGGCCTGGATCGAACTGCACGAACGCGAGGACGGCCGCCTCGAAGCCGTCCGGGTGGACGGCAAGGACCTGGACGACGACCGCTACTTCCAGATACCGCCCGGCCGCCACGAACTGCAGGTGCGCCTGCGCTTCGAGGTGGACGCCGCCAACGTCGGCGCCGACCAGGCCCTGCCGAGGACCTGCCTGCTGACCCTGGACTACGATGACTTCGCCGCCGGCCAGCGCTACCGGCTGAAGGCCGGCAGCCGTGGCTTCCGCCCCTGGGCGCAGCTGCAGGACGAGCGCGGCGAGGACCTGGCGCAGGCGCGCGAGGGGCGCTGCGGGGCCGTCTGATCGGCGTTATGCTGAGAACCTGTCCACGAGCAGCGGCGCGTCGGCCAAGCGGTGGCGGAAGCGTCTTGCTCATGTGCCACGCTAGGCTCCGCTTCCTCAGCCGCTTATCTCTGGCGCGCAAGCTCGTAACAGATTCTGAAAGGTTTCCCGAGGATCGTCCCATGCGCCTGCCCCTGCTGCTGTCCACCCTGCTCGCCCTCGGCGCCTGCGCGAGCCCGCTGCCGCCGCCATCGCCGGACAAGGCCTGGGTCGATCTGTGGGCCTCGGGCAGCGAACTGCTGATGGCGCACAAGCTGGATGACCGCCGCGTCGACGACGGCCGCTTCTTCGAAGTCGTCCCGGGCGCCCACGAACTGGAGGTGCGCTACCAGTTCGAACTGACCCACGGGCCGGTGGCCAGCTTCAGCGAGCCGCGCCAGGTCACCTGCTACCTGCGCGTGCGCCACGATGGCTTCGCCGCCGGCCAGCGCTACCGCTTCGAGGCCAGGCCGCAACAGCTCAAGGCCCAGGGCTGGCTGTACGACGACCAGCGCAACCTGCTGGCGCGCGCCCAGGTCGTGCGTTGCGGGACGTTCTGAAAGACTATTTCCTAGGAGTCCTATCCGCGCAGCGGCAGAAAAAACCATCGGGCAGCTCGGAGCCTGAGTCCCCGTCAGGAGGCCGAGTGGAGGTGTCGCGTAGGGGGACGAGCCGCATGGATGCGGCGAGAGGCTTAAAGGGCCATGGATGGCCCTTGTAAGCCGGCCCCCGGAGCGGTACCGGAAGGAGGGAAGTCTGGCCGCAGGCCAGACCCGGATGCCGGGGTGGCCTTCTCTTTGGTTACTTTCTCTTGGTCCGGGCGGCGATCCGCAGACAAGAGAAAGTGACTCGCCCAGGAGGGCGAAACCAAAACTTTCATGCAGCTGGATAAACAGCTGATCACCGAGCTGCCGGTCCATCGGTGCGCATGGCGCACCCTACGCTTGCTCTGCACATCGGCGCCTAGCTTTCGAGGGTGGCCTGCAGGGTGATCTCGGCGTTCAGCAGCTTGGAGACCGGGCAGCCAGTCTTGGCCGCTTCCACCGCCTGCTCGAAGACCTCCCGGTTGGCGCCCGGTACCTTGGCCTTGAGGCTCAGGTGCACCGCGCTGATGCGGAAGCCGCCTTCCTCCTTCTCCAGGGAAACCTCGGCCTGGGTGTCGATGCTTTCCGCCGTCATGTCGCGCTCGCCCAGCTCCTTGGACAGGGCCATGGAGAAGCAGCCCGCGTGGGCGGCGCCGATCAGCTCCTCTGGGTTGGTGCCGGGGCGATCCTCGAAGCGGGTGTTGAAGCCGTAGGGCTGCTCCTGCAGCGCGCCGCTCTGGGTGGAGATGTGGCCCTTGCCGTCCTTGATGCCGCCCTGCCAGTGGGCCGACGCCGTCTTCTTGATGGTCATGTCGCGTTCCTCCGCAAATGGGTACTCCAGTTGAGAGGAACACGAGCGCGGCAAAGTTCGCCTGTTTTCAGCGCAGCCCGGCGACGATCTCGAAGCTGCGCAGGCGGTGCTCGGGCTGGTAGAGATCGCAGGTGAAGATCAGCTCGTCGGCGCCGCTCTGCTCCAGCAGGATCTCCAGCCGCGCGCGGACCTTCTCCGGCCCGCCGATCACCGCCAAGCCGAGGAAGTCACCGACCGCCTGCTGCTCGTGGGGCTGCCAGCGGCCGACCATGCTCTCGACCGGCGGGCGCAGCACCAGGCTCTCGCCGCGCATCAGCGCCAGCACCCGCTGGTAGGCGGTGGTGGCGAGGAACTCGGCCTCCTCGTCGCTGGGCGCGGCGATCAGCGGCACGCCGATCATGGCGTAGGGCTTGTCGAGCACGGCCGAGGGCTGGAAGTTCTCGCGGTAGATGCGCAGCGCCTGGTGCAGGTAGCGCGGCGCGAAGTGCGAAGCGAATGCGTAGGGCAGGCCCTTCTGCGCCGCCAGCTGGGCGCTGAACAGGCTGGAGCCGAGCAGCCAGATCGGCACGCCGCTGTCGACGCCGGGCACCGCGATCACCGACTGGCCGGGCTGGCGCGGGCCGAGCAGGCGTTCCAGTTCCTCGACGTCCTGCGGGAAGTCGTCCGGGCTGCCCAGGCGGTCGCGGCGCAGCGCGCGGGCGGTGGCCTGGTCGGCGCCTGGCGCGCGGCCCAGGCCCAGTTCGATACGCCCCGGGTACAGCGCGGCCAGGGTGCCGAACTGTTCGGCCACCACCAGCGGCGCGTGGTTGGGCAGCATGATGCCGCCGGAGCCCAGGCGCAGGGTGGTGGTGTTGGCCGCCAGGTAGCCGAGCAGCACGGCGGTGGCGGAACTGGCGATGCCCTCCATGTTGTGGTGCTCGGCCACCCACAGGCGCGAGAAGCCGAGCTTCTCCACGTGCCGGGCCAGGTCGAGGGAACGTTGCAGGGCGGGCGCGGCGCCGTTGTCGTCGTCGCGCATGGGTGCCAGGTCGAGCACGGAGAACGGCAGGTTGGACAGCTTGCTCATGGGGCCTCCTCGGTTCATCCCTGTGTTATGGGGGCGCCCCGGCGGAAGGCAAGCCGCCGTTCGGCGATTGCCTCGCGCGGCCGCTCAGGGCCACGGCATCTCGCCCTTGAGCACCTTGGCGCTCAGCTCCAGGCCGGCCTCCCCCGGCAGGCCCGGGTAGCGGCGGCGCATGGCGTCGACCAGCGCGGCGGCATCGACGGCCTCGGGCAGCTCGGCCTCCAGGGCGATCAGGTAGTCGCGGGTGAAGCGCAGGGCGCCGAGGTCGTGGGCCGCGTCGCCCAAGTAGTGGCCGGGCACCACCACCTCGGGGCGCAGGGCTTCGATCCGGTCCAGCGTGGCCAGCCAGGTGCGGCGCGCCTCGATGGTCTGGGTGTCGGCCGTCCACACGTGCTCGCCGGCCTCCACCAGCACGCCGCCGACCACGGCCTTGCGCGAGGGAATCCACAGGGCGGTGCGCAGCGGGTCGAGGCCGATCACCTGCAGCTCGTGCCCTTCCAGGCTCAGGCGGTCGTCGGCCAGCGGCTCGGGGATGATGATCTCGGTTGGCGCGCCGTCGCCGAGGATCGGCCCCCAGTAGGCCAGCTTGGCCGCCTGGGTGGCGCGGATATGCTCGACGGTGGCGGCGGTGGCGACCACCCGGGCCTCGGGGAACGCGCGCTTTAGGGTCTGCAGGCCGAAGTAGAAATCCGGATCGCCGTGGCTGATGTAGATGGTGGTCAGGCGCTTGCCGCTGGCCTCGACCCGTTTCACCAGCTCGGCGGCCTCCTTGCTGGAGAACTGGGCGTCCACCAGCAGGGCCTCGCGCTCACCGCTGATCAGGGTCGAGCTGACCGCGAACACGGCGTCCTCGCCGGGGTTGTAGACCTGCAGCTGCAGGTCGGCGGCCTGGGCCAGGCCCGCAAAGGCGAGCAGGGCGGCGCTGAAGAGGGAACGAAGGGACATGCTGACCTCGCGGAGAACGGATTCGACGAGGCGTATGCTAGTTGCTCGAAAGCGCGCAATAATCCGGTTAGCCTGCCCATATCTGTTGCACGAATCGAGCGAATCATGGATCGGATCACCGCCGCCCGGGTGTTCGTCACGGTGGTCGAGCGCGGCAGCCAGACCGCCGCCGCCGAGCACCTGGACATGTCGCGGGCCATGGTCTCGCGCTACCTGGGCGAGCTGGAGGCCTGGGTCGGCGCGCGCCTGCTGCACCGCACCACGCGCCGCCTGAGCCTCACCGGCATGGGCGACGAGCTGCTGCCCCGCTGCCGCGAGATGCTGGCCCTGGCCGACGACCTGCAGGACCGGGGCCGGCGCGCCGACGACGGCCCCAGCGGCAACCTGCGCATCGCCACCAGCCAGTCCTTCGCCAGCGCCTGGCTGGCCCCGGCGCTGGCCGAGTTCGTCGCCCGCCACCCGGCGGTGACCCTCGACCTGCAGGCCAGCAGCCAGGCGGTCAACCTGGTGGAGGAGCGCATCGACCTGGCGCTGCGCATCACCAACCAGCTCGACCCCAACCTGATCGCCCGGCGCCTGGCCACCTGCCGCTCGGTGATCTGCGCCACCCCGGCCTACCTGGCCCGACACGGCACGCCGCAAGTGCCGGCCGAGCTGAGCCGGCACAACTGCCTGACCTACACCTACTTCGGCCGCAGCCTGTGGCAGTTCGAGCGCGATGGCGAGCCGCTCACGGTGCCGGTGGGGGGCAACCTCAGCGCCAACGAATCCAGCGTGCTGCTGGAAGCCTGTCTGGCCGACGCCGGCATCGCCCGCCAGCCGCTCTATGCCGTCGCCGCGCTGCTGCGCGCCGGACGCCTGGTGGCGCTGCTGCCGGAGTACCGGGTCGAGGCGCTGGGCATCCATGCCGTGTACGGCTCACGCCGGCAGATGCTGCCGGCCCTGCGCGCCCTGCTCGACTTCCTCGCCGAACGGCTGCAGGCCGACCCGCACTGGGACCAGTCATGAGTAGGGTGCGCCGTGCGCATCGGGCCCTGTGCTTGCGGTGCGTACGGCGCACCCTACGACATCCACAGCGCCCCGCAGGCACATGCCCATGCCCCCCCGTTGCGTGACGCTACAGCTGCCTGCCCCTGGATTCCCGCCTGCGCGGGAATGACGGTTTCGGAAGAAACTCCACCCCCACCTCGTCATCCCCGCGCAGGCGGGGACCCAGAAGAGCTCTGGGCACTACAGCTCTAACGTGGACATAGCCATGAAAAAGGCTATGTCCACGTTAGTTGTTGCCCGCCTTGTGGGAGCGGATTTATCCGCGAATTTCGCGGCCAATCGGAATGCCGCCCAGCCGCACCACAAAAGCAAGATTGCTCCACCAACACGTAACGGGGACAGCGCCATGAAAAAGGCCAGGGCGCCTCTCGGCGGCCCTAGCCTTCGGGGAACGCGGGCGATCAGCCGCGCTGGTAGACGATTTCCTTGGTGCCGGCCTCGCAGGAGCCCACCACCTTGCGGTCGCCGGCGTCGCCCTTGTCGACCACGTCCAGGGTGTAGGCGGGTACGCCGTTGGCCTTGATCTTGGCGTCGATCTCCGCCTTCAGCTCCTCGCACGGCTTGCCGGCGGCCCACACGGAACCCGCCAGTGAGAACAGGGCCAGGCCCAGCATCATTCGCTTCATCGGTAACGCTCCTTCGTTGGGGGACTCTCGGGGCGACCCGCCCCGGCCCTCGAAGGGTAGCCCAGGATGCGGGTGGCGACTCTTCGGGCTCAGCTGTCGCTGATGCGGAACCCGACCTTCAGGGTGACCTGGTAGTGCCCGACCTTGCCGTTCTCGATGTGGCCACGGGTTTCCACCACCTCGAACCAGTCCAGGTTGCGCACCGACTTCGCGCATTCGGTCAGCGCATTGTTGATGGCATCCTCGATGCTGGTCCGCGACGAACCCACCAGATCGATCAGCTTGTAGGTGTGGTGATCGGACATGACGCTCTCCTTGTGATGACGAAAGGCGATGCACTTGCTGTTGTGGCCCGCCCCGGGCCGAATAAGTTCAGATTAGCTGCACTCCCGCGGGATGCCGTTCCTCGTCGCCGATTGCGGTGGGAGGCGCAGGACCGATAAGATGCGACGAATTCTCATTTGTCATGTGCGTCCCGTGTCCACTACCCACAAGCTCGGCTTCTTCTTCAGCGACCACCATCGCTGGCTGCTCCTCCATGTGCAGCGCCTGCTGCGCAACCGCGCGGACGCCGAGGACACCGCCGCCGAAACTTTCTGCCAGTTGCTCGCCGCCCAGGTGGACCCGGCCACCATCGAGCAGCCGCGCGCCTACCTCTCCACCATCGCCCGCCGGCTGATCTTCGACCGCCATCGGCGGCGGCGTCTGGAGCAAGCCTATCTGGAACGCCTGGCCCTGCTGCCGGAAGAGCTGGCGCCCTCGCCCGAGGAACGCTTCCTCCTGCTGGAGGCGCTGAGCGCCATCGACAAGGCGCTGGCCGGGCTGCCGCTGGTGGTGAAGAAGGCCTTCCTGCTGAGCCAGCTCGACGGCCTCGGCTACGCCGAGATCGGCCGCCGATTGGGGGTTTCCGAGCGCACCGTGGGCCGCTACATGACCCAGGCCCTGCGCCAGTGCTACCTGAGCGGAGCACAGCCGTGAGCCGCGACGCGCCGGACCAGGCCGGCGAGCAGGCCATCGCCTGGATGGTGCGCCTGCGCTCCGGGCGCGACGACGCCCGCCAGCAGGCCCGCTTCCAGCACTGGCTGGGCCAGGACCCGGCCAACGCCCGTGCCTGGGAACAGCTGCAGCGCGGCCTGGGCAACCACTACGACGTGGTGCGCCGCGCCCCCGGCGCCTTGCGCGACACCCTGCTGCAACCGGAACTCGGCCGCCGCGACCTGCTGCGCGGGCTGGCCGGGCTCGGCCTGCTCGGCGGCGGCCTCTGGCTGGCGGCCGGCAGCGACAGTGGCCGGGTGCTGCTGGCCGACCTGCGCACCGGCACCGGCGAGCGCCGCAGCCTGTCGCTGGCCGACGGCAGCCGGCTGAGCCTGAACGCCGGCAGCGCGGTCGACCTCGACTTCTCCGCCGAGCGTCGCCTGCTGCACCTGCGTCGCGGCGCCCTGGTGGTGCAGGTGGCGGCGGACCCGGCGCGGCCGTTCATCGTGCGCAGCGCCCAGGGCGACGTGCGCGCCCTGGGCACGCGCTTCCTGGTCGAGCAGCAGGCGGACGCCACCCGGGTGGTGGTGCTGGAGCACGCCGTGCGCGTCTCGCTGCCCGACGGCACCGCGCTGGACGTGGCGGAAGGCCAGGCCGTGCTGCTGCACGCGCGGCGCATCGAGCCGCTGGCGGCCGACCAGGCCTACCGCGCCGACTGGGTCGAGGGCCGCCTCAGCGTGCTGGACGAGCCGCTGGCGACGGTGATCGACGCCCTGCGTCCCTATCGCCCCGGGCTCATCCGGGTCAGCCCACGGGTGCGCGACCTGCGCGTGCAGGGCGTGTTCCCGCTGGACGACAGCGAGCGCACCCTCGCCGCGCTGGCCGAGACCCTGCCGATCCGGGTCGAACGCTATGGCTCGTGGCTGACCCTGATCGACGCACCCTGAATCCGGTGAGAGTGAAAATTTTTCTCATTCCTGTCCGGTTTTCCGCGCTCGTTGCACCTCTCTCCTGACAACGCCAACCCATTCAGGAGAATCCCCGTGCTCAAACCCTGGCCCCTCGCCCTTGCCATCGCCCTGGCCGCCGCGCCCACGGCCTTCGTCCGGGCCGAAGGCTCCGTCCAGCAGCAGGTGCAGCGCTTCGACCTGCCCGCCGCCGGCCTGGCGGAAACCCTCAACGCCATTGCCCGGCAGAGCGGGCAGGTGATTTCCCTCGACCCGGGCCTGGTCGCCGGCAAGCGGGCGCCCGCCATCCACGGCGAGATGAGCGCCCTGCAAGCCCTGCAGCGGGCGCTGGCGGGCAACGACCTGCAGGTGATCGTCACCGGCGGCGGCACCTTCAGCGTGGTGCCCGCGGTCGACGCCGACGGCGCGCTGGAGCTGGGTGCGACCAGCATCAACAGCACGGGCCTGAACGAAACCACGGAAGGCAGCGGCTCCTACACCACCGGCGCCGTGACCATCGGCAAGACCGCCCAGTCGCTGCGCCGCACGCCCCAGTCGGTGACCGTGGTCACCCGCAAGCTGATGGACGACAAGAACCTCGTGTCGCTGGACCAGGTGATGGCCCAGACCCCGGGCATCACCCGCGCCAACCGCGGCTATGGCAACAACCACTTCAGCTCCCGCGGCTTCGACCTGACCGACGACAGCTACATGGTCGACGGCGTGCCCGGGCAGGCCTACGCCTACACCGGCTGGATGATTCCGGACATGGCGGTGTTCGACCGCGTCGAGGTGCTGCGCGGCGCCGCCGGCCTGCTAGTGGGCGCCGGCGGCCCGGGTGGTGCGGTCAACCTAGTGCGCAAGCGTCCAACCGCCGACCCGCGCTTCTCCATCACCACGCGCGCCGGCTCCTGGGACAACTACCGCCTGGACCTGGACGCGAGCGGCCGGCTCAACGACGACGGCAGCCTGCGCGGCCGCATGGTCGCCTCCTACGAGGACCGCGGCGACTTCATCGACGTCATCGAATCCAAGCGGCCGCTGCTGTACGGCATCGTCGAGGGCGACCTGGGCGACGCCACCACCGTCGCCCTGGGCCTGCGCCGGCAGACCTCGCGCATCGACGGCTACAGCGTGCTGGGCCTGCCGATGAACCCCGATGGCAGCAACCCGCACCTCAAGCGCTCGACCTTCCTGGGCCAGGACTGGGCCACGCTGCAGACCCGCACCGACGAGGTGTTCGCCGACCTCAACCACCGATTCAACGACAACTGGAGCGGCAAGCTGGCGCTGTCCCACTCCGAGAGCGCCTACAACCGCAGCGCCATCGAATGGGGCGCGGAAGACACGCTGGAATACGGCAGCCCGACCGGGCCGATGATCTACGACACCAGCTTCCACAAGTTCGACGCCACCGCCGACGCGGTCGACGGCCACCTGGACGGCGAGTTCGAGGCCTTCGGTCTGACCCATCAGGTGACCCTGGGCGCCAACTGGTCCAGGCGCGAGATGAACGACAAGGACGCGACGGTCAGGCTGGACAGCCCCATCCCGCTCAACGTGTTCGACCCCGACCACCACATCATGCCCGAGCCCGCGCGGCCGGCCTGGGACTACAGGGAAGACACCATCGACACCCGCTACGGCACCTACCTCAACACCCGCCTGCGCATGAGCGAGGACCTGAGCCTGGTGCTCGGCGCGCGCCTGAGCTGGTACAAGACCGAGGCCTGGGATGGCCCGCGGGTGAACGTCAACGAGCAGAAGCACGAGTTCACCCCCTTCGTCGGCGCGATCTACGATCTCGACGACGCCTGGTCCCTGTACGCCAGCTACGCCGACATCTTCATGCCCCAGGCCAGCTACCGCACCGCCGGCGGCAGCATGCTGGACCCGGCCATCGGCTCGAACTACGAGACCGGGATCAAGGGCGAGCTGTTCGACAAGCGCCTGAACCTGTCCCTCGCGATGTTCTACATCGAACAGCAGGACGTGGCCGCCCGCGACTACGCCAACGACGGCAACTGCCCGCAGGACGTCGCCGGCCGCTGCTACGTGAACAGCGACGGTATCAGCCGCAGCAAGGGCTTCGAGGCGGAGGCCAGCGGCGAGCTGCTGCCGGGGCTGCAGGTCGCGGCCGGCTACACCTTCAACACCACCCGCTCGCAGAACGGCGGGCCGATCTCCGCGCAGACCCCCAAGCACCTGCTGCGCGTCAACACCCACTACACCCTGCCGGGCGAGTGGAACCGCCTCAGCGTCGGTGGCGGCGTGTCGGCCCAGTCCGCCTACGACGATGCCTACAACGGCACCAGCAACAGCGGCCGGGCGATCTTCGACGCGCGCGCGGCCTACAAGATCGACCCGCACTGGACCGTTGGCGTGGACATCGAGAACCTGCTGGACCGCAAGTACTTCGCCTCTACCGGCTACTGGACCCGGGGCACCACCTACGGCACGCCGCGCAGCTACATGCTGACCTTGCGCGGCGACTTCTAGACCCCACCGCCGCACCCCACGACGCAGGCCTTCGGGCCTGCGTTTTCGTTTGTCCAAGGCACGCTTGCCCAGCCATGGATCGCGCGGGCTCTGCTCGATCACCACGGCGTCTTCAGCGCCAGCCATTCCCAATCGTCCTGCGCGCCCGTAGAATTTGAGACAAATTCTTATTTGCAACTCACTATTCCGGGAGGGTGGATGTCCACGGCATTCCCCGACGCGCCGCCGCCGCACGACCTGCACGCGCTCTACCGCGACCACAACGGCTGGCTGCAGGGCTGGCTGCGCAGGCGCCTGGGCGACCGCGAGCGCGCCGCGGACATCGCCCACGACACCTTCCTGCGCCTGCTGGTCGGCAGCGTGGCCCAGCCGCTGCGCGAACCGCGCAGCTTCCTGGCGACAGTGGCCAAGCGGGTGATGGTCGACCACCTGCGCCGGCGCAGCCTGGAAGAGGCCTACCTGGAGGCCCTGGCCCACCAGCCGGAGCTGCAGGAGTGCTCGCCGGAAGAACGCCTGCTGATGCTGGAAACCCTGCTGCAACTCGACGCCATGCTCGACGGCCTCGGCCACAAGGCGCGCCAGGCCTTCCTGCTGGCCCAGCTAGACGGCCTGGGCTACGCCGAGATCGCGGAGCGCCTGGGCGTGTCCGTCAGCTCGGTGACCAAGTACATGGCCAGGGCCACCGAACAGTGCCTGCTGTTCGCCCTGGACGCGCAGGCATGAACCCGGCCGCGCAGCGCCAGGCCCTGCGCGACGCCGCCCAGTGGCACGCGCGCCTGGGCGCGGCACCCGATTGCCCGGCCACCCGCCAGCAGTGGCAGAACTGGTATCAGGACGACGACCTCCACCAGTGGGCCTGGCAGCGCCTCGAACACCTGCAGGCGGAACTGCGCGGGCTGCCCGGACCGCTGGCCCGGCGCACGCTGGCCGGCGGCGAGGCCGGGCTGCAGCGGCGCACCCTGCTCAAGGGCCTGGCGCTCGGGCTCGGCGTCTCCGGCCTGGCCTGGACCGGCTACCGGCAATCCCCCGTATGGCTCGCCGACCTGCGCACGGGCACCGGCGAGCGGCGCAGCCTGACCCTCGAAGACGGCACCCGCCTGACCCTGAACACCGCCAGCGCGGTGGACGTGCGCTTCGAGCCGGCGCAGCGGCTGGTGCTGCTGCGCGCAGGCGAAATCTTCGTCGAGACGGCCAGGGATGCGCGGCCATTCCGGGTGCGCAGCGCCCACGGCGAAATGCAGGCGCTGGGCACCCGCTTCGGCGTGCGGCAGCACCGGGGGCACACCGAACTCAACGTGCTGGAGCACGCCGTCGCGGTGCGCAACGCGGCGACCGCCGACGCGCTGCGCGTGGAGGCCGGCCTGCGCCTGGACTTCGGTGACGGCCCCCTGCCGGCGCCGCAGCCGGCGGACCCGAACCAGGCCGAATGGCGCAACGGCCGCCTGGTGATCGACGGCTGGCGGCTGGACCGGGCGCTCGCCGAACTGCAGCGCTATCGTCCGGGCTTCATCGACTGCGCCGACGAAGTCGCCCACCTGCGGCTGTCCGGCGCCTTCCCGCTGGACGACACTGACCGCGCCCTGGCCGCGATCACAACGGCCCTGCCGGTGCGCATCGACAGCCGTACCCGCTTCTGGACCCGCGTGCGGCCGCAGGGCTGAAAAAAATCTTCGCTGCCGATTGTCGATTTGCCGGCGCTCGCTCGACCCCTCCTGCAAACCGCCTCGTTGGCCTTTGAAGGAGCCGTCCATGTCACCCCAAGCCACCCGCCCATCCCTCGCCAGAAAGCCACTGGCCATGGCCGTTCTCGGCGCCACGCTAGCGCTGCATGGCGGGCTCGTTCAGCCGCTGCTGGCCGACGCCGGCCAGGCCCGCGCCGAGGCGCCGACGAAGCACTACGCCATTCCCGCGGGCCCGTTGGGCGCCGTGCTCGGCCGCTTCGCCAGCGAAGCCGACGTAGTGCTGTCCTTCGACGCGGGTCTGACCGCCGGCAAGCAGAGCCCGGGCCTGCAGGGCAGCTACGGTATCGAACAGGGCTTCGCCCGGCTGCTGGCCGGCAGCGGCCTGCAACTGGCCCGCGGCACCTCCGGCGACTACACCCTCGTCCCGCAGGCCGATGGCGAAGGCGCCGTGGTCCTCGGCGCCACCAGCATCGATGCCCGCGGCCTCGGCACCACCACCGAGGGCAGCGGCTCGTACGCCACCGGTGCGATCACCCTCGGCAAGACCACGCAAACCCTCCGCGAGACGCCTCAGTCGGTCAGCGTGATGACCCGCCAGCTGATGGACGACAAGAACCTGACCAGCCTGGACCAGGTGATGGCCAAGGCCCCGGGCATCACCTTCAGCCAGCGCAACTACGGCGCCCACGTGTTCCAGTCGCGCGGCTTCGTGCTCGGCGAGGAAAGCTATCTGATGGATGGCGTGCCCGGCCAGGCCTACACCGTCACGGGCTGGCTGCCGCCGGACATGGCCATCTACGACCGCGTCGAAGTGCTGCGCGGCGCCGCGGGCCTGCTGGTCGGCGCCGGCGACCCGGGTGGCGCGGTCAATCTGGTGCGCAAGCGTCCCACCGCCGAGCCGAAGTTCTCGGTCAGCACCCGCGCCGGCTCCTGGGACAACTACCGCCTGGACCTGGACGGCAGCGGCCGGCTCAACGACGCCGGCACCTTGCGCGGCCGCGCCGTAGCCGCCTACGAGGACAAGGGCTCCTACCTCGACGAGAAGCAGTCGAAGACGCCGCTGCTCTACGGCATCGTCGAAGGCGACCTCGACGACGACACCACCCTGACCCTCAGCCTGCGCCGCCAGACCGGCCGCATCGACGGCTATTCGATCTTCGGCCTGCCGCGCTATAGCAATGGCCAGGCGCTGGACATCTCCCGCTCCACCGCCCTGGTGCAGGACTGGAACCGCCATGAAACGGAGATGAACGAGGCGTTCGTCGAACTCGACCACCGCTTCGACGACAACTGGACCGGCACCACCTCCTTCACCTATTCAGACGGCGGCTTCGAGCAGGACCTGGCCTATGCCCGAGGCGCCATCGACCCGGTGACGCAGACCGGCTCGACCTTCCGCGGCGTGCAGTTCCGCGAACTCGATGTGACCAGCAAGAGCCTGGACAGCCACCTCAACGGCACCTTCGAGGCCTTCGGCCTGACCCACCAGATCACCGTGGGCGCCAACTGGTCGCAGCAGAACGTGAAGGACAAGATGGCGGACATCTTCTTCGCGGGGGCCGAGCGGATTCCGGTCAACGTGTTCGATGTCGACCATCACGCCTTCGCCAGGCCGGCAAAGCCGGCCTGGACCTCGATCACCAACCTGGTGGACGAGCGCTATGGCCTCTATGCCAACAGCCGCCTGCGCATGTCCGAGCCGCTGAGCCTGATCCTCGGCGCGCGGGTCAGCTGGTTCGACTACGACTTCGACTACCGCATGGAGGGCATGGACTATGTCACCAAGGAAAGCGGCCAGGTCACGCCGTTCGCCGGCCTGGTCTACGACATCGACCAGAACTGGTCCTGGTACGCCAGCTACGCCGACATCTTCCAGCCGCAGAGCCGATACCGCGACGTCAGCGGCGCGGGTCTCGAGCCGGCGGTCGGCGCCAACTACGAAACCGGCATCAAGGGCGAGCTGTTCGACAAGCGACTGAACCTGTCCGCGGCACTGTTCTACGTGAAGCAGGAAGACGTGCTGGTGGAGGACGCCGCCAACAGCGGCCAGTGCATGAGCAACGACGAATGGGGCACCTGCTACACCAACGGCACCATCCAGCGCAGCAAAGGCGTCGACCTGGAAGCCAGCGGCGAAGTGCTGCCGGGCCTGCAGGTGCTGGCCGGCTACACCTACAACATGACCCGCAGCAGCAACGGCGGCCCGGTGGCCAGTGAAACGCCCAGGCACCTGGCGCGGGTATCGACCAGCTACACCCTGCCGGGCAACTGGAACCGCCTGACGATCGGCGCCGGGGTATCCGCACAGTCGCGTTACGAGAACGAAACCTGGGACGGCTACAAATACGGCGCGGCGGGTCGCGCCATCTGGGATGCACGAGTGGCATGGAAACTCGACCAGCACTGGCTGGTGAGCGTGACCGGTGAAAACCTGCTCGATCGCAAGTACTACGTGGCGGCCGATGGCGTGGACCGGGTCAACCTGTTCGGCGCCCCACGCAGCTATGTCCTGACCCTGCGCGGCGACTTCTGATCGACAGCACCGGACCGTGCTCCCGAGGGGAGTTCGGCCCGGGGGGAAGGCTGTGCAGCAGTGGAGTGGAGAGATTCTGAGCTGCCTACACGGCAGTCCGTAGGGCGGGTGAAACCCGCGCGAGCACTACACTTCTGGCCAAGCTCGCGGGTTGCACCCGCCCTACCTTGCTGAGCATCCGTCGTATTTTTCGTCCCTCAACTACCAGGACGGACGAATGCGCCAAAAACGGCAAGGATTTACCGAATTTACAGGTTCCGCCACTCCTCGCGCCTGTTCCCAAAGCGCGTCCGCCTCCCTACAATTGCGATCAATTCTTATCCGCAATCAAGCAAGGCTGGGAGATCCGGGTGTCCAGCGCTCCGCCCCCCTCATCGCTGCACGATGACCTGCATGGCCTCTATCGCGACCACCATGGCTGGCTGAACGGCTGGCTGCGCCGGCGGCTGGGGGATCGCGAGCGGGCCGCCGACCTGGCCCAGGACACTTTCCTGCGCCTGCTGGTGACCCGCCGCCTGCCCGAGCTGGGCGAGGGGCGCCGCTACCTGGTGCAGATCGCCAGGAACCTGGTCATCGACCAGTGGCGCCGCCAGCGCATCGAACAGGCCTATCTCGACAGCCTCGCCGCCCTGCCCGAGCCGGAAACGCCTTCGCTGGAGACCCGCGCCATGGTCATCGAAACCCTGATGCAGATAGACGCCATGCTCGACAGCATGCCGGGCAAGGCGCGCGAGGCCTTCCTGCTGTCCCAGTTCGAGGGGCTGACCTACGCGCAGATCGCCGAGCGCCTGCAGGTCAGCGTCAGTTCGGTGCAGAAGTACATGCTGCGCGCCATCGCCGCGTGCTACCAGGTGCTGTACGTCGAATGAAGCCCGCCGCCGACGCGCCCATCGCGCCCGCCATCGTCGAACAGGCCAGCCACTGGCTGATGCTGCACTGGGGCTCGCCGCTGGACGACGATCAGCGTCGGCGCTTCGCCGAGTGGCAGGCCGCCGACCCCGAGCATCGCCGCGCCTGGCAGCGCCTGGAGCGCTTGCAGGGCACCCTGGCCGCGGTGCCGGCCGACACCGCCCGCACCGTGCTGCGCGACCTGCCCGATGCGCGTCGGCGCCAGGCGCTCAAGCTGCTCGGCCTGCTGCTGATGGCGGGTGGCGGCGGCTACCTGGCCCAGTCGCGGCTGCCCTGGCGCGAAGCCATGGCTGACCTGCGCAGCGGCACCGGCGAGCGCCTGCAGCGCACCCTGCCGGACGGCAGCCGGCTCGACCTGAACAGCGGCAGTGCCGTGGACATCCGCTTCAGCGACAGCGAGCGGCGCATCCGCCTGCTCGCCGGCGAGCTGCTGCTCGACAGCGGCCACGACCCGGCCCGCCGCCCGCTGATCGTGGAGACCCCGGCCGGCGAGATCCAGGCGCTGGGGACGCGCTTCTCGGTCTATGAAGTCGATGGTGGCAGCCGCGTCGAACTGTACGAAGGCGAACTGGAGCTGCGCCCGCGCCTGCTGCCCGCCTCGCGCCTGCAGGCCGGCCAGCGCCGCTGGTTCTCCGCCGAGCGCATGGAGGCGGCCGGGACCGCCGACCCCAACGCCATCGCCTGGCGGGAGGGCCGCCTGGTGGCCGAACGCATGCTGCTCGGCCGCTTCCTCGCCGAGCTGTCCCGCCATCGCCCGGGTGTGCTGCGCTGCGATCCGGCAGTGGCCGGGCTGCCGCTGACCGGCGTGTTCCCCCTGGCCGACACCGACCGTGTGCTGATGGCGCTGCAGCAGTCGCTGCCGGTCAAGGTGCACAGCCTGACCCGCTACTGGGTGACGGTCGGCCCGGCGTAGGGTGCGCCGTGCGTACCATCGGCCAATCGGTGCGCACGGCGCACCCTGCGGACAGGTAGCGCATTGGCTGCGAATGCGCCATGAAAATTTTTGGCGAAGCCTTGTCGGTTTTGCCGGCTCGCTCGGGATACCTCTTGAACCCACTCAGAACGCATTCTCAAGAGGACGTCCCAGAATGCCGCAGGCAAGCCCTTTCCACCGTACCCCGCTGACCCGCTCGGTTCGCCACGCCCTGTTCGCCGGCCTGCTGGCCGCCGGCCCGCTGCCGTTCCTGCCCGTCGCCCAGGCCCAGCCGGCCGCCAGCGAACAGGCGCGCGCCTACGCCATTCCCGCTGGCAACCTGGACCAGGCGCTGAACCGCTTCGCCAGCGAGGCCGGCATCCTGCTTTCCGCCGATGCCCAGCTCACCGCCAGCAAGCACAGCCCTGGGCTCAATGGCAGCTATTCGGTTAACGAGGGCCTGTCCCGCTTGCTGGCCGGCACGGGCCTGCGAGCAATCGATACCGGCGGTGACTATGCACTGGAGGTGGCGGTGGACAGCGCTGGTGCGCTGGAACTGGGGGCGACTACCGTGACTGGCACGCAACTGGGCGCTACTACCGAGGGTACCGGTTCGTACACGACAGGCTCGGTAACCGTAGGAAGCAAGGTGGCCAAGTCACTGCGTGAGGTGCCGCACTCGGTCTCGGTGATGACGCGGCAGCGCATCGAAGATCAAAACCTCACCAGCCTGACTGATGTAATGGACAGGACGACCGGTGTTACCCATTCCCGCGCCACACAAACCGCAGGTTCGTCATTGGGTAACGACAGCAACTTCTATTCGCGTGGCTTCCAGGTCAACAACATCCAGATCGACGGCGGCGCGCCGATGGACACCGTCATGGTGGGCTTCGGTTCGGTCAGCCAACTGGACATGGTGCAGTTCGACCATGTGGAATTCCTGCGCGGTGTCGATGGCCTGTACTCGGGTTCGGGTGATCCGGGGGGCACCATCAACCTGGTGCGCAAGCGCGCGCTTGATCACAACCAGCTGACCTTCTCCACGTCAGCGGGAAGCTGGGACAACTACCGTTCCGAACTGGACGCGACCGGTTCGCTGACCGAGTCCGGCAATGTCCGGGGGCGGCTAGGCGCCGCCTACCAGGATCGCAAGTTCTTCTATAGCCCCGGCAACATGAAAACCAAGATCCTCTATGGCTCCATGGAATTCGATGTCACACCCGATACCCTGCTGACCGTCGGCGGTAGCTACCAGGAACAGGATGGGGTGAGTAACTTTGCTGGCCTGCCCCGTTATGCCGACGGTGCAGATCTGAAGCTGTCGCGTAAAACCTCGCTGACTACCGACTGGAACCACACCCACGAAACCACCAAGCAAGGTTTCCTCAAACTGCAGCACAATTTCACCGACGACTGGGGCATCACCCTGGATGCCATGCGCATGGAGATGGATCGCGATGCGATGGGTGCCTATACCATCGGCGCGGTTGACCCCTCAGACAACAGCGGACATACCTTCTGGGCATTCCCGGCCAAGACCGGCATGGATCGCACAGGCTACAGTGCCACCGTCAAGGGCGGTTTCACTTTGTTCGACTTGCAGCATGACGTCGTTTTCGGTGCCGACTACCAGAAGGGTAATTCCTGGACGGAGCAGTTCACGACGACTGCGAACGGCACGCCGGTCAATGTCTTCGATCCGCGACTACCGACCGATGCCAGTTTCTACCCGACCAAGGACGACTACCACATCACCAAGAAGCGGTCGATGTTCGCGATGACGCGTCTGAGCCTGACCGACTCGCTGCAGCTGTCCATTGGCGGACGCCTGTCGAACTACTCGTATGAAAGCAACAGCCCGTTTAAGAAACCTGATGGCAGCCCGAACGGCGAACTGGGTCTGCGCGAGCTGGAGGATACGGGTGTATTCACACCCTATGCCGGCCTGACCTACAACATCAACGAGAACTGGACGGCCTACACCAGCTATGCCGAGACCTTCCGCCCCCAGTATCAGCAACGCACGCGTGACAATGGCACGCTCGCCCCGGTCGAATCGAAGAACTACGAGATCGGCCTCAAGGGCGAGTTCTTCGATAGCCGCCTGAACACCTCTGTCGCCATTTATCGCGCCGTGCAAGAAAACGTCGCGGTCGCGGATGGCCCTGTCGAGTACAACCGCTACAAAGGCTACCTGTGCTGCTACATCAACCAGGGCGAGACAGTCAGCCAGGGTATCGATGCCGAGGTCAGCGGCGAACTGGCGCCAGGCTGGCAGCTGATTGCCGGCTATACCTACAATCACAGCCGTGACAAGGACTCCAGTACCTCCAACTATCGCAACATCACCCCCAAACACCTGTTCAAGCTATGGACCACCTATCAGTTGCCCGGGCGCTTGCACGACTGGAAAGTCGGTGGTGGCGCCATTGCTCAGAGCTCGAACTTCGTTAGCGGCACTACCTACGCGTACAACCCTGCATCCGGCCGTTTCGATGGTGATGAACAGGAATTCAAATTCATCCAGGCGGGCTATACGATCTGGAGCGGCAGCGTGGACTACAAGATCGATGAACATTGGTCGGCCACCTTCAATGCCCACAATCTCTTCGATAAGCGCTACTACCAGACCGTCGGCAATACCGATGCCGGCAACTTCTATGGAGAACCACGTAACTTCGCACTCACCATCCGTAGCAAGTTCTGACCTGTTCGCCTAGCAAGCAGGTGAGTGCTGCGAAGCGTTTTCCACCAACAGGATGCGCAATACTCAAAAGCACCGTAACAACCGCTGGATAAACTTCGTGTGTCCAGCAGTTCCGGTGCAGCTTGTTGCTTCGATCGTCCCCACGCTCTGTACTCATTGTTCTACATACGCCTCGATGGGCACAGAGCTTGGGGAACGTCAAAACGCTTTCCACCCCTGCCTGCCCACCCTGCCCATTCCCAACCGCCCATTCTCCCCCGTAGAATTGCGATGAATTCTTATTCGCAACCTCTACAGGAATCGGGATGTCCACGCTGCTCCCCGACGCGGCCCGCCATGCCCAACTGGATACGCTCTACCGCGAGCATCACGGCTGGCTCAATGGCTGGTTGCGCCAGCGCCTGAACAATTCCGCCGATGCCGCCGACCTGGCCCAGGACACCTTCGTCCGCGTGCTGCTGGCGCGCACCGCCGGCGGCCTGCGCGAGCCGAGGCACTACCTGACGACCATCGCCCGCGGCTTGGTGATCGACCTCTACCGCCGTCGCTCGTTGGAGCAGGCCTATCGCGACGCCCTGGCCAGCCTGCCGGAGGCGGTGCATCCGTCGCTGGAGGAACAGGCGATCCTGTTCGAGGCCCTGCTGGAGATCGACCGCCTGCTCGACGGGCTGGGCGCGAAGGTCCGGCAGACCTTCGTCCTCTCCCAGTGCGAGGGGCTGACCTACGCGCAGATCGCCGAGCGCCTGGGCATCTCCCTGCGCACGGTGAACAACCACATGGCCAGGGCGATGGAGCACTGCTGCCTGGTGCTGGCCGGCCTGTCATGAGCGATGCGCGGCAGCTCGGCGCGGCCGAGCGCGAGGCGATCCGGGCGGCGGCGCAGTGGTATGCGCGGCTGGCCGCGGAAACCGCCGGCGAGCGGGAACACCGCGCCTGGCAGCGCTGGCTGGAGGCCGACCCCGCACACCGCGACGCCTGGCAGCGCATCGAGTCGGTTCGCCAGCAGCTGGGCCAGGTGCCGGGCCGACTGGCCGCCAGCACGCTGACCGCCGCCGGCCATTCCCGCCGCCGCGTGCTGCTGGGCGCGGCGCTGCTGGTCTCGGCCAGCGGTGTCGCCGCCCTGGGCTGGCGCAGCGATGCGGGCCGGCGCCTGACCGCAGACTTCCGCACCTCGGTGGGCGAGCGCCAGCGCTTCACCCTGGCCGACGGCAGCCAGCTGCTGCTCGACACCGACAGCGCCGTGGACGCTCGCTTCGACGAGCGCCAGCGCCTGCTGCTGCTGCGTGGCGGCGAAGTGCTGGTGGAAACCGCGCCCGACCCCCTCGGCCGCCCGTTCAGCGTGGCCACCGCGCACGGTCGCGTGCGGGCCCTGGGCACTCGCTTCACGGTGCGGGTCGACGATCACGGCAGCGAGGTGGCGGTGCTGAAGAAGGCTGTCGAGGTCGAAGCGCCCGGCATGGCCGCGCCCCTGCGGCTGGAGGCCGGCCAGCGCACGCGCTTCACCCGCGACGGCGCACAGCCGCCGCGGGCCAACGATGCCTCCGTGGCCGCCTGGCAGCAGGGCAGCCTGATCGCCATCGACCGGCCGCTGGGCGAGCTGATCGACGAACTGGCGCGCTACCGCAGCGGCTGGCTGCGCTGCGATCCGCGCATCGCCGGGATCAAGGTGTCCGGCGCCTTCCCGCTGGATGACACGGAGCGCGCGCTGGACGCGCTGGAGAAGGGCTTCCCCGTGCAGGTGATCCGCCGCACGCGCTACTGGGTGACGGTGGTTCCGCGCACGACCTAGAGGGCCAGGGCCGCCAAGGTTGCACGTGCCGTGCCGGCCTGAAGAAGCCGGTGCGCATGGCGCACCCTACGGAATGATCCGTGTTGCCATGATGCGGACACGCAAAAAATTTTCCGGCGCTTTGCACTTTCACTACCCCTGGTTCGGCTCTCGCTGCATCAGTGGCCCGCTTGGCCACCCACACAAGGGGGGAAACACCATGTCGCATCCATTCAACCGTCACCGCTTGGCGCGGCACCTGCAGGCCGCGCTGCTCGGCGTCGGCGCCCTGACCGCAGCGACGCTGCAGGCCGCCGAGCCGGTGTCGCCGGCCGCGGTCGAGGACGTCCGCCAGTACGACATCGCCGCCGGCCCACTCGCCGAAGTGCTCGGCCGCTTCGCCAGCGTGGCGGGAGTGGCGCTGTCGTTCGACGCGGCGCAGACCGGCGGCCGCCGCTCCGATGGACTGCGCGGCGCCTACTCGGTCGACGCCGGCTTCGCCAGGCTGCTGGATGGCAGCGGCCTGCGTGCGATCGATGCCGGCGGCAGCTACGTGCTGGAGAAGAGGGTCGATAGCGGCGATGCGCTGGAGCTGGGGGCGACCAGCATCAACGCCGGCGGGTTGGGTGCGACCACCGAGGGAACCGGCAGTTACACCACGGGCTCGACCAGCACCGCGACCAAGATGAATCTTTCGATTCGGGAGACGCCGCAGTCGGTCAGTGTCGTTACCCGGCAGCAGATGGACGATCAGAACCTGACGAGCGTCGCGGGCGTGCTCGAGAGGAGCGTCGGTATCACGCTCAACACCGGCGAAACCGATCGGGTCGCCCCTCGGGCGCGGGGCTTCGCCATCAACAAGATTCAATACGACGGCATGCCCACGGTGGAGGACAACCGCTTCGATACAGATTTCCTCTCCGACACCTCCATCTACGACCGTGTGGAAATCGTGCGGGGTGCTACCGGCCTGCTCACCGGGACGGGAGAGCCTTCGGCCGCGATAAACCTGATTCGCAAGCGCCCCACTCGTGACCTCAGGGGGCATGTCCAGGCCAGTGCCGGCAGGTGGGACAACTACCGCACCGATCTGGATCTTTCTGGCCCACTGAGCGCCGATGGCCATGTCCGGGGACGCTTCGTTGGCACCTACGCCGATCGTGCGTCGAACCTGGATGCCTACGGCAAGGACCGCACCGGACTCTACGGGGTGGTGGAAATCGATCTTGCGGAGGATGTTCTGTTCAACGCCGGCCTGGACTACCAGAAGAGCCATGTGAACGGTGCGACCTTCGGTGCCACAGTGCCGCTGTACTTCAGCGACGGCAGCCCCGCCGACTTTTCGCGCTCGACCAGTACCAGCGCCGACTGGACCTACGTCGACAACGAGCGCCTGGTCAGCTTCGCCAGCGTGGAAAAGACGTTCGCCAACGATTGGCTGGCTAAAGTCCAGTACACCTATCGGGACGGAGAGATGAGCACCCGGCTCATGGGCATCGAGGGCGCTCCCGACCGGTCTACCGGCGAGGGTGTCGGAAACTGGTTCAACAGTTACGACACCACCAGTTGGCAGAGCGCGATAGATGTCTATGCAACCGGTCCCTTCACCGTTTTCGGGCGGACCCATGAGTTGGTGTTTGGCTACTCGAACAGTGAGCAAGCCTACAACGCCCACTACTACCCAGTGCTGAGTTCGGCCCCGCTGGAGAGTTTCGACGACAGGGCCGGCTATCCCGAGCCCCGGTTCGGTGCTACCTACAGCCACAGTCTCGACGAGACACGGAAGGAGGATGCCGTCTATGTCGCCAGCCGATGGCACGTGGTCGATCCTCTCAAGCTCATCGTCGGGGCGAGGATGACCAACAGCGATTACGAGATGACGTTCCGGGGAACCGGGAACGCCGCCCGCTACAGTGGCGAGGTCACGCCGTATGCCGGCCTCGTCTACGAGCTGACGGAGAACTACTCGGCCTATGCCAGCTATACCGACATCTTCCAGACCCAGACCGTCAGGGACCGCAGCAACGTGTTGCTGGAGCCGAGGACCGGCACCAACTACGAAGCCGGCCTGAAAGCCGGTTTTCATGACGGCAGGCTCAACCTCTCGGCGGCGATCTTCAAGTTGGAGCAGGACAACCTGGCCGAGCGCGACGGATTCGTCGACGGCGAACTGCGCTACAAGGCGGTTGAGGGTGCCACGGTGCGTGGCTATGAACTGGAGATTTCCGGTGAGCCCCGGCCTGGCTGGAGCCTTTCCGGAGGATTCACCCGGCGTATCGCCAAGAACGGCGCAGGCTCCAGCATCCAGACCACGGAGCCGCAGAATCTGTTGCGCCTGACCAGCTCCCATCGACTGCATGGCGCTCTGAGCAAGTTCACGGCGGGTGGCCACTTCACCTGGCAAAGCGACATCCGCGCCAAGAACGAGAGGCCGGGAGGCGGCGATGCGGAGCAAGGCAGCTATGCGTTGCTCCATCTCTTCGGCACCTATCAGGCCGCAGACAACCTCAGCTTCCAGGCGAACCTGAACAACGTCTTCGACAAGACCTATTACTCGGCCGTTGGGAGCTATGGGAAATACGGCGACCCGCGCAACCTGACGGTATCCGCCAAATACAGCTTCTGATGTGATCTGTGCACGAGGTGGCGGGCGATGTGAGCCACCTTCGTCACCCGCCCTGGTTCAACCATGGGCGTTCCCCATTCCCAATCCCGCCGCCGCTCATTAGAATTGCGACAAATTCTTATTTGCATCGGTTTCTGGGGGAAGCGGAATGTCCATGGCGCTTGCCGATACGTCATCGCACGAAGGGCTGGACGCGCTCTACCGCGAGCACAACGGCTGGCTGCGTGGCTGGCTGCGCCAGCGCCTGAACAATTCCGCCGATGCCGCCGACCTGGCCCAGGACACCTTCGTCCGTGTGCTGCTGGCGCGTAGCGCCGAGGGCCTGCGCGAGCCGCGCCATTACCTGGCGACCGTGGCCCGGGGCCTGGTCATCGACCTGTACCGTCGCCGCTCGCTGGAGCAGGCCTACCTGGAAGTGCTGGCGACGCAGCCGGAGCGCCACGCGCCGTCCGCCGAGGTACGCGCGGAAATCCTCGACAGCCTGTTGGCCATCGACCGCCTGCTCGACGGCCTGGGCGCGCGCACCCGCGCCATCTTCCTCGCCGTGCAGCTCGATGGCCTGAGCTACGAGAAGGCCGCCGAGCGGACCGGCGTCTCCGTCACCACGGTGCGCAAGCACCTGGCCCGGGCGCTGATGCACTGCCTGCTGCTGGAAGGCGTGTGAAGACCGTCCTCAACGAGGCCGTCGCCTGGTACGTGCGCCTCAACGACAGCGCCGTCACCGAGCTGCAGCGCGCGCACTGGCGCCGCTGGCTGGAGGCCGACCCGAGGCACGCCCAGGCCTGGGCGCGGATCGAGCAGCTCGAACGCCGCTTCGAGCAGGCGCCGCGCGGGGTGACGTCGCGGACTCTGGAGAGCGCCCGCCGCGACCGGCGCGCCGCGATCAAGACCCTGGCGCTGCTGCTCGGTGTCGGCGTGGTCGGCTGGCAGGGCTACCGGGCGTCGCCCTGGAGCGCCGACTACGCCACCCGGGTCGGTGAGCGCCGCCGCGTCACCCTGGCCGATGGCAGCCATCTGCACCTGGATACCGACACCCGGGTGGACGTGCGTTTCGAGGCGGACCAGCGGCTGATCCGGCTGGGCCGGGGCGAGATCCTGGTGGAGACCGGCCGCGACAGCCGCCTGCTCGACGTGCAGACCGGGGAAGGCCGGATTTTCGCCCGGGACGGCCGTTTCGTGGTGCGGCGCAGCGACGGCCTCAGCCGCGTCACGGTGGAGACGGCGCAGGTCGAGGTGCGCCCGCTGCGGGCCGCCCTGCCGCCCGTGCCGGTGGCGGCAGGCCAGCGGCTGAGCTTCGCCGCCGACGCGGTCGGCACCCTGCACGCCGCGCCGGCCGACGCCAGCGCCTGGACGCGCGGCATGCTGGTGGCCGTCGACTGGCGCCTGGAGGACTTCCTCGCCGAGCTGTCGCGCTACCGCCACGGCTACCTCGGCTGCGACCGGGAAATCGCCGGCCTGCGCCTGTCCGGCGCCTTCACCCTCGACGATACCGACGCCGTGCTGGCCAACCTCGAGGCGTCCCTGCCGGTGCAGGTGCACCGCCGCACGCGCTACTGGGTGCGCCTGGATCGCCGGGAGCCGGCCACGGGCGCCTGAGCCGGACTTCGAGAATTTTTCGGCGCGGGGGGTTACAGATTTGCGCGCCTGGTTCGGCTCCACCCCGAACGCTCGAATCCCCCCGCCCACAGGAGCCCCGAACAGCATGCCCCCACGCCCGTCGCACCTCGCCCGCCGCCTGCTTCCCTCCACCCTCGCCCTCGGTCTGCTGGCGACCGTCGCCACCGTCGCCACCGGCGCCTGGGCCCAGGCGCTGCACTACGACATCTCCGCCGGCCCGCTGGACAGCGCCATCAGCCGCTTCGCCGCCGCCAGCGGGGTGATGATCAGCTTCAGCGCCGAGGATGCCGCCGGCCTGCAGAGCGCCGGCCTGCGCGGCGAGTACGAACTGGAGCAGGGCTTCGCCCGGCTGCTCCAGGGCAGCGGCCTGCAGGTGCAGCAGATCGGCGACAAGCGCTACGTGCTGGTCCGGGCACCCCAGGGCGATGCCGTCGAGCTGGGCGCCACCAGCATCGACGCCGTCGGCCTCGGCAGCACCACCGAGGGCAGCGGCTCCTACACCACCGGCAGCATGCAGACGGCCACCCGGCTGTCGCTGTCGATCCGCGAAACGCCCCAGGCGGTCACCGTGATGACCCGCCAGCGCATGGACGACCAGGCCATGACCAGCATCACCGACGTGGTGCAGAACACCCCCGGCCTGTTCCTCAGCCATGCCGACGGCCCCGGCCGACCCTCGTTCAGCGCGCGCGGCTTCGACATCGACAACGTGATGTACGACGGCTTGCCGAGCAGCTACCAGGGCTGGGTGGTGGGCGTGCAGCCCAACCTGGCGATGTTCGACCGGGTGGAGGTGATCCGCGGCGCCACCGGCCTGGTCACCGGCAGCGGCAACCCCTCCGCTGCCATCAACCTGGTGCGCAAGCGCCCGACCCGCGAGGCCCAGGTCAGCCTCACCGGCGGCGCCGGGCGCTGGGACGACTACCGCGGCGAAATAGACGCCTCCAGCCCGCTCAACGCGAGCGGCACCCTGCGCGGCCGCGTGGTGGGCTCCTACCGCGACGCGCACAGCTTCCGCGACGAGGAACAGCACGACCACGGGCTGATCTACGCCATCGGCGAGGCCGACCTGAGCGACAGTACCACCCTGGCCGTCGGCTTCTCCCGCCAGGAGGACCAGACCAACCTGTTCTGGGGCGGCCTGCCGATCGGCATCGACGGCCGCCACATGGACCTGCCCCGTTCCACCTACCCCGGCACCGACTGGGAGAACAAGAAGCAGGAAGTGAACACCCTGTTCGGCGATCTGGAGCACCGCTTCGACAACGACTGGAAGCTGCGCCTGGCCGCCACGGGCTCCTGGCAGGACGGTCTGTTCTCCGGCACCTACGTGCGCCGCGACGCCGCGCTGGACCTGTACCACTCGGCCTACCAGGCGCGCTACGACGAGGACCAGAACGCCCTCGACCTGTTCCTCGGCGGCCCGGTCGGGCTGTTCGGGCGCAGCCACGAGGTGGTGGCGGGCGTCAGCCGCCGCGAGTACGACAAGACTACCCACCAGTACCAGGGCGGCGGCCTGATCCCGTTCGGCGCGGCCAAGCCCGACTTCGTCCGCAGCGGCCGCTCGCAGGAAGTCATCACCCAGGAAGGCGCCTACCTGACCACCCGCCTGAGCCTGGCGGACCCGCTGACGCTGATCCTCGGCGGCCGCCTGGACTGGTACGAGTACGACAACCGCAGCGGCGAGGGCGACTACAAGGTGACCCGCAACGTCACCCGCTACACCGGCCTGGTCTACGACCTGGACGCGCACCACTCGCTGTACGCCAGCTACACCGACATCTTCCAGCCGCAGACGCAGAAGGACGTGTCGCTGAAGCTGATCGAGCCGATCGTCGGCAAGAACTACGAGGTCGGCATCAAGGGCGAGTACTTCGACGGCGCGCTGAACGCCAGCCTGGCGCTGTTCCAGATCGACCAGCAGAACCGCGCGGCCATCGATACTTCGGTGGGCATGGTCTGCGAAGGCAGCTTCTGCTATGTCGCCTCGGGCAAGGTGCGCAGCCAGGGCCTGGACATGGAACTGCAGGGCGCCCTGACCGAGGCCTGGCAGATCGGCGCGGGCTACACCTACACCCGCGCCCGCTATCGCCAGGACGCCGACGAGTCCCTGGAAGGCGAGCGCTTCGACAGCGATTCGCCCGAGCACCTGTTCAAGCTGACCACCCTCTACCGCCTCGGTGGCGAGCTGGAGAAGTGGCGCGTGGGCGGCAGCGCCTACTGGCAGAGCCGCGTCTACAACGACGTGACCATCCCCGATGGCAGCTACCGCCTCGAACAGGGTGGCTATGCCCTCGTCGACCTGCTGCTCGGCTATCGCGCCACCGAGCAGCTCGACCTGCAGCTGAACGTCAACAACGTCTTCGACCGCCGCTACTACTCGGGCATCGGTTACGACCTCTACTGGGGCTCGACCGACACCTACGGCACGCCGCGCAGCTACCTGCTGACGGCGAAGTACGACTTCTGACCGTCAGGAGCGCCGCTCGATGCGGTGACCCACGCCGGAGGTGGAGATCGCCGGCTCCTCGCCGGACCAGTCGAGTTGGTGGTCCGCGCCGTTGATCTCCATCTCGACGGCGCTTTCCAGCTTCAGCTGCAGCACCTGCTCGGCGCCGTCGACCTGGACCCGGGCCGGCGGCGTGGCGGCCCTGATGGTGGCCTCGACGCGGTTGTCGCTGGTGTCGACCACCAGCCCGCCGACATGGCCCTTGGCGACTACCTGGTTGTCGATGCCGGAGACGCCGAGGTTCTCCGCGCTGTCCAGGGTCACCCGGTGCTGCGAGCCGTAGACGCTGACCGCGCCGCAGTCGCCCGTCAGCCGGATGTGGTTGCCGTTGCCGGTGATGTTCACGTCGCGGCCGTTGCAGGGCACGTCCCGCGAGATGCCGACGCCGTCCAGTTCCAGCGGCTCGGCGGCGTGGGCGGCGGCGATGTTGAGGGTGGCCAGCAGGCCGATACGGACCATGTGCTTGTGCATGGGAGCGTCCTTATCCAGCAAGAGGGGTGCCCGGCGCGCCGCAGCGAAGCGGCGACCGGGGTGCTGGTGTGACTGGGCGTGGCGGGGAAAATTCGCCGCTGGCCGGCGCGGACTCGTCGCTTTGCGACGGAGACCTCAGTCCGGCCGGCCGCCGCGCAGCTCCGCGCCGAGCCATCGCGCCAGGCGCTCGGCGCGCGCGTTGCGACCGCGCCCGGGCACCCACAGGGCCAGGCGCGCGGGCGTCTCGACGAACCCCCAGGGCGCGATCAGGCGGCCGGCCTCCAGGTCGTCCGCCACCAGTTGCTGCGGCGCGATGGCCACGCCGAGGCCGGCGGCGGCGGCTTCCAGCAGGTAGTAGAGGTGCTCGAAGCCCTGGCCGTGGCGCAGCAGGCGCGGGTCCAGGCCCTGGGCCTGCGCCCACTGCGGCCAGGCCTGGGGCCGCGACGCGGTGTGCAGCAGCGGCTCGCCGAGCAGCGCGGCGACGGGCTGCCCGGCCAGCTCGGCGAAACGCGCGTAGCGCGGGCTGAGCACCGGTCCGATGCACTCCGCGTCGAGTTCGTGGACCTGCATGTCCGCCGGCCAGGGCGGCGTGGCGAAGCACAGGGTGGCGTCCACCCCGGGCCGGCGCGGGTCCAGCTCGCCCTCGCTGGACGACAGTTGCAGGCGCAGCTCCGGCAGCTCGCGGTTGAGCCGGTCCAGGCGCGGGATGAACCAGCGCGCCAGCAGGCTGCCCGGGCAGCCGAGGACGAACGGCGCGTCGTCCTGGCGCTGGCGCAGCTCGCCGCAGGCCGTGCGCAGGCGCTCGAAGGCATCGGAGGCGGCGTCCCGCAGGCGCACGCCGGCATCGGTGAGTTTCACGCCGCGGCCGTCCTTGTCGAACAGGCTCAGGCCGAGCTGTTCCTCCAGCACCCGGATCTGCCGACTCACCGCACCGTGGGTCACATGCAGCTCGGCCGCCGCCTGGCTGATGCTCTGCAGGCGGGCGGCGGCCTCGAAGGCGCGCAGGGCGTTCAGTGGAGGGAGTTCGCGGCTCATGGATTGGTGAGTTTTCCTGACGTGTCAGGGCAATCTAATCGCTTTTCCCCGGCCCGGCCAGGGGTAGAATGGCGGCCATGTCCTTCTCCCGCCGGGAGAAGGTGGCCGCAGGCCGGATGAGGGTGCCACCCTGCCGAGCCGACCCTCACCCCCGGCCCCTCTCCCAACGGGAGAGGGGAGCAAAGCAGGAGCCCAGCCATGACTTCACTACGCACCGGCCCGGACAGCACCGGCCTGTTCGGCGCCTTCGGCGGACAATACGTCGCCGAGACCCTGATGCCGCTGATCCATGACCTCGCCGCCGAATACGAGAAGGCCAAGGCCGACCCGGAATTCGCCAGGGAGCTGGCCTACTTCCAGCGCGACTACGTCGGCCGGCCCAGCCCGCTGTACTTCGCCGAGCGCCTGACCGAGCACTGCGGCGGCGCGAAGATCTACCTCAAGCGCGAGGAGCTGAACCACACCGGCGCGCACAAGATCAACAACTGCATCGGCCAGATCCTGCTGGCCAAGCGCATGGGCAAGAAACGCATCATCGCCGAGACCGGCGCCGGCATGCACGGCGTGGCCACCGCCACCGTGGCCGCGCGCTTCGGCATGGAGTGCGTGATCTTCATGGGCACCACCGACATCGATCGGCAGCAGGCCAACGTGTTCCGCATGAAGCTTCTGGGCGCCACCGTGATCCCGGTCACCGCCGGCACCGGCACCCTCAAGGACGCGATGAACGAGGCACTGCGCGACTGGGTGACCAACGTCCACAACACCTTCTACCTGATCGGCACCGTCGCCGGCCCGCACCCCTACCCGGCCATGGTCCGCGACTTCCAGGCGGTGATCGGCAAGGAGACCCGCGAGCAGCTGCAGGAGAAGGAGGGCCGCCTGCCCGATTCCCTGGTCGCCTGCATCGGTGGCGGCTCCAACGCCATGGGCCTGTTCCACCCGTTCCTCGACGACCAGAGCGTGAAGATCGTCGGCGTGGAAGCCGCCGGCCACGGCATCGAAACCGGCAAGCACGCGGCCAGCCTCAACGGCGGCGTGCCCGGCGTGCTGCACGGCAACCGCACCTTCCTGCTGCAGGACGACGACGGCCAGATCATCGACGCCCACTCGATCTCCGCCGGCCTCGACTACCCCGGCATAGGCCCCGAACACGCCTGGCTGCACGACATCGGTCGCGTCGAGTACTGCTCGATCACCGACGACGAGGCCCTGGCCGCCTTCCACCAGTGCTGCCGCCTGGAGGGCATCATCCCGGCGCTGGAAAGCTCCCACGCCCTGGCCGAAGCCTTCAAGCGCGCGCCCACGCTGCCCAAGGACCACCTCATGGTGATCAACCTTTCCGGCCGCGGCGACAAGGACATGCAGACCGTCATGCACCACCTCGACCTGTCCAAATCGGAGAACAACTGATGAGCCGTTTGCGGAGCCGATTTGCCGAGCTGAAGCAACAGAACCGCGCCGCCCTGGTCACCTTCGTCACCGGCGGCGACCCGGACTACGACACCTCGCTGGCCATCCTCAAGGGCCTGCCTTCCGCCGGCGCCGACGTGATCGAGCTGGGCATGCCCTTCACCGACCCGATGGCCGACGGCCCGGCCATCCAGCTGGCCAACATCCGCGCCCTGGCCGGCAAGCAGACCCTGGCCAGGACGCTGCAGATGGTCCGCGAATTCCGCGCCGGCGAGCAGAACACCCCGCTGGTGCTGATGGGCTACTTCAACCCCATCCACTACTACGGCGTGGACCGTTTCATCGCCGATGCCAAGGAAGCCGGCGTGGACGGCCTGATCGTGGTCGACCTGCCGCCGGAACATAACCCGGACCTGTGCGAGCCGGCCCAGGCCGCCGGCATCGACTTCATCCGCCTGACCACCCCGACCACCGACGACAAGCGCCTGCCGACCGTGCTCGCCGGCAGCTCGGGCTTCGTCTACTACGTCTCGGTGGCCGGCGTGACCGGCGCCGGTTCCGCCACCCTGGACCATGTGGAAGAGGCCCACGCGCGCCTGCGCCGCCACACCGACCTGCCGGTGTGCATCGGCTTCGGCATCCGCACCCCGGAGCACGCCGCCGACGTGGCGCGCCGCGCCGAGGGCGTGGTGGTGGGCTCGGCCCTGGTCGACCAGATCGCCAAGGCGTCCACGCCAAAGCAGGCCGTCGAAGGTGTGCTCAACCTCTGCGCCCAGTTGGCCGAAGGCGTGCGCGGCGCCCGCCGCTGAGGCCGCTGTTTCGCGCAGCCCCGGCGGCTGCGCGAATTCCTCCCAAACTTTCTCCAGCGCTGCCGGTCGCAAGTCAGGCGCGGGCTATACTGGCTCGAAGCCATTGCGGCCCTGGTGATCCAGGCCTGTCATCACGATCCCGTAGGTGCATGGATGCCTTCTTCGTTGCCTGGTCATGGACGTATGCGCAAGAGAGCCGGTATGCGCGAGACCGGGCGCTCGCTCGCCGGCCTGTTCCTGCTGACCGTCGTCCTGACCCTGTTCGGGGTGCTGACGCGGGGCGTCGAGACCCTCTCCCTGTTCTGGCCGGTCAACGCCATCCTGCTCGGGCTGCTGCTGCGCCGGCCGCGGCTGACCCGTCCGGCGGGCTGGGCGGTGCTCTACGCGGGCATGGTCCTCACCGACCTGGCCATGGGCACCGCGTGGCCGGCCGCGCTCTGGCTGAACTTCTGCAACATGGGGCTGATCGGCAGCGGCTGGCTGATCCTGCGGCGGGAGAAGCCGGCGCGCCTGCGCCTCCGGCAGCATGAGGGGCTGCTCTCGCTGTTCGCCGCCAGCAGCGTGGGTGCCGCCGTCGCCGCCACCCTCGCCTGCCTGCCGGCGGACGATCCGCACGAACTCTGGCTGTCCTGGTTCTGCGAGCAGTTCTCCACCACCCTGCTGCTGTTGCCGGTGATGCTGACCGCTCCCCTGCACCTGAAGCGCGGCTGGAGCCGCCCGCGCCTGCCCGAGCCGCGGCAGGTGGCGCCGCTGGTCGGCCTGCTGCTGGCGTTGCTGGCCATGGTGGTCATCGGCGGGCCGGGCGGCATCGTCTTCCCGGTGCTGCCGATGCTGTGGTGCGCCATGCGTTTCCGCCTGTTCACGGTCGCCATGCTGGGGCTGTTCATCGCCATGCTGGAAATCGTGCTGGTGGCCAGCTACCCCGCCTACTTCGGCGTGTCGGCCGGCGCCACGGGGATCGATACCCTGAACTCGGCGCGCCTCGGCATCGCCGTGCTGGCGCTGGGGCCGCTGATGGTGGCGTCGGCCAGCACCGTGAGCCGCCGCCTGCTGCTGCGCCTGCTCTACCGCAGCGACCGCGACTTCCTGACCGGCATGCTGAACCGCAGCGCCTTCTCGCGGCGCACCGAGGGCCTGCTGGAGCGCCGCCGGCAGCAGGAAGTGCAGCACGTGGCCGTGCTGATGCTCGACCTCGACCACTTCAAGTCGATCAACGACCACCACGGCCACGCCACCGGCGACCGGGTGCTGCGCCGGGTCGCCGAGCTGCTGCGCCAGCAGCTCCGCCAGGAGGACCTGCTGTGCCGCCTGGGCGGCGAGGAATTCACCGCGCTGCTGCCCGGCATCTCCATGGACGAGGCCTCGCACATCGCGGAGCGGCTGCGCGGCCAGGTCGAGCAGCTGCCGCTGACCACCCAGCACGACGAGCCGCTGCGCGTGACCATCAGCATCGGGGTCGGCCAGCTGGGCGACAGCGCCGACGAACTGGCCCTCGAACACGCCCTGGCCCGCGCCGACGAGGCGCTCTACCGGGCCAAGGCCCAGGGCCGCAACCGGGTGGCGCTGGCGGGCTAGGTTTCCGGCCATCGCCGCTGACCTACCGCCCGGATGCCTGGCCCTTTGCCGTGTGCGTGCCCGATGGCCACTATCGCGCCATGTCTTCCTCGCTCAACAAGGTCTTCGGCCAGGCACTCGACGGCGCCCTCGCGGCGGCCGGCGCCAGCGCGTTCGCCCGGGTCGCACCGGGCGGCGGCCCCATGCTGCGCCGCTACTTCGCCCGGGACGGGCAGCGGCAGATGGAGATCGCGGTCTACCGCGACAAATGGTGGAGTGCCGAGGGCGGCACCCTGCATGCCGACGCCTACTGCCTGGTGGACGACTACCAGCAGGCCCTCGGCGGCGTCGCCCAGGACTGGCTCAAGCCCGACTACGCGCAGCCGCTGCACCACTTCCAACTGGTCTTCGACGACCAGGCCCGGCGCTTCTCCATGGCCCTGCGCAGCCCTGCCGACGCCACCGCGCTGGCCGATGCCTGGCAGGCCTGGCTGAAGCAGGAGGCACTGCCTTGGCTGGAGCGTCTGGAAACGGCGGAAGGCGTGCTGGACTGGCTGGTACGCCGTGGCCTGCACGCCCAGCGTGCGCGTTACCTGCTGCACCTGGGCCGCCCGGAGCAGGCCGTCGACGCCTTGCACGACTACCTGCGCATGCTGCCGCGCAACATCGAGCCGCCGCTGCGACAGCTGTGCGGCGCCGGCCTGCTGAGCGAGCAGGACGAGGCGCTCCTGCTGCGCGCCAGCCTGCAGCACGAGGATCGCTACCGGGAGGCGGTCGAACGTTGGCTGAGCGAAGGCTGAAAGTGCCGTCCACCGGAAGCTGACATCACCCCCTGCAACGCCTGGCTCATCGAGCGGTACGGCCTTCCGCTGCTACGGCGAGGCGAGCACCCGCAGGCGTACCTGCTGTATCCACTCGCTGGTGTCGCGCTGGAAGTCCAGCATGTGCGGCGAGGCCAGGTGCGCCTGCCGGTGCTTCAGGCTCTGCCACTGCTCCAGCACCACCAGGCCGTCGCCGTCCTGCTGCTGCTCGGGCAGGCCGGCGGCCACGTCCACCAGCGGGCGGTAGGCCACGCAGCCCACCTCCGCCTGCACCCGCGCCTGGTTGGCCAGCACGGCCTCGAGTACCTGCTGGCGCCGGCCCGGCTGGCAGGCGATTTCCACCACGACATCGATCATCCTGCTTCCTCCTGCGCCCGCAGCGCGTGGGCGATACCTGTTCGGACAGCTCGCCGCGGCGTTCGTCCGGTCCTCGTTCGGCGGTGCGGGTGGGCATTTTCGGCGGATCGCGCCAGACTTCATCGGCGATAGTTGCCGTGGAGTCACGAATGAAGACGACCCTGGACGAGCTGCAGGCCTTCACCCGGGTGGTGGACGGCGGCTCCATCACCGCCGCCGCCGAGCAGCTCGGGCAGACCGCCTCGGGCATCAGCCGCGCGCTGGGCCGCCTGGAAGACAAGCTCGAAGTCACCCTGTTGCGCCGCACCACCCGGCGCCTGGAACTGACCGAGGAAGGCGCGGCCTTCCTCGCCCAGGCCCGGCGCATCCTCGCCGCGGTGGAGGACGCCGAGGAGCAGATGGCCCTGCGCCGCCAGGTGCCGGCCGGGCGCCTGCGGGTCAACGCCGCCTCGCCCTTCATGCTGCATGTGCTGGTGCCGCTGGTGGCGGACTTCCGCGCGCGTTTTCCGCAGATCGAGCTGGAGCTGAACAGCAACGACCAGATCATCGACCTGCTGGAGCAGCGCACCGACCTGGCCATCCGCATCGGCCCGCTGCGCGACTCCAGCCTGCATGCGCGACCGCTCGGCGCCAGCCGCATCCGCGTGCTGGCCAGCCCGGCCTACCTGGCCGCGCGCGGCACGCCGGCGAGCCCGGCGGACCTGGGCTGTCACGAACTGCTCGGCTTCACCCAGCCGGAGAGCCTCAACACCTGGCCGCTGCGCCACCTGCATGGCGATGGACTGGTCGTCGCGCCGACGCTCAAGGCCTCCAGCGGCGAGACCCTGCGCCAGCTCGCGCTGGCCGGCGCCGGGCTGGTCTGCCTGTCGGACTTCATGACCGAACGGGACCGCGCGGACGGTGCGCTGGTGGAAGTGCTGGCCGAGCACAACGTCGATACCCGCCAGCCGATCAACGCCGTGTACTACCGCAACACCGCGCTGTCGGCGCGGATCGCCTGCTTTCTCGACTACCTGAGCGAACGCCTGGCCGGGCAGGGTTGGGTGCGGGGCTGATTTAGGTTATGACCCGTTACGTGTTGGTGGCGTAATTCTGCTCTTGTGGGAGCGGCTGGGTGCATTCCGATTGGCCGCGAAATTCGCGGATAAATCCGCTCCCACAAGGTGTGCAACATTTAACGGGGGTATAGCCCTGATTTAGGGCAAGTAGATAGGAATCCCGTCATTCCCGCGCAGGCGGGAATCCATGTGCAACACGCCGCGTCCCTGGGCCCCCGCCTGCGCGGGGGCGACGTGGGGGTGTACAGATTTTCTGGGCGCCGACCGCCTGGCCTTGGCCAAATGAAATTAATTGTGTATTTTTTCATGAAAATACAAATCAAGAATTTCACGAGGCCGCCATGTTCAAGCAATCCGCCCAGCACATCGGAACCTACTACGCCGGCATCTATGGCCAGATTCCCCTGCGCCCGCGCCTGCAGGAGCGGACCGACTGCGACGTGTTGATCGTCGGCGGCGGCTTCAGCGGCTTGCACACCGGGCTGCGCCTGGCGCTCGCCGGCAAAAAGGTGGTGATCCTCGAAGCCAGCCGCATCGCCTGGGCCGCTTCCGGGCGCAATGGCGGCCAGGCCCTGCCGGGCTGGTCCTGCGACATGCCGCCGCTGGAAAAGGCCCTGGGCCTCGAACGCGCCCGCCGGCTGTGGGACAGCATGATCTGGGCCGCCGAGGAAATGCGCGAACTGCCCGAGCGCCACCGCTTCGACATCGACTACCGCACCGGTGCCCTCTACACCGCCGTGCTGCCGCGCCGGGTGCGGCAACTGCAGGAAAGCCTGGACGAGGCCGAGCGCAAGTACGGCTACCAGCGGCTGAGCTTCATCCCCAGGGAGGAACTGCCGGAGTGGATCGCCAGCCCGCGCTACCTGGCCGCGCTGCATGACTCCGGCGCCGCCCACCTCAACCCGCTGAAGCTGGCCCAGGGCCTGGCCGGCGCCATCGAGGCGGCCGGCGGCCGGATCTTCGAGCAGACCCGGGCGCTCGACTACCGCGAGACCGATGCCGGCTTCGTCGCCCGCACCGAGCAGGGCGAGGTCCGCAGCGACGTGCTGGTGCTGGCCTGCAACGCCTACCTCGACCGCCTCGACCCGGAGCTGTCCCGGCGCCTGCTGCCGGTCGGCTCCTACCAGGTCGCCACCGCGCCGCTGGAGCCGGAACTGGCGCGCTCGCTGTTCCCGCGCGGCACCTGCGCCATCGACAACCAGTTCGTGCCGGACTACTTCCGCGTCACCCCGGACAACCGCCTGCTGTTCGGCGGCGGCTGCACCTACCTGGGCGGCATCCCGGCGGACGTGCCGGCGGCCACCCGGCCCTACCTCGAACGGGTCTTCCCGCAGCTGCGCGGGGTGCAGATCGACTACGGCTGGGGCGGCCACATCGACTGCACCATGCACCGCACGCCGGACGTCGGCCGCCAGGGCCACAAGTTCTGGCTGCAGGGCTTCTCCGGCCACGGCATCCTGCCGACCCTGGCCGCCGCCCGCGCGGTGAGCGACGCGATTCTCGGCGACGAACAGCTGCTCGGCCTGTACCAGGGGCTGAGCAACCCGCGCTTCCCCGGCGGCGACCTGCTGGCCGCGCCGATCGAGGCCGTGGGCAAGGCCTGGTACCGTCTGCGCGATGTGATCTGAACTCAACCGGATACGGAATCGGCATGGACAAGCAGGAAGAAATCGAAGGCCTCGCGATCCTGGTGCGCGACCTGCGCAAGCACAAGAACCTCACCCTCAACGAACTGGCCGAGCGCATCGGCCGCTCGGTGGGCTTCCTGTCCCAGGTCGAGCGCGGCCTGTCGCGCCCGACGGTGGCCGACCTCACCGCCATCAGCGAGGCGCTGGGCGTGCCCACCACCTACTTCTACAACCCGGGCCACCCGCGCGCGGTGCGCTGGGTGACCCGCCCCGACGAGCGCCGCACCCTGTACTACGCTGGCGGCATCACCGACGTGCTGGCCTCGCCGGGCATGTCCGGCGGCTTCGCCATGCTGGAAAGTTTTCTCGAGCCCGGTGCTACCAGCGGCGACGGCCACCTCGACGACAGCTCCGAACAGGGCGGCTTCGTCCTCGAAGGCGAACTGACCGTGTGGTACGGCGACGACGCCGAGCCGGTCACCCTCGGCCCGCGCGACAGCTTCCAGCTGCCGCCCCACGCCAAGTTCCGCTACGCCAACCTCACCGATTTCCCCACACGAGTGCTCTGGGTCTTCACCTGAAATGCGGCCAGCACCTGCTGCGCTCGGCCATGCTGCGTTGAAAGCTGGCCTTCGCTCGCGACGGTTTGATCCGCATTTGACGGGTACTGATGAAAACAAGGACAAGAACATGATCTCGCCATTTCCCGACCTGCTCAGCGAAGTCCGCGCCTTCCGTGCCGCCCATCCCGAGGTGCGCTACGTCGACCTGATCTGCCTGGACCTGCCCGGGCACTTCTACGGCAAGCGCTACCCCCTCGACATGCTGGAGAAGGTCGCCGCCGGCGGCCCGCTCAAGCTGCCGCAGAACTGCGTGCTGCTCGGCGCCCAGGGCGGCCTGCACCCGATCGGCGACTACTGCTTCAACGACGGCGACCCGGACGCCCCGCGCCGGCTGATCCCCGGCACCCTCAAGCCGGTGCGCTGGGAGAACCAGCCGCTGGGCCAGATGCTGATCAGCTCCGACGGCACCGAGGCGCCCATCGAGTTCGAGCCGCGCGAGGTGCTGGCCCGCGTGCTGCGGCGCCTGCAGGCGCGGGGCATCCGTCCGGTGGTGGCGTTCGAGCTGGAGTTCTACCTGTTCGACCGCAAGCTGGAAAACGGCCTGCCGCGCTTCCCCCGCGACCCGCTGACCGACGACGAGGACGACCAGCCGAACATGCACATCGAGCGCCTGTCGCGCTTCTCCGACGTGCTCCACGGCATGGTCGAGGCGGCCCAGGAACAGGGCGTGGACGCCAACGTGATCACCGCCGAGATCGGCCCCGGCCAGTTCGAGATCAATTTCGCCCACTGCGACGACGGCCTGCGCGCCGCCGACCAGGCCGCCCTGTTCTGCCGTAGCACCCGTGGCGTGGCGATGCAGCACGGCTACCGCGCCAGCTTCATGAGCAAGCCCTACCTGGACGCCCCGGGCAGCGGCATGCACGTGCACGTCAGCCTGTACGACGAGGCGGGCCGCAACCTGCTCGACGGCGACGGTCAGCGCCCGCTGCGCAACACCGTGGCCGGCTGCCTGGAGCTGCTGCCGCACTGCATGCCGATCTTCGCCGCCAACCACAACGCCTACCGCCGCTACGGCTCCCGGGTGAACGCGGCGAGCCAGGCCAGCTGGGGCTTCGAGGACCGCGACGCGTGCATCCGCATCCCCGAGTCGGACGGCCGCAACCTGCGCATCGAACACCGCCTGGCCGGCGCCGACGCCAACCCCTACCTGGTGCTGGCGGCCATCCTCAGCGGCATGGAGCACGGCCTGGACCAGGCGCTGGAGCCGATCCCCTCGCTGAACGAGGACCGCGCCAGCGGCGTGGCCTTCCCCAAGGACATGCTCACCGCGGTGGCGGCCATGGAGTCCCACGCGGTGGTGAAGGACAAGCTGGGCGCCGAGTTCGTGTTCGTCTACTGCGAGAACAAGCGCCACGACCACCTGGACTTCATGAACGAGGTCAGCGCGCGGGAGTACCGCTGGTTCCTGTGACCCGGCGCCCCGGCCGTACGCTGGTCGGCTCGCCGGAGCGCCTATTGCTCGTTATTTGACCTTCATCACGTTTTTCGACCTGGCAGCGCAAAATCACCCACTAGACTGCGTGGTAATTGACCAGGGCAAACCTGTGCGAAAGCCAGGGACGCAAAGCCACCGATCTAACGTCTGCAAAGACCATGACCGCGGGGTTGCCAAGCGAGGCGTCGTTCGACGCCCGTTCTGCCATTCCCCGCCTGATTGTCTCTTCCGCACGCCACGTCCGGCCCCTGATCAAGCCTGATGCATGGACCGCCCGTAGGGCCTGCTGCGTGGAGAGGTATCGGTGATGAGTCAGCCAGTCGAAAGTCTGTACACCTACGGCTTCGCGCACATGAGCCTGCGCGATCAGGTCGTGTTCAAGTCCATCGTCGGCTTGCTCGGCGGGCGCACCCGGGCCCGCTGGCAGCATGTGGAACAGGGCCCGGCGGACCTGCTGGTGGAAGGCGAGGAAGACCACGGCGCCGCCTCGACCCGCATCGCCCCCTCGCAACTGCTCCTGCATGTCGGCGGCCACCCCACCAGCGAGTGCCTGCAGGTGCACTGGCCCCTGCGTGCCAGCGAAGTGTTCGAGTGCCTGCAGCAGGCGGCAGCGCGCATCGGCCAGCGCCGCGCCCCCGCGGACATGCCCCTGCGCCTGACGCGCTGGCCGACGACCGAGCACCTGCGCGGCGATGCGCGCTTCATCCGCCTGGCCACGCTGCTCCTGGGGCGCAGCATGAGCCTGCAGGAACTCGTCGCCCGTTCGGGCGTGGAGCCGGGCACCTGCGAGGCCTTCGTCGCCGCCCTGGCCGGCGCCGACCTGCTGCGCGAGGAGCAGGCTGCCGCCGCGCCCGTGGCCGCGGCAACGCCTCTGCCGGGCCTGTTCGCCCGCATCCGTCGCCACCTGGGGCTGCACGAGACGGAGCAGAAGCGCGCATGAAGGAGCACAAGATCCTCTTCACCGGCACCATGGGCGCCGGCAAGACTACGGCCATCGCCGCGATCAGCGACATCGCGCCGGTCAGCACCGATGTGCAGAACAACGACCCCGAGCTGGACAAGGCGCGCACCACCGTCGGCCTCGACTACGGCGAGCTGCGCCTGGGCGACGACGAGCGCCTGCGCCTGTACGGCACCCCGGGGCAGGAGCGCTTCGCCTTCATGTGGAAGATCCTCGCCAAGGGTGCCCTCGGCCTGGTGATCCTGATCGACAACACCCGCCCCGCGCCGCTGGCGGACCTGAGCACCTACCTGGAGAACTTCGCCGAGCTGATCGCCGCGAGCGCCTGCGTGATCGGCGTCGGCCGCCTGGACAGCTGCCCGCAACCCGCGCTCGACGACTACGCCGGCTTTCTCGAACAGCGGGCGCTGCGCTGCCCGGTGGTGGCCGTGGACGTGCGCGAGGCGGAGCAGGTCCGCATGCTGCTGGACCTGCTCCTGCTGCAACTCGAATGCCGAGAATACCTGGGAGAGTGAGTGCCGATGGACAAGATGCTGCCGGCCATGCCGGAAAGCCTGCGCCACGATGGCGAGCGGGCGCTGGACGAACTGATGAACGCCCTGGGCGGCCTGAACGCGGCGGTGATCGCCACCAGCGACGGCTTCGAGGTCGCCGCCCGAGCGCGCTTCGGCCTGGAAGTGACCAAGCTGGCCGCCATGGCCTGCTCGCTCTCGGCGCTCGGCGCCATGGCCGGCGAGGAAAGCTCGGTGGGCCTTCAGCAGAGCCTGATCATCGAGGCCAGCGAGGGCTACGTCGTGATCATCGATGTGCCGCACCCACGCTTCCCGATGATCCTCAACCTGGTGGCCGAGCGCGAGGAAACGCTCGGCCAGCTGATCTATCAGGCCAAGCGCATGGCAACCCGGCTGGCCGCCTGCAGTTGAATGGATCTTCGCGTCCCGGTGGTCTGCGCAGCCACGGGCGTCATACACCGCGCGCACTGAGGGAGTAATAGAGATGGCCGCAATTCAACAATCGCTGGAAGAACTGCTGACCCTGGATGGTGCCATGGCGTCGGCCCTGGTGGACGCCAACAGCGGCATGCTGATGGGACAGGCGGGGGCGGGCGTGGATCTGGAGCTGGCCGCGGCGGGCAATACCGAGGTCGTACGCGCCAAGATCAAGACCATGAAGTCCCTGGACCTGAACGACGTGATCGAGGACATGCTGATCACGCTGGGCAAGCAGTACCACATCATCCGCCCGATCGTGAAACACGAGGGCGTCTTCCTCTACTACGTGCTGGACAAGGTCAAGGCCAACCTCGCCCTGGCCCGGCGCAAGCTGCAGGACGTGGAGAGCAAGCTGGCGATCTGAGCCCGCGCGCCCGCACGGAAAACAGCCCGGCATCCAGGCCGGGCTCTCTATGCGAGGCAGTCATTGCGCCGCTCACCGGCACGGGCTTGTATGCGGGGTTGCACTCTTGGCTGGGCGCGAGACAACTGCGGCAATGGAACGCTTAGACTTCGCGCTCGGCCGCAATCATGCTGTGCCGCCAATCCTTCTCGAGAGTAATGCTGGATGCTATCCACTCTTCTGCGCCGTTGGCCGCATGGAGCCCTGCTGGCCTTGTTGTTCGCGGTTTCGCTGGCTACACGCTTCGCGTTCTTCGGCTATCCCGATTCGGCGGTGATCGACGAGGTCTATTTCGCCCAGTACCTGTCGGCCTATTTCACCGGGGAGTTCTATTTCGATACCCATCCGCCGCTGGGGCGCCTGCTGGTGGCGGGGTTCGTCGGCCTGTTCGATTTCCAGCCGGTGGCCTTGTCGACGCCCTGGAACATCCAGTACCAGGGCCATGACTACCTGCTGTTGCGCTTCCTCCCCGGCCTGGTCGGCAGCCTGTTGCCGCTGCTGGGCTATGGACTGGCCTGGAAGCTGTTCAGCCGGCGACGCCTGGCGCTGCTCTGCGCCGGCCTGCTGGTCCTCGACAACGCGTTGCTGGTGCAGTCGCGCTTCCTGTTCTTCGACGTGTTCCTGCTCGCCGCCGGTTTCGCATCGCTGCTGTGCTACCTGTACTACCGCGAGTCGCGTCGCCCGGGCTGGTTGCTGGCGAGCGGTCTTCTAGCCGGCGCGGCGGTATCGGTCAAATGGGTGGCACTGACCTTCGTGGTGCTGCCGATCCTGCTCGACTACCTCGCCTTCATGCTGGGCGAGCGTCGCCTGCGGGACGTGGCGAAGACCGCCCTGTTCATGCTGGCGGGAGCTTCGCTGGTCTACCTGCTGACCTTCGCCGTGCATCTGCAGCTATTGCCGGGTGCCGGCAACAGCGCCGGTTACGTATCCGCCGAGTTTCAGAAGACCCTGGAGGGTTCGCCCTACGCCGGGCGCGAAGATATCCAGCCGTTGTCCTGGATGGGGCGCTTCCTGGAGCTGAACAGGGTGATGTTCGAGGCCAACCAGCGTATGAGCGATCACCCCTATGCCAGCCGCTGGTATCAGTGGCCGCTCAACGAGAAGCCCCTGGGATACTGGCGCCAGGGCAATCTCGACATCGTCCTGGCCGGCAACGACCTGTTGTGGTGGAGCGCCTCGCTGGCCATGGCCGGGCTGGCGCTGGCGTTTCTGCTGCGGCCGACGCTGTGGCGCGATCGGCGCTGGCCGCCGTTGTTGCTCGGCTATCTGATCAACTGGCTGCCCTTCATGCTGATCGGCCGGGTGATGTTCATCCACCATTACCTGTCGGCACTGATTTTCAGCGTGCTGGCGCTGTGCGGCCTGTTCCTCTGCTGGCCGCGCCTGGAGCGTCATGCCCTGTGGCTGCTGCTGCCGATGGCGGCGGGTTTCCTCTGGCAGGCACCACTCAGCTACGGGTTGGCGCCCTGGTAATCGGCCCCAGGGCACCGGAGTGCATCACTGCGCCGCCTGCATGCTCCTGGCGCGCTCTGCCTGCTTGTGCTGCTTGTAGGCCAGCGCGGCCGGGGCAACCTTGGTGACCTGGCCGGTTTCCAGCCAGCGCTTGAGGCGGTTGGCGTCGGCCATGTGGGTGTACTTGCCGAAGGCGTCCAGCACCACGAAGGCAACCGGCTTGCCGGCCATCTGGGTGCGCATCACCAGGCAGTGGCCGGCGGCGTTGGTGAAGCCGGTCTTGGTCAGCTGGATACTCCAGTTGTCCTTGTGCACCAGGCTGTTGGTGTTGCGGAAGCCCAGGCTGTAGCGCGGCTTGGCGAACTGCTGGACGTGCTCGCGGGTGCTGCTGAACTGGCCGATCAGCGGGTACTGGCCGGCGGCCTTGACCAGCTTGACCAGATCGTTGGCGGTGGAGACGTTCTTCTCCGACAGGCCGGTCGGCTCGCGGTAGCGGGTGTGGGTCATGCCCAGGGCACGGGCCTTGGTGTTCATCGCCGCGACGAACGCCGGCACGCCGCCCGGGTAGTGGTGGGCCAGGCTGGCGGCGGCGCGGTTCTCCGAACTCATCAGGGTCAGCAGGAGCATGTCACGGCGGCTCAACTGGCTGCCGACGCGCACGCGGGAATAGACGCCACGCATCTCCGCCACGTCCTGGATGACGATGGGTAGCTGCTCGTCCAGGGACGACTTGGCGTCCAGCACGACCATAGCGGTCATCAGCTTGGTCACCGAGGCGATGGGCACCTGCAGGTCGGGGTTGCTGGAGTAGAGAGTCTGGTTGGTCTTGAGGTCGACCAGCAGGGCGCTGCCGGAGGCGAGTTCCTGGGTCTGTGGCGTAGCCGCCTGGCTGGCGGGGGCGATGAGGGTCAGACAGGCCAGCAGGAGGCCGGCGAGAGAAGAGGTCTTTTTCACGAGTAGAGTCCGCACCGATTGAATGATGCCTGGGCGCTCCCTGCCGGCGAATGGGCGGAGTATATGTGTGCGGCGGTTCTCAGGCGAGCGCGCGGGCCAGACGGCTCAGTCTTCCCACTCCCGGCCAGCCAGTTCCAGCAGGGTACTGGCCTGTTCCGGGCCGTTGCTGCCGGCCGGATAGGGGCGCGGGTCCTGGTAGTTGTCCTGCCAGCCCTTGATGATCGGATCGACCCAGGCCCAGGCGGCTTCGACCTCGTCGCGGCGCATGAACAGGGTGGAGTCGCCCTCGATCACGTCCAGCAGCAGGCGCTCGTAGGCGTCCCAGCGGCGCTTCTGCGGGAATACCCGGGCCAGGTTCAGGTCCAGCTCCATGGGGGTCAGGCGCATGCCCTTGCCGGGGCTCTTGCCCATCAGCTGCAGGGTGATGCGCTCCTCCGGCTGCAGGCTGATGACCAGGCGGTTGGCCTGGCTGCCGTCGAACAGGCGGTGCGGCACCGGCTTGAACTGGATGACGATCTCCGAGCGCTTTTTCGCCATGCGCTTGCCGGTGCGCAGGTAGAAGGGCACGCCGGCCCAGCGCCAGTTGTCGATCTCCGCCTGCAGGGCGACGAAGGTCTCGGTGTCGCTGTCGTTGTCGACGTGCTTCTCGAAGTAATAGGCCGGCACTTCCTGGCCGCCGATCTTGCCGGCCACGTACTGGCCGCGCACGGTCTTGTCGTGCACGTCGAGACCGGCGATGGGCTTGAGCGCCTCGAGGATCTTCACCTTCTCGTTGCGCACCGACTCGGCATCGAAGCGCACCGGCGCCTCCATCGCCACCAGGCAGAGCAGCTGCAGCAGGTGGTTCTGCACCATGTCGCGCATGGCGCCGGCGTGGTCGTAGTAGGCGCCGCGGTTCTCGACGCCGAGGGTCTCGTTGACGCTGATCTGCACGTGGTCAATGTGGCCGGCGCGCCAGATCGGCTCGAACAGGGCGTTGGCGAAGCGCAGTGCCATCAGGTTCTGCACCGTCTCCTTGCCCAGGTAGTGGTCGATGCGGAACACCTGGGCCTCGCTGAACACCGCGCCGATGGCGGCGTTGATCTCGCGGGCGGACTCCAGCGAGCGGCCGATCGGCTTCTCCAGCACGATGCGCGTGTCGCTGCCGGCCAGCCCGGCGATGGCCAGGTTCTCGGCGATGGATTCGAACAGGTCGGGGGCGGTGGCCAGGTAGTAGATGCGCCCGCGCTGGCAGGCGCTGGTGCCGAGGAACTTGCCGAGCCGGCCGAATTCGGCGGTGTGCGACAGGTCCATGGCGAAGTAGTCGAGGCGCGCGGCGAAGCTCGCCCAGGTGTCGTTGTCGAAGTCGCTGCGCGCCACCTGGGCACGCACCCGGCGTTCGGCCAGGGACTGGTATTCGGCGCGGTTCAGCACGTTGCGCGCCACCGCCAGGATGCGCATCTCCGGGTTCAGGCGGCCATCGCGGTGCAGGTGGTAGAGCGCCGGCAGCAGCTTGTGCAGGGCCAGGTCGCCGGTGCCGCCAAACACCAGCATGTCGCAAGAGCTGTTCAACGGAGGGCCTCCAGCCGGTTTGCCTGTGCGGGATGGGCGTTCTTGTAGTATAACTACAAGGTCACTACAACCCGATCATAACAGGCCGGGTGAAACCGCAGCGAGCCGGCTGGCCGTCGCACGGCGGTTTCCACCGGGCTGCCAACAGAGCCCTGCCCGTGAATCTTCTGCAGCATATCGCCCAGTCCCGTCACCTGCTCCGCAAGTCCGAACTGAAGGTCGCCGATCACGTCCTGCAGGACCCTTCCGCGGTGATGCACAGCTCCATGGCCGACCTGGCCCACGAGGTGGGTATCAGCGAGCCGACCATCGTCCGCTTCTGCCGCGCCATCGGCTGCAGCGGCTTCCAGGACCTCAAGCTGAAGCTGGCGCAGAGCCTGGCGGCGGGGGCCAGCTTCGGCCAGTTCGCCATCAACGAGAACGACTCGGTGGCGGACTTCAGCCTGAAGATCTTCGACACCACGCTGCATACCCTGATGGAGGTGCGCGAGCGCCTCGACCCGCGCGAGCTGGAGCGTGCCGTCAACGCCATCGCCAACGCCCAGCGCATCGAGTTCTACGGCTTCGGCGCCTCCGGCGCGGTGGCTGCCGACGCCCAGCACAAGTTCTTCCGTCTGCTGCTGACCGCCGCCGCCTACTCGGACCCGCACATGCAGGCGATGAGCGCAGTGACGCTGAAGCCCAGCGACGTGGCCATCTGCATCTCCCAGTCCGGCCGCTCCAAGGACCTGCTGATCACCGCCAACCTGGTGCGCGAGTCCGGCGCCACGCTGATCACCCTGTGCCCGAGCCAGACCCCGCTGGCCGACCTGGCCACGGTCAACCTGGCCATCGACGTGCAGGAAGACACCGAGATCTACACCCCGCTCACGTCGCGCATCGCCCACCTGGTGGTGATCGACGTGCTGGCCATGGGCGTGGCCATGGCCCGCGGCCCGGACCTGGTCAACCACCTCAAGAGCGTCAAGCGCAGCTTGCGCAGCCTGCGGCTGTCGCCGAAGTCGGTGCGCAGCGCGGAGGATTGATCGGCATCGGCCACGGTGGACAAGTGCAGCCTTGCCCACCTGCCTGCCAGCGCGAGTGCTACAGGTCGTATCGAACCGTCAGGTTGAAGTTGCGCGGGTCGCCGAACCTGCCGTAGCCGTAGGAAATGCCGGTGTAGTAGGTCTTGTCGAACAGGTTGTTGATATTGGCCTGGAGGCTGATGTCGTCCGTGACCTGATACTTGCCGAAGAGATGGACGAGCTCGTAGCTGTCCTGCTCCGAGTCGATCCCGCCTGGTCCCCGGCCTTTCTCGTAGATCCGGCTTTGCCAGCTCAGGTGCCCACCCACGGTGAACCTGTCCAGGGCGCCCGACAGGCGATACGAGCTGGTCAGGCGCAGCATGTTCTGCGGCTCGGTGGTCTGGATGGCCTGGCCGTCCCCGCCCCTGGCGATGTGCCGGGTAAAGCCGCCGGCCATGTTCCAGCCGGGCAGGATCTCGCCGGAGACCTCCAGCTCGTAGCCGCGAATCCTGGCGCCATCGACCGCCTTGTAGCGGTATTCGTCGTTCACGATGATGTCGAATTCGGCGAGGTTGTCCTGCTTGATCAGGAATGCGGCGGCCGAGAGGTTGAGCCTGCCCTCGTAGAACTCGCCTTTCAGGCCCGCTTCGTAGTTGCTGCCGAGCACCGGCTCCAGCAGGGCTCCGTTGCGGTCCCGGGCGGTCTGGGTCTGGAAGATGTCGGTGTAGCTGACATAGGCCGAGTAGTGCTCGGAAATGTCGTAGACCAGGCCGGCGTAAGGGGTCAGTTCGCTGCTGTATCGGGCCTTGCTGGTGATGCCCCAGTCGGTCAGCTCGTAGTCGACGTTGCTGACCCGCAGCCCGGTGATCAGCTTGAGTGCGTCGGCCAGGTTCCACCGGCTGGCGAGGTAGAAGGCGTCCTGCCGTTCCTCGATGTCGATCGGGTTGTCCGTTCTGTACCACTCGCCGAATTCGGGGCCTTCATAGTCTGGCAGGTCGTAGAAGCTGTTCAGCGGCGGCGTATTGATGCGCGGGTGGAATCTGCGGTGTTCCACATGATCCTGGTACGAGTAGCCGAGGACCAGCTCGTGCTCGCGCCCGAGCAGCGCGAACGGACCGGTGGCGGAAAAGTCGACGGCGTTCTGCCTTTCGTCGATGTCGTAGTAGGTGCCGCCCACCCAGAGATTGCCCGCCCCGCTGGTCCGGTCGAAGAAACCATCGATGTAGCGCAGCTTCGGCGTCGCCTCGTTTTCCCGGTAGGTGTATTGCAAGCGGGCTTTCCAGTCGTTGGCGAAGGTCTTTTCCAGGCTGGCGAAGCTGGCGATGCGTTCTGCATCGAGATAGGCCCAGTCCGCGGCGGTGGTGGTCGAGCGCGAGAGGTGGGTACGGCTGCCGTCGGAGTAGTACATGGGCACGGGCGCGCCATGCGTGGCGCCATTGGTGTGGCTGGTGCTGTAGTCCAGCCCGACGGTGAACAGCATATCCGCCGCCAGGTCCGCCTCGAGGATGCCGTACAGCCCGGTCTGGTCCTTGCTGTAGTGATCCAGGTAGGAATGGCGGTCGCCATGGGTGGCGACCATCCGGCCACGGACATTGCCCCCGGCTACCAGGGGGCCCGACAGGTCCAGTTCGCCTCGATAGGCGTCCCAGCTGCCCGCGCTGGCCTGGACATGGCCCTGGAAGTCGGCGGTGGGGCGCTTGCGGACGAGGTTGATGGCTGCGGAAGGTTCGCCGGTGCCCGTCATCAGGCCGGTCGCCCCGCGGACTATTTCCACCCGGTCATAGATGGCCGTGTCGGACTGCCAGTCGGTCTCGTAGCCGAACCCGTCGTCCAGGGACGACAGCCCGTCGTACTGGATCTTGGTGATCGGGAAGCCTCGCGCGGTGGCATTGAGACGGTCGCTCTCGTAGTGGTTCAGCGAGATGCCGGGGCTTCTTTCGAGCACGCTGGCAATGCTGTTGAGGTTCTGGTCGTCCATTTGCCGGCGCGTCACGACCGTGACGGATTGCGGGGTTTCCCTGATCGACAGCGGCAGCCTGGTCGCCGTCTGCATTGCGCCGATGGTGTAGGCGCCGCTGCCTTCGGTGGTGGCGCCCAGCCCTCCCGCGTTGACGTTGGTCGCACCCAGCTCCACCGCCGTTCCGTCGCCCGCCGGATACAGCGCCCAGGAGCCATCGCCCGCTGGGCTGGCGCGCAGGCCGGTGCCCTGCAGCAAGCGCTGCATGCCTTCCGCAATGCCGGTGGCGGCGTCCAGGCCTGGGCTGCGCTTGCCTTCCACCAGCGCCGGGTCGATCGGCAGGGTGATGCCGGCCTGGCCGGCGAATGCGGCCAGCGCGGCGCTCAGCGAGCCTGCCGGGATGTGATAGTGGCGGACTTGTTGCTGGTCGGCCGGCTCCGCCAGCAGGGGCTGAGCGGTCAGGCCCGTGCCAACGACCAGCAGGCCGAGGGCGGCGCCGCGGATGGCGCGGGCCAGTGGCCGGGCGGGTTGGAGAGGGTGGTGCTGGTCGTGGCGCATCGTGTGTTCCCCGTCGATCGGTGTTGGCTGTGTTTACGGGGAGGACACGCCAGTGGCGGAAAAGGCGACAACGATTCGCGTTTGCCGGCCCGATCAGCCTTCGCGCGGCGCGATGGTCACCCAGTAGCGGGTGCGGTAGCGGATGTCCACCGGCAGGGTGCGGGCCAGTGCGGCCAGCGCCAGGTCGGTATCGGCTAGCTGGAAGGCGCCGGAGATGCGCAGCTCGGCCACCTCCGGGTCGCAGCGCAGCAGGCCGGGGCGGTAGCGGTCGAGCTCGGCGGCGAAATCCGCCAGGCGCATCTTCTCGGCGCGCAGTATGCCGTGGCTCCAGTCGCTGGCCTGGCTTTGCAGCGCCTCCGGTGGCTCGACCCGGCTGTCGTCGAAGTGGGCCTGGCTGCCGGCCGGCAGCAGGGTCGGTCGGGAGGCGTGCAGCGGGCGCAGCTCGACGGCACCTTCGAGCACCGCGACCTGCGTTTCGCCGTCGAGCTGGCGCACGGTGAACGTCGTGCCCACCGGGCGCAGTGTACCTTCGGCGGTCGCCACCAGCAGCGGGCGCCCGGCGGCGTCCGCCGCGCTGTCCACGCGGATTTCGCCGGCCCGCAGGCGCAGCAGGCGCCGGGTCTCGTCGTAGGCCACGTCCAGAGCGCTGTCGGTGTTGAGCCGGACGCGCGTGCCGTCGGGCAGGGTCAGTTCGCGCGATTCGCCGACGGCGGTTCGTTCGTCGGCGGTCCAGGCGTGCCAGGGCAGGCCGCGATAGCCGGCCACGCCGAGCGGCGCGGCGACGATCAGCAGCGTCAGCAGCTTGAGGGTTTCGCGACGGTCCGCCTGCGGGCGATCGAGCGCCTGCACGCCGAGCTTGGTGGGGATCTCGCCCAGGCGGGCATGGAAGCGCGCGGCCAGCTGCCAGGCGCGTTCGTGGTCGGCGTGGCTGGCGCGCCAGCGCTCGCAGTCGGCGTGGTCCTGCTCGCTGGCCGCGCCCTGCAGGTGCACGAACCAGCGCGCGGCCTCGCGGGCGATGCGGCGGTCGATGGGCTGGGCGCTCACGACAGCTCCGCGGCGAGCATGATGCATTCCTCGTAGGCCCGTGCCAGGTGGCGCTGCACCGAACGCACGTGGATGCCCAGGTGTGCGGCGATCTCTTCCTGGGTATGGCCTTCCAGCTGCGACATCAGGAAGGCCTTGCGCACGTTGGCCGGCAGGCGCGCGAGCACCCGGTCCACCTCGTGCAGGGCTTCCAGTATCAGCGCCTGGCTTTCCAGGCAGGGACCCTCGTCTTCCGCCAGGCTGGCCAGTGCGTCGAGGTAGGCCTGTTCCAGCGAGCGGCGGCGATACAGGTTGATCAGCAGGCGGTTGGCCACGGTGGCCAGGTAGGCGCGTGGCGCGGCGATGTCGACCGGCCGTGAGGTGAGCAGGCGGATGAACGTGTCCTGCGCCAGGTCGGCCGCATCGGCGGTGTTGCCCAGGCGCTGGCGCAACCAGTTGCGCAGCCAGCCGTGATGGTCGCTGTAGAGTTGGCGGAAGCGATGGTCGGGCGACGTATCGGCGGGGCACATGACGGACATCCCTGGCGGCCTGCGCCGGTCGATCAAATGAGAACTTGTCTCATTCTATGCGGGCGCCGTGGACGAGGGCAACGGTGGGCGCTGTCGCGAAGTATTCATGCCGGCTTCACCGTAGCGTCATGCGGCCCGCGCAAGCTGAGCTCCCGGTAAACGGACCAGGAGCGCCGCGATGAACCTGCATCTCGAAGGACCCGTCCACGACAGCAAGACCCGCCGCAAGCTGGAAGACCAGCGCCGCATGGCTTTCCGCCGTGCCATCGAGGACTACGCCGAACAGCGCCGGCTGCAGCAGGAGCTTGGTGGCTATCCCGATCTGATCCCCGCCGATTTCCTGCCCATCGCGCGCGGCCCGCAGCGTCACGCGGCTTGAGCCATTCGCGCGGTGTGCCGAATTCGGCAAGCCGCGCGTTCAAGGCATCAAGCCTCGGCGGCCCGACGGCTCACAGTAACGGGCAGACTGCAGCCCGTGACCCGATTGACCCCTCCAGAACTCACTATTGCTCGTTGAGGTGAGACGGGGCTGCATGAGACTGTCAGTGATAGCGAGCGGATGGAATCCCCAAGATTTTCAATGGTGGAATCACGATTCACCATGTATGTCGCAGGAGCGGGTCCTCGGGATTGATGGACTGCAGGCCATGAACAAGCGCCTGCACCTTGTCCCGATCACCGGCGCGTTGCGCGTAGGCCAGCAGGGCCTGGCGTATCGTCCTATTGGAAGGATCTTCTGCCAGCCCCTGCTCAAGCAGCTCGATGGCCTGTTCAGGCTGCCCGCTTTCATACAACCCAAGCGCGTAGGCATAGCGATACTCGGCCTGCTCGCGTTCCTGTTCATGGGCACGGCGCAAGGCTGCCAGCGCTTTGGCTGGTTGTCGTTGCCGCACCCAGGTCATGCCGATGGCATATTGCAACGCCGCGTTGTCACCTTGTTGCAGGCCCTCTTGCAGCAACGCCTGGGCGGCCTGAACGCGTCCCTGGCCCTCCAGTAGCTGGGCCAATGCAGTGCGAGCGGGATGAAAGTCCGCATCGCGCAGCAAGGCCTCGCGCAACGCCGGCTCCACCTGATGCAACTCGCCGCGCGCCTGATAGAGCATGGCCAGATTCAGAAGGGCGTCTGGCCGCTCGCGCAACACCTGCTGCACCTGCTCGTATTCTTCCAGCGCCTGGGCGAAACCTTCAGGTTCACGGCCGGCTGGCAGCGGCAACTGTGCCAACGCCCATGCCGAGGCGATACGTACTGCCTTGACCGGATCGGTCACCAGCGGGGCCAGGGTCTTGCTCAGTTGCCTATCCGGCAACAGCCTGCTCAGCGCCTCCACGGCCTGCTCACGCACCTGCGGCGCTTCATTGCGCAGCGCCTCGCGAGCGGCCAGCGTCGCGCGCGCGGATGGGTAGCGGGGCAATTCAACCAGTAGGGTAGCCCTGCGAATGGCCGGCAGGTCGCTGCGCGCCAGCTGCTCCAGCAGCACCTTGGCCGCCCCTGCCTGCCCATGCCTGACACTGAACAGGGCTGCCGCATAGCCACCATCGCGAGGTGCGGGGTTGTCGAAGAGCCGCCCGAACTGTTCGGCCAGCCTTTCCCCAGGCATGTCCTGGTGACAATTCAGGCAGGCATCCTTGTGCCCCAGCGCTATCGCCTGCACGGGATTCGGCACGCTGAAGCTATGATCATGGCGCAGATCATTGACCATGTAGTAGCGGCCGGGCATATGGCAACTGACGCACTGGGCTGCGGTCGTTCCCTGCGCATGCTTGTGGTGAGCCGGCGAGTCGTAATCCCTGGCGCTCAGGCCGTCGGCGGTAATACCTCCGCGGACAGCCTGCCCTGAGGGGTTGTGGCACTGGGTGCAAAGCGCATTACCGGTGGCCCGCAATGTTCCGGCATGCGGGTCGTGGCAGTCCGAGCAACGCACTCCGGCGGCGTACATGCGGCTCTGGACGAAAGAGCCGTACTCGAAGACTTCGTCCTTGATCTTGCCATCGATCTCATTGAGAACCGGGGTGAGGACATTGGGCAGGAAATCGTCCATCAGACGTCCTGCATGTCGATAGCCATCCCCCAGTGCCGCACGCCGGCTATGGCAGCGACCGCAGGTTTCCACCTCCTGCAGCGTGTCCCCGCTCTTCAGAGACCTGGCAAATCCATAACGGCCATCGGCATCCGCCTTGCGTGTCCACTCCAGGTGGCCGGACGCCGGCCCGTGGCAACTCTGGCAACCAACTCCAAGCGCCTGCCAATGGCTGGAATAGCTCTGTGTGGCCGCGTCATAGTTACGCCGGAAGCCTGTGCTGTGGCAGTCGATGCACATGAAGTTCGCGTTCTGGTTCAAGCCGGCCCAATGCAGCATTTCGCCAGGTCTGGCCTGTTGATCGGGGTAGAGATCGAACCAGCGTTGCTCCCGCGTATCCCACGCCATGGTGAATGCCTGGAGGTGCCCGCCTGGCAGTTCCAGCAAATACTGTTGCAGGGGTTCCACCCCTATTGCATAGGCGACGCGGAAGTCCGCCTTCAGGCCGTCCGCTCCCGTGGTGTTTATCCAGAAACCATTATCCCTGCGGAAAAACCGGCTGCCGCCATCCACCCCGGAGACCTGCCGATCGGCGAAGTCGCCAAGCACCGCCTGCTCGCTGGCCGGTTGCATGGCCAACTGATGATGGGACCCCAGCCAGGCTTGGTGTTGTGGTTGGTGACAGCTCTGACAACTGCTTTCCGCAACCCACTCAGCAGCCGGCACTGAGGGTTCCGGCCGGGATGAGTCGGCTCCGAACCATAACCCTAGGCTCACCGCCAGCAGCAACAGGACGAAGCCGTACGCCAGCCACCGCCACCCTTTCATCAGGCGTTCCACTCAAGGTGCACCCATCACACTCCTGGGCAGAGTTCCGCAATCAGGTCGGGCAGGCCATACCCCTCTTGCTCCGGCAGCAGGAGTTTATTGATGACTATCGGCTTGCCCAGCACCTCGCCGAGATATGGACGCGCGCCATCGACTCCACTTCCGATATAGGTAGGGTTGGCAAGCCCCTGGCCTGATCCGGGCCGCTGCAAGACACGCTCGCTGTCGAGCAGTACGTGGCCATTCCAGTACAAGGCGAGTCGGGAGCTGGCTGGACCGGGGAAGGGAAAGGTGCTGGCAGGCTTCACGTGCACGCTGACCACCAGGCTGTTGCAGGCACTGTGGGCAGCTTGCAGGGGCTCGCTGATTTGCTCGACATGGCCATGTGCTACCAGGAGCCGGCCGTCGGCAAGCAAGTCCAGGCGCCAGATCCCCTCTTGCTCCAGTAACGTCTGCACCTGGGGTGTCTTTGCCGGCTTACCGAGTGCAAAGCCCATGCTGAAACCACCGAAGACCGGGGCGCGCTGGAAGTCCCTGCCCGTCAACATCGCAGGCTGCCCGTTGCCGGCTGGCTGCCAGTTGAAAGACGGCTCACGCAATTTGCGCTCCTCCTTCTTCATCAAGGCATTGGCCTGGGGCTGGTCGAGCGAGTCGGGTACGTTCCCGCTTGGCTGCGGGGCGCCAATGGCGGCAGTCATCCGGCCATCCTTAAAACCACCGAGAACGTCCCTGTAGAAGATCGATGCCCGATCAAAGAGATGCCCCCCATACGCCATGCCCAGGCGCCCACTGTCCGACATCCAGTAGTAGCCTCTCGGCTCGGGCAAGGAAGAGCCCTCCAGTAGAGGTCGCAGGCTTCTTCCCATGATTCCTTCCGGAGCGGCGCCACCTGTCAGGGTCAGGAGCGTCGGGTAGAGATCGGTGATATGGGTTGGCGCAACGATATCGGCATTTTCATAGTGATGAGGCCAGATCAACCACAACGGACTGCGAACGCCGCCCTCCGTGTAGGTGGCCTTCTTGCCGAGCAGAGGGAAGTTATTGTCTCGCGCAATATTGGGGCCGCCATTGTCGCTGGCGAAAACCACGATCGTGTTTTCTGCCAGCCCACGCTCTTCGAGCGCTTTTAGCAAGCGCTGGACATTGTGATCGAGCTGCTTCAACACCGCCTGAAAGCGCCCCTCGGGCGTATCGGGAAACTGTTGGGCGAACGTTGGAGACGGTTGATAGGGCGTATGGGGCGAATAGAGCCAGAGGTTGATGAACCAGGGCTGTCCTTCGCCGGCATCCATAAGCTCAATGGCTTTATCGATCAGCAGGTCATCGAGATAGCCCTGATACTGCCGTGGCGGAGCGCCATTTTCCTGCAGCCATGGATCGACATGGGTCGGTTGCCGTTGAAGAATTTCCCCGTTCTCCCCAGGGCCACGGAGGATGAAGTGATTGAGCATGCCGAACCAGTAATCGAAGCCATGATGGCCTGGCTGAATTTCCGGGTACTCAAGCGCTTCCCCTACATGCCACTTGCCGACATGGGCTGTTCGATAGCCCAGCGTTCGCAGGCTTTCGGGCAGCGTTTCAAGGTCGCTGGAGAGTCCGAGACCATCGGCCTGGAAGCCGATGCTGACGGGATGCCGGCCCGTCAGCAGAGCCGCTCGGCTGGGCGAGCAGGTGCTATCGGTATAGTGTCTGCGAAATCGCACGGACTGTCGGCTAAATTCGTCGAGACTTGGAGTAGGAGCGCTATCATCGCCCCAGCTTGATATATCGTTATTACCCAGATCGTCCGTAAGGATAAATAGAATATTGGGCCGTTCGGCATCATTATTATTCGAGCATCCCGCCAGTAGCAGCACCCCTAGCAACGCAGTGCAAGCGAAGCCGCGCAAGGTCAAGCCGCCAACATTCCACATGAGTCGAATCCTATCCAATGAGTAGCGCATTATTCCCCAAGCTCACCCACACGCAAAACCAGCCGCATGGCCCGGCTGGCACGCTACTCGACTACACCGCACTGCAAGCCGCCGAAGCCAATCTTGCCTCGCTCTACCAGCACAATCAGCCTTTCGCCCATATCGTCATCGACGACTTCCTGCCGGAGGCGACACTGGCCCGCCTGCTGGCCGAATACCCCCAGGACCAGAGCCTGCCGATCTGGAACGAGGCCACGCACAAGGACAAGCAGACCGGCGAGTACGTGCAGAAGGACAAGCGCAACATCCGCGATCTGATGAGCATGCCTCCCACTTACCGGCAACTGATCTGGGAACTGAACTCGCACTACTTTCTCGATTTCCTCGCCGGCATGACGGGCATCGCTGACCTGATTCCCGACCCCAAGCTGCGTGGCGCCGGCATCCACCAGATCGGTCGCGGCGGCTTTCTCAAGGTACATGCCGATTTCGCCAGCCACCGCGATTTCGGCCTGGATCGCCGGCTCAACTTCCTGCTCTACCTGAACCAGGACTGGCTCCAGGAGTACGGCGGGGAGCTGGAGCTCTGGGATCCGGCCATGCAAGGGCCACCCAAGCGCGTGCTGCCGATCCTCAATCGCTGCGTGGTCTTCAGCACGACGGCGACCTCTTTCCACGGTCATCCCAAACCCCTGACCTGTCCCGAGGGGGTCTACCGCAAATCGCTGGCACTCTACTACTACACCAACGGCCGCCCTGCCGGGGAAGCCGAACCGGGCTTCGCCACGCTTTGGCAGGATGTCCCTGACGCCTATCGTTGAGCGCCCTCACGGATGAGTGACACAAGCATGTCCCGCAATTCGGGCCTGGATTATCTGCGCTCGCTCGCAGTCGTCATTGTTCTGGCGAATCATTGTTTTCTTTGGTTTTTCGTCTCGACGGGCAAGATCGTCTGGCAGGGCGGCCCGGCCTATCTGAGTGCCAGCGCCGTCATTTCCATCGAATGGCTGTTCGTGCTGAGTGGCTACCTCATCGGCACGATGATGATCCGGATCTTCGAAAAGGAGCAGAATCATCTTTTGGCCTGCCGGGACTTCTGGCTGCGTCGCTGGTTCCGGACATTGCCCTGTTACTACCTGTTCCTTCTGGTCAATGTGGGACTGAGCATGGTGCTGGCCGATGCCGGCAGCTTCGACTGGAGCTATGTCTTCTTCCTGCAGAACCTGGCCTACCCGGAGAAGCTGCCGCATTTCTTCGGGGAGTCCTGGTCATTGGCGGTGGACGAATGGTTCTACCTGATCATGCCGATCCTGGTGCTCGTGAGCGCTCGGCTGATGAAGCTCTCGGTCCGGAATGCCTTCCTGCTCTCCTCGCTTCTGCTGATCACCCTGCCCTTCTGGATGCGGCTGATGCATGAGGTGCCAAGAGGGTTCTTCCAGTGGGATGCCGAAATCAGAAGACTCACGATCTATCATCTGGATGCGACTGGCTGGGGAGTGCTGGCTGCCACGCTGAGCCGTTGGGCACCAGGGTGGTGGCAGCGTCAGGTCGCTGGCAAGGCCGCGCTTGGTCTGGTCATAACGGTGCTGGGGCTTGCCGCTATCTGGAAGCTTGTACATAGCGGCTGGGGCAGCTCCGCAACCTACTCGCTCATCAACGCCGGTACCCTCTCGTTGCTGGGGCTGGGAACACTGCTGCTGCTGCCCGCCATCGTCCGGCTGAAAACGCAGAAGGGTTGGGCGCATACCGCCGTTGCCCGGATCAGCCTGTATTCCTACACGCTTTACCTAAGCCATTTTCCATTGCTGCTTGGCATCAGAGCCGTGTTGGGCTTGCAAGCGAATAGTCCTTGGCCTGTCATGGCGCTGGCAGTCCTGCTCTGGCTGGCCTTGGTGTGGCTGGTATCGGTGCTGGTGTTCCACTTCTTCGAAAAACCCGTTGCGGATGTGCGGGAGAAGATCACACGGCGCGTGGATGCCAGCCCATTCGGAGCACGGGCATGACGGTTATCTGCATACAGGCTGGTAGCCGCTTCGGCCCTGCATTGTCGGCAGGTGTGCCTTGAGCCTGAGGAATGGTCGCTCGACCAGTCGGTAGCACAGGAGCGAAAGCCCCCAGGCAGCCAGGAAGCTGGCGGCAATGGTCGCGAGCAGGGGTGGCGTCCAAGGCGAGCCATTGATCTGCTTGAGCAGTGGATAGAGCAGGTAGAACTGCACCGGTAGATGCACCAGGTACAGGGAATAGGAAATGGTGCCGAGGTGGCTGAACAGCGGGTTGATAAACAGTGCTTTCATTCTGCCGGCGGTACCCAGGCTGCAAAGCAGCAACCCGCCCCACAACAACGCTTCCACGCTATGGTAGAACGGCATGGCCATGAGCGCTGGCGTCTGTCCCGACATGCCATACCAGCGCAATAGCCAGAGCAGCGTGACCAGCAACAGCACAGCCAGCGATGCTACGCGTCGAGGGGAGTCGGTCAGCCAGGTGAAGCCTCTGCTCAGATAGAGCCAGCTACATAGACCGCCAATCAGAAAGGCCGGCCCACGCCCGAATAGCGAAGCCTGCAACGAGGCATTGCGATGGTCGCCCAGCCACTGGGGTTGAAGAAAAAGATACGCATGCAATCCCAGCCAGCAAAGACCGCCGACCAGCACCAGCCAGCGTCCCAGGCGGTGGCCCAGTCCCAGCATGACCCAAGGCAGAAGCATGTAGAATTGCACCTCGGTGCACAGCGACCACCACGGTACGCTGAAGGGGAAGGCATCGAAACCTATGGGTATGAACAGCAGCGCCTTGAATGCTGAAGCGTTGGCCGTGGCCAGCCAGGCCACCAGTATCACCAGGTAATAGAGTGGTACGACCCTCAGCAAGCGCGCCATGTAGAAGCGGGTGATATTCACCTGCTCGCCATTGCGCAGCGCCAGGATGAATGGCTGAACCAGCAGAAAACCGCTCAGCACGAAAAACAGCGTGACCCCGGTATTGCCGGCGCCCAGAACCTGTAACCAGGCGGGCTGGTGCTCCGACGGCCCCAGCCCTCCGTCCATGTTGAGGATGCCGACATAGTGGAACAGCACTACCAGCAGGATGGCCCAGCCACGCAAGGACTCGAGTTGAGGAAGATAGGCAGCAGGCTGGCGCAGGCCGGACAATACTTTTGGCATTTTTGAACCTGTTATCTACAAGGCTCTAAACCATCTACGCAAACGGAGGCTACGGTACGCTCCATGGCCGCCCGCTTTCTGCGTGCTTATCCGCATCCTCAGCACAGCACGGGAATTTGTCCAAGCGGGTAGGATGACGGAGCGAAGAACCAGGCCTCAATGGCATAACGGTCACGGGTCATGCCATCGTCCACCGCCGTGCGATGCAGATTCATCTCATCGAAGAAGATCGCATCCCCTGCCGAAAATTTAAGCCTGACCGGAGCCACCCCGGCACTTCCAGCAGCAATAAACTCGTGGCCCACGGACCAGTTGAAATCGGCGTCGTTTTCCCCTGTGGGGACGATCCGATCGAGCCGTGCCGGAATCATGTCCATCGAGGGGGCATCGATCCCGCAATCGCTCAAGGCAATCCATAAATTAAGGGTTCGAATACCGTTCCCGAGAAACGCGCCATCCTGATGCCAGCCACTCTTGCTTGCAGGCGAAACGCGTCGTAGCGTGGTCTTCTTGAGCGACAGCGCCGGCGGCTCGCCCAGATATGCCTCGATCACCGGCAGAATCCGCTCTCGCTTGAGCGTCGAGATCAGTAGCTCCATGGCCTTGGGCGAGTCCGCCGCCAGCACGCCGCCACCCTCACGCACCCACTTTCTAGCGACCCGTACCTCACCATTTTCCGCGCATGGCCTCAATGGTGTGTACCACTGGCAAGATTCGCCATGGTCATAGGCCGCCATCGCCTGATCCACCGCCTCGATCAGCGCCTGTGTATCTTCGTGGCCCAGCAGATTGCGCACGATCAGCGAGCCGTGTCGCATCACGCCCTGCTCCAACATCCGGGCATCGAGCTGCCGAGCTGGTATCTGGGGAATTTCCCCAAGCGGCCAGCCCAGATCCACCGGCGCGGGTGGCCATGAGCTTCGGGCGGCAGCTGGTTCGCGCCGAAAAAAACCACTGTGGCGAAATTGCATCAGCCTGGTCAGTTTTTCCGGCGTTTCCTCACATGCGATATCTGCCTCGAGAGCAGTGATCGCGGCAGCAATCTTGCCTTCGGCGAACAACTTCTCGGCAATGCTCAATGCATTCATAAGAGCGCAGTCCCTGCAATCCTAGGTCTTTGCCGCTTGGTTAAGAGCCGCGGCGCTTTGATTGGGGTCCTGGGCTTTCATCTGCCGCTTCAGCTTGCGGGTGTTTTCCAGGTGCTTGCTGGCATGCACATAGAACGCACGCAGGCGGGCCGCCCCCTCGTCCGAGCCGGATTCGAACAACAGCTTGAGCAGCTCGTGGTCGTTGCCACGTTCACCACCCGGCTTGCGCAGCACACCCAGGCCGAAGCCATGGTTGAACGTGAAGGTCTCGTGCTGGCCGCGAATCTCTTCCCAGAACTTCCATGCACCGAAATCCTGCAAGCGTGCCTGCACATCGTGGAACAGGATGATGCCGCCTGGCCTGACCTTGGGATACCAGCTGGCGAAGTCCTCGCTGACCGCCTCGTAGGTATGGAAGCCGTCGATGTGCAGTAGGTCGATGCTGTCTTCGTTGAAATGGCGCAGGGCATTGTTGAAGAACATGCGCATCAGGTAGGAAAAGCCGTGGTAATTCTGGCGATTGTGGCCGTTGACCGCGTTGAACACCGATTCGTCGTACTTGTCGGTGTGCTCGTCCCCCTCGAAGGTATCGACTGCATAGCACAGGCCGTCGATCTCGTTTTCCTTCATCGACTGGCAGAAGGTGAAGTAGGAAAGTCCCTTGTGCGTTCCCAGCTCGACCAGCATCTTCGGCCTGATGGCCGCTACCAGGTCATAACCGAACGGCAGATGATCGACCCAGGTGCTGAACACCATGTGCAGGGGTTCGAAGTGTCGGATCGACGGTGGCATGTAGACATGAGTCATTCTTGAATTCCCTGTTCAGTCTCTGGATGGTTTTCGACCGGACAAACGTCCGATCATTGCCTCATGCTTTCCACTGCGACAGGGCCGTCTGTCACACTTGCAGCGGGTTGTCTGTCGTGCGCCTTGGCGCGCTCGTCAGCATACATATCCTCATTGCGCTCGGCGCAACGCTGTACACGGTGCATGCCTCGCTCGACCGAGTGCTTCAAGTAACGCAAGGCCGGTCCCGGTACTTTTCCAAGCAGAATCGGCTCGACCGTCGGTGAGCGGAACGGCTGCCCAAGCAGCTCGCACAGTTGCTCGCTCTGTCGGCGCAGGATGGACTCGCGGGTGTCCACCTCCGAGGTCGTCACCCCGCCGTGCAACTGATGGAACGAGCCTTCGCCCGCCAGCATGAAGGCCCGCGTGCGCGGGTGCATGGCCACCTTGCGATAGATGAACAGGTTGAGTGCACCGCCGCCGGGCAGATCGAAGCGCTCGTCGGCCTGGCCTATATCGCGGAAGATGTCCGCCGCCATGAACAGGCAATTGCACTCCATGAACGGATGGAAGATGCCATTGGGGTTGGCTCCGCTCAGGCAGGAAATATCGAACAGGCGGTAGCCATTGCGCTGCCAGTCGATCTCGTCGAGCAGTGCCTGTTCCTTTTCCTCAGTGTAACCGTGGCTCAGGTGGAACTGCTGTTCGTTCTCCCCCAAGTGATAACCGGGCACTACCACCATGGCATCCGCTGTCATCCGGAACGCCATCAGCACGTTCTGCACCACGCCCGGCGTGACCATTCGCGCCCCGTCGATCATCAGGCCGACGAATTGCCCCCTGACCTGGGCGAAGGCGAAGTTGATCGCGGCGGCTGGTGAAACACCCGGTTCGTCACGCAGGAAATAACGAAAGTTGCCCGGTAGCGCCGCAATCGCTTCGGCGTCCATGTTTCGCCGCGAACGGTTCTCTACCACGATGACTTCATAGTCCTCGGGGCCCACTTCCTGCTGGTAGCCCGGGCTCAGGCTGACCAGGGTATTGAGCGCCTGGCGCGGCATGTCGTAGGCGATCACGATGATAGACAGCAGCGGCCGGCGGCTCATTGCGGCTGCACCTTGTCCAGTGAGTGGCGAATGAAGCGGTAGACGCTCGGATGCGGCGTGCCGAACAGGATCGGTCGCACGCTCGGCGGCGCGCGGTCATCGCCGCGCAAGGCGCGATCCTGATCGTCCAGTTGCTTGTAGATCACATCCCGTTCGGCCTTGCGCGTACCCGTGGTGACCCCGCCATGGAACTGGTGGAACGACCCTTCGCCGAACAGCATGTAGAACGGCGTATTGGGGAACTCCAGGAGGCGCTTGTACAGATCCAGGTTGGCATTGCCGCCGCCGAAGTCGTTGTAGCGCGAGTCCATGCCTCCCAGCGCCTTCCACTTCTTCAGGGACATGGCGATGAAGTTGCTCTCGTAGTTGCTCTGGAAGAAACCGCCCTGGCAAGAACCGCTGAGCACCGCGATGTCGAACAGGCGGTAGCCGTCCCGAGGCCACTCGATGCTGCCAAGCAGCTCTGCTTCGGCCGCCTCGTCATAGCCTTCGTTGACCGCCACCTGCTGCAACTTGTGACCGATGTGGTATCCCGGTGCCGAAACGGCGGCGTTGGGAGCGATGCGGAAGGCATCCAGGGCGAGCCTGACCGCTCCCGGAGTCAGCATGCGCGCGCCGTCGATCATGATCGCGACATGGCTGCCCCTGGCCTGCGCGGCCCCGAAGTTGATGGCATGCACCGGCGTGCGCTGGGTTTCCTGGCGGTGGAAATAACGGACATTGCCCGCATGGCGCGTCGCCCGCTCACCGCCCAGGAGACGATCGGAGTGGTTCTCGACCACGATCACCTCGTAATCCCGCTCGCTTACTCCCTGCTGGTACAGAGGGCTGAGGGAATACAGGGTTTTCTCCGCCTGATCCGGCATCTTGTACACGATCACCACGATGGAAAGCCGTGGCCTGCGCTGGAAGAAAGCCATGCTCACACCCCTTCAGCGTGCATAAGCACGGAGTTGCCGATACATATCCTGCAAATCCGCAGGCAACGGCCGCTCCAGCTGCTCGTGGTGCTTCAGCTCGGCGCTGAAAAAGCGTTCATCGGTCAACGGCTCCAGCCCAAGTTCCAGCAGCACAGCATTGAGCTTGTCGTGCAGGACGGCCTCGTCTTCGTCGAAGCAGAGCAAGGGGAACGGCTGCTGCCGGTACAGCGCCAGCAGCCGCGCGTTGTAGGCGGCCCACAGCGCCAGGGCCTGTTCTTCGGGCATGCCGCCGCGTGCATGCAGGGACTGCGCGACTGCGGTGGGGTGGCGGAAGATGCCGACGAAGCGCAGATCGGGAATCAGTTCCTGCCAGCCCTCGACCAGCAGCAGCGAGCGCGGGTCCTTGAAGCCCCAGCGCCGGTCGCCGGTGAAGTCGGCGATCAGGGCGCGGGCCTGCTCGCGCTCCTGCTCCGTCCATTCCACCCTGGCCACGGGTGGCTTGTCCCAGGCATAGCCACGAGCACCCAGCACGGCATCGTTGAATGCGACGATATCGAGGTTTTCCCGGTTGCCCTTGAGATTATGCGGATTCCAGGCGCTGAACTTGCCAAGTTCCAGGCCCGCCTGCTGCAGCGAGCCGGTCAGAAAGCTGGTACCGCTGCGGTGCATGCCCACCACCATGACCGGCTCATCCTGGCGTGGCCTGGCCACGGGCTCGCGAGAAGCGAAAGAAAATAGATTCCGAATGAACCGCATCGATGCCTCTTTATTATTGGTATGCACGCGCTCGTCGAATAGTAACGGCGGCTATCTTGCTGAAAACGTGAGGCATTGTGTTTAAATGTGCGCCTCTTTTCAATCAGACCCGTAAGACGATGAACTACCGCGAAATCGTACTGTATGGCGTGTACAGCGACCTGCGCACGGAGATCGCCCGGCGCTTCCTCGGTTTTCTTTGGTGGATCATCGAGCCGATCATGTACATGGCCGTGTTCTACGTGGTTTTCGGCATGGCTCTACGCCAAGGCGGCCCGGACTACGTGCCCTTCCTCCTCTGCGGCATGATCGCCTGGAAATGGTTCGATGGCTCGGTACGCCAGGCCAGCCAGTCGATCATGATGAACGCCGGGCTGGTTCAGCAGATCTATGTGCCCAAGAGTCTGTTTGCGCTGATCCAGATTTTCAGCAACACCTTCAAGTTCGCCATCGTGCTCCTGCTGCTGCTCGGCTTCCTGCTGATGACCGGCAAGTCCCCCAGCCTGGAGTGGCTGGGCCTGTTGCCGGTGATCCTGACGCAGTTGCTGCTGATTGTTGCCGTCGGCCTGCTGCTGGCTGCGATCATCCCCTTCGCCCATGACCTGAAAATGGTCGTCGACAACCTGCTGATGCTGATGATGTTCATGTCCGGGATTTTCTTCAGCGCCGAGCAGGTGCCGGAAAACATGCGCACTGCCTTCGAATACAACCCGATGGTGCTGCTGATCAGTACCTACCGCGACGTGCTGCTGCACAACCACTGGCCTCAATGGTCGGCGCTCGGCTATTGCCTGGCGCTGTCGGTGCCTATCCTGGCCGTGGCCCTGCTGATCCTGGCGCGCAACGAGCGTCGTTATCCGAAACTCCTGTACTGAGAGCGCGCATGACCGAGCAGGTAATTCTCGAGGCCCGCAACGTCGGCCTGTCGTACCGCCAGCGCACCGGCGTTCTGCGCTACAACCATTTCTGGGCGCTGGACGATGTCAGCTTCACCCTCAACACCGGCGAAACCCTGGGTGTGATCGGCGCCAACGGCGCGGGCAAGAGCACCCTGCTGCGCCTGATCGCGGGCATTACCGAACCGGATCGTGGCACGCTCTGGCGCCAGCCCGGCCTCAGCGCCAGCCTGCTGGCACTGAGCGTTGGCTTCAAGCCCGAGCTATCTGGCCGAGAGAACGTGGTGATTGGCGGGCTGTTGCTCGGCCTGAGCCTCAAGCGCGTCCGGGCGCTGATGGATGAGATTCACGCCTTCAGCGAGCTGGGCACGTTCTTCGAGCGTCCGGTGGGCACATATTCCACCGGCATGCGCGCGCGTCTGGGTTTCGCCGTGGCCATCCATGCCGACCCCGACATCATGCTGATCGACGAAGTGCTCGGTGTGGGTGATGAAAGCTTCAAGATGAAGTCCCACCAGGCCATGCGTGACAAGATCCGCGCCAAGAAGACCGTGGTACTGGTCTCTCACAGCATGGAGGCGATCCAATCGCTCTGCGACCGGGTGCTGTGGATACATGAAGGGCGCAGCCTGTACTGTGGCCCTACGGGCGAAGTCATTGGCAATTACCTTGAGGCCATCCGCATGGCAGTAAAGCAAGAACAAGCCAGGGAACGTGCGGCCAAACGACAACCAGCCATCTGATTGTCTCCACGACCAAATTCGACAATAACAAGAAGGCCGGGACATGGCCTTGGTTGAGGTTTATATGAGCGTTGGCCTGACAAGGGTTTTCGTTGTACTCGGCATGCACCGCAGTGGAACCAGCGTCATCACCCGAGCCTTGAAGGCGCTGGGCGTTGAACTTGGCGACAACCTGATGCCCGCCGCCGAGAACAACAACGAGAAGGGATTCTTCGAAGATCTGGATATTCACGAGCTCAACACCCGCTTGCTCCACGCGCTGGGAACGAGTTGGGACAGGCTCGGCGAAATCGATCTGGCACACTGTCTGGATTCGGAGCTGGCGCCTTGGCGGGACGAGGCCTTGGCGATTCTGCGTGCCAAGCTGCCAGAACACGGCCTGTTCGCCTTCAAGGACCCACAGACCTGCCTGCTGTTGCCCTTCTGGCAGCGTGTGCTGGCCGAGTTGTCGCTTGAGCCTTGCTACCTGATTTGCCTGCGCAATCCGTTGAGCGTCGCAGCTTCGCTGCACAAGCGCGACGACATAACCCCCGCGCGCGCACAACTGCTATGGGCGCACTATCAGCTGGCGGCGCTGCGCTACAGCGAAGGCGCACGACGCATAGTGGTCGACTACGACGCCATGCTCGATCAACCGCTGCAACAGTTATCGCGTATTGCCACTGCCTTCGATATGCCGCTGCCGGAGGCCGACACCGACGAAATGCGTGAGTTCGAACAGGACTTTCTCAGTCAGGGGCTCCGTCACACTCGTCACTCAGCCGAACAGCTGGGTGACCGCACACAAGTGCCGCAGCCCGTTGCAGCCCTGTACCAGTTGCTGCGTCGCGTCGCCACCGACCAGCTGGACCTTCAGGATGTCGGCTTCAACCAGAGCTGCACGGAGCTGGCCGCTGCCCTGCAAGAGCTCAAGCCGCTCGCCCAGGCGCTCGACGCAGTCGATCATGAGCGCCTTCAAATCATCGGCAGCGAGAACGAGACCATTCTGGGCCTGAACGGCACCATCCAGGCTCTGGACAGTGACTGCCAGCAGTTGCGCGACCAGCTCGTCGCCTGCAACGTCGAACGCGAAAATGCCTGGCACATGCACGGCCAGGTTCTTCAGGATCGCCATGAGCTGGCCGGCAAGCTGAACGACAGTCTATTTCAACAGGATGAGCTGCGTGCCGAGCTGGCGCAGATGCATGCCAGCCATCGGGATCTGAACGAGACCATCCGGGATCTGAGCGAGACCACCCACGCTCTGAATGAGACCACCCAGGCTCTGAACGAAACCATCCGGGTTCTGGACAACGAACGCCACCAGCTGAACGACCAACTCGCCGCCAGCAATGCCGAGTGCGAAAACGCCTGGCACATGCACGCCCAAGCCCTGCAGCACCGCCATGAACTGGCCGGCGAACTGAATGACTGCCTGTTGCGCCAGGATCAGCTGCGTGCCGAACTGGCGCAGGTGTATGCCGGCCATTCATGGCGCCTGACCCGCCCGATCCGGGGGCTGCGACGGCATTATCAGAACCCGGGCCTGCTGGTACGTGCCCTGGGCTCCGAAAGCGTCCGCTGGCTGTGGCGGCTCCTGCCTCTGTCCACGGGGAGCAAGCAGGCCTTCAAGCACCGGCTGTTCACCCATGCCGGCCCGCTGTTGCGCAAGACCAGGGCCTATCAGAACTGGCAGTGGAGCCAGGAACAGGGCCGGCAGCCCGAACGCTCCCTCGACGACACGCAACTCCAGTGGATTGACGAACCCGTCGAGGCCATCCCGCAGCTACAGCCCCATGCACAGCCTGTCGAAAGCCCGGTTCGGCTGATCGCCTTCTACCTGCCCCAGTTCCACCCCATTCCCGAGAACGACGCCTGGTGGGGCGAAGGCTTTACCGAGTGGACCAATGTCCGCCCGGCCCAGCCGCTCTATGAAGGGCACTACCAGCCCCATGTACCTGGCGACCTCGGCTATTACGACCTGCTTGACGGACAGACCCAGCGGCGTCAGGTCGAGCTGGCCAAACAATATGGCCTCGGCGGTTTCTGCTTCTATTTCTACTGGTTCGGCGGCAAACGCCTGCTGGAGACCCCGGTGGAGCGCTATCTCGCAGACGCAAGCCTCGACCTGCCGTTCTGCCTGTGCTGGGCCAACGAGAACTGGAGCCGTCGTTGGGACGGACTGGATCACGAGATCCTCATCGGCCAGGACCACAGTCCCGAGGATGACCTGGCGTTTATCGCCCACATTGCCCAGTACATGCGTGATAGCCGCTATATCCGTATCGATGGCAAGCCATTGCTGTTGGTCTACCGCCCCAGCCTGCTCCCGGATGCCAAGGCCACCGCATTGCGTTGGCGCACTTGGTGTCGAGAAAACGGTATCGGCGAGATCTACCTGGCCTATACCCAGTCCTTCGACAACCCGCCTCCTTCCCGCTTCGGCTTCGATGCGGCGATCGAGTTCCCGCCCAATGCCACCAATCCGCCTTCCGTCACCGGGCTGATCAAGCCGCTGCAGGAGGACTTCCAGGGGCAGGTATACGACTGGAGCATCTATCTCAAGCGCTGCCTCCAGTACGGCAAGCCTGGCTACAAGCTGTTCCGCAGTGTCTGCCCCTCTTGGGACAATACCGCCCGGCGGCGCAATTGCAGCATCTCCTTCGTCAACAGTTCGCCACGTGGTTACCAGCAGTGGCTGCTGGAAGCCATGCGCGAGACGCTGGGGCGTGAGCAGAACCCGGATGAGCGCATCGTTTTCATCAACGCGTGGAACGAATGGGCCGAAGGTGCTCATCTGGAGCCGGATCAACGCCACGGCTACGGCTTCCTCGAAGCCACCCGCATGGCCAGCCTGCGGGCCAGCCTGCCGGCTCCGGCAGCGCCGGCCCGGGAGACTCTGGCCGTGGTGATTCACGCCTATTACCCCGAGGTCTTGCAGGAAATTCTCGGCTATCTGCAGCAGATCGAGGGGCTTGCGCTACAGTTCTACCTGTCCTGCCCACCCGACAAGGCGCAGCAGGTCAGAAAGATATTGGCCGACTGCCGACACCCGTGGACCCTGGAAGAAACACCCAATCGCGGTCGTGACGTGCTGCCGTTCATGAAGCTGCTGCCCCGTATCGTCGCCGATGGGCATACCCTGTTGCTCAAGGTGCATACCAAGAAGTCCACCCACCGAGAGGATGGTGATGTCTGGCGTCGTGACCTCTACGACAAACTGCTGACGGGGCAGGCCATGCGCCAGGCGCTGGAAACCTTTGCCCTCTCGCCCAGCACCGGCATTCTCGGCCCTGCCGGACATCTGGTACCCATGAGTTTCTATTGGGGGTCGAATGCCCGCCGTGTCGAGGGACTCGCCTGCCGCTTGGGTATCAGCCCCGCCGACCTGAGCGAAATGAACTTCGTTGCCGGTACCATGTTCTTCGCCCAGACTCGCACATTCCTGCCCCTGCTCAATCTGGCACTGAGCGAGGATGACTTCGAGGAAGAAGCCGGCCAGGTCGATGGCACTCTGGCCCATGCCCTGGAGCGTACCTTCAGCATCAGTGCCCGGGCGGTAGGGCTGGACGTGAGCAGCGGAGAAAGTCGTCCCGCGAACCAGGCCTACGCCTTCGCCGATGCCACGCTCTGACGACTGAAGCCATGCTGCCCGATACCTCGCCAATGCGGCCCATCACAATAAACGGGGAAGGCGCGATGTATAAAGAAGCCATGCTGGAGACAGGCGGTTATCGGCAAGGCCTCGAATCTACTCAGCGCACCCTGGACGCCACGAAAGTGGCGATCCTGCTAGCCGCCTACAACGGTGATCGGTTTCTCGACGACCAGTTGCAATCGATCATCCACCAAAGCCATGAAAACTGGCTGATCGTGGTGTCGGACGATGGCTCCACGGACAGCACCCGGGCGCTGCTGCAACGCTATCAGAGGCAGATAGGCGAGCAGCGCCTGCGCGTGGTCGAAGGGCCGCGGCGGGGATTCGTCAGCAATTTCATGGCCATGGCCAGCGATCCAGAGATTGAGGCCGATTACTTCGCTTTCAGCGACCAGGACGATATCTGGCACAGGGATCATCTCGAGCGTGCGCTGGCCTGGCTGCAAACCGTTGATCCCGCGATCCCGGCCCTACACTGCGGGCGAACCCGGCTGGTTCACGAGGACGGCCGGCCATTCGGCATGTCTCCGCTTTTCCCCAAGGCCCCGCACTTCAAGAACGCATTGGTGCAGAGCCTGGCTGGCGGCAACACCATGGTATTCAACCGCAGCGCCCGGCAATTGCTCAGTCATACGGCGGAGCTGCCCATCGTTTCCCATGACTGGTGGCTCTACATGCTGGTAAGCGGCACGACAGGGCGCATTCGATACTGCGAGCAGCCATCGGTAGACTACCGCCAGCACAGCAATAACCTGGTCGGCTCCAATTCCGACCTGAAGGATCGCCTGCATCGTATCCGGCGCATGCTCGCCGGACATTTTCACACCTGGAACACCATCAACGTCGACGCCCTGAGCCAGTGCCGGGACCTGTTGAGCGACGAAAGCTGCCACACCTTCCATACCTTTGCCGCCGCGCGCCGGGCCGGATTGTTGTCTCGTCTGCACGGCATGCAGCGCTGTGGCGTATATCGCCAGACCCTGCCAGGCAACATGGCCCTGGTACTGGCCGCTCTACTTGGCAAGCTCTAGCCTCATTTCAGGGCCACATCATGAGTCGAGAAGACACCGTCAAGAACCTGGTCTGGCAGCACACCCAGGTAGCGTCTACCGAGCGTCACGCCCTGCTTCGCCAGCTGCCCGTGACCTTGTGGATGACCGGACTGAGCGGTGCGGGAAAATCCACTCTCGCCTTTGCTCTGGAGAAACGCCTTGCCGAACTGGGCCACGCATGCTTCGTTCTCGATGGTGACAATGTTCGCCATGGCCTGAACCGCGACCTGGGCTTTTCCCCCGAGGCTCGCACCGAGAACATCCGGCGCATCGCGGAAGTGGCCAAGCTGATGAACACCGCTGGCCTGATCGTCATAACCTCGTTCATTTCCCCCTACCGCTCGGACCGGCAAATGGCGGAGGAAATAATCGGCCATGAATGTTTTCGTGAAATCCACATCAGCACCACCCTGCAACATTGCGAGCAGCGCGATCCCAAAGGTCTTTATCAGAAGGCACGCGCCGGGTTGATCCCGGAGTTCACCGGCATCTCCGCTCCCTACGAACCTCCTCTGGCGGCGTGCCTGAGCCTGGATACGTCGGTTTCGTCACTCGAGGTCTGCACGGACCGTCTGCTGGAGGTCATGCGGCCCTTTCTGCAGAAAGCGCCCTTGTCCGAGCCACTTGAAAACATGAGGGGCTGAACGATCGGCCAGGCGCGTCCGCCTGCCGGACTACCCGTTCATCGTTCGATCAGAACAGCCCCTGTACCAGGAAGGCCACCGCCGCGCCGACCACCAGGCCGGCAATGATCTCGACCTTGCTGTGGCCCATGCGCTCGCGCAGCACTTTCCCCTCCGGTTCACTCTTGCCCAGCCGGTTGATCGCCTCGGCGTGCAGGCCGACCTGGCGTCGCAGGCTGTTGGCGTCCAGCAGGACGATGAAGGCCAGGGTCAGGGCGACGCCGAAGGCAGGATGGCCAATGCCTTCGCGCAGGGCGATCAGGGCGGCCATGCTGCTCACGATCGCGCTGTGGTTGCTCGGCAACCCGCCGTAGCCGATCAGGCCGAAGGCCGGTCGCCCGGCCTTCAGGCTGTTGATGGCGAACTTCAGCGAGCCGGCCGTCAGCCAGGCGGCAAAGGGAGTGATCAGGTAGGCAAGATCCATGGACGGCCTCCGCTTACAGCGACCAGGCGCAGGCGCCGGCCCACAACAGGGCGACCAGCATCAGTTGCCAGTCGGTGAGGAGCGCGTCGGTGGGCGACTCGCCACCGCCCTGTTCCACCACGAACCAGTAGCGGAACAGGCCATAGAGCACCAGGGGAATGCTGATGATCAGCTCGGGGCGGCCGGTGATGACGAACAGGCTGTAGAACAGCAGGGCGCCAATGGCCGACATCTCGGCATAGCGGTCCACCAGCGTGATGGAATAGTGGCGCAGGACTTCCCGGCTCTCGCTGCCGTTGCTGCTCAGCTCCTGGCGGCGCTTGATCGATGCCAGGTAGAGGGCCAGGCACAGGGTGGTGACGAACATCCATCCCGACACCGGTACCGACAGCGCCATGGCGCCGCCATACACGCGCAGGACGAAGCCCAGGGCGATGGTGAAGATATCCAGTACCGGCTGGTGCTTGAGCACGAAGGTATAGGCGAGGTTGAGCAGCAGGTAGCCGAGGATCACATGGACCACTTCGGGGAAGCGGAACCAGGCGGCCACCAGGGCTCCATACAGCACGGCCAGCAGGACCAGGGCGGCCTGGGGCGTGACCAGGCCCGAGGCCAGTGGGCGGGTCAGGGACTTGCGCGGGTGTCGGCGGTCGTGCTCGATGTCGCGAAGGTCATTGACGATATAGGTCGCCGAAGACGCGATGCAGAACAGGCCGGCCGCGATCAGCGCCGCAACGATGGAGTCGGGGTCGTGGAATTCGCCGGAGAACAGCAAGGGGGCGAGGACGAACGCATTCTTCACCCACTGCCGGGGGCGCATCAGCGCCAGGAGTCCTTTCAGCCGGGCTAGAGGGGAGGGGGTGCGTAAGGTAGCATGCATGCCATTTAACTCCGCATGGCTTCTGGTGGGTTCTTGATGAGAATTGCGCTGATCTACTCGTTATTGGCCGCGATCGCTACCGCGACCAATATCTTTTCCCAGGATATGGTCGTCAGGGCCTATCACGGCCCTTATGCCATCCTGCTATCAGTGCTGGTGGGGACTGGGGTGGGGCTCATTGTCAAATACGTGCTGGATAAACGCTACATCTTTAGCTTTACCGCACAGGATATCGCCCACGATGGGCGTGTTTTTTTCCTCTATGCGCTGATGGGGCTCGTCACCACCGCGATCTTCTGGAGCTTCGAGTTCGGCTTCCATCACCTGTTCGAGAGCAAGGAAATGCGTTATCTCGGTGGTGTCATCGGCCTGGCCATCGGCTATTACGCCAAGTACCTGCTGGACCGTCGGTTCGTATTTCCCCAGGACTCGACGCCATGCTGATCAGCGGCTGGGGGCGATACCCGACCATCGACGCGCAGCTGCAGGAACTGACCACCCCGACCCGCGCCGCCGAGCATCTGGCGGCCGATGGTCCGGTGATCGCTCGCGGCATGGGGCGCAGCTATGGCGATAGCGCCCTGGCCCCCCATATTCTCTCGACTCGCTCGCTCGACCGCCTGCATGCGTTCGACCCTGACGAGGGCACGGTCGACTGCGATGCCGGGGTGACCCTGGCCGAGTTGATCGATGTCTTCCTGCCGCGTGGCTGGTTCCTGCCGGTGACGCCCGGCACGCGCTTCGTCAGCGTCGGCGGCGCCATCGCCAGCGACGTGCATGGCAAGAACCACCACCTCGACGGCTGTTTCAGCGCCTTCGTCGATTCCTTCGACCTCCTGACTGCCAGCGGCGAGGTGCTGACCTGCTCCGCCGACAGCCACGCCGAGCTGTTCCGCGCCACCTGTGGCGGCATGGGGCTGACCGGCGTGATCCTCCGGGCCCGCCTGCGCCTGCGCCGGGTGCACAGCGCCTTCATCGATCAGGTGACGCTCAAGGCCGCCAACCTGGACGAAGCGCTCGACCTTTTCGAGGCCCATGGCGCCAGCACCTATTCGGTGGCCTGGATCGACTGCCTGGCGAGTGGCGAGTCGCTGGGTCGCTCGCTGCTCATGCTGGGTGAGCACGCCCGTACCGGCGCCCTCGACCTGGCGCCGTCGCGAACCCTGGGGGTGCCGGTGGACATGCCCGGCATACTGCTCAACCGCCATTCGATCAGGGCGTTCAACAGCCTGTATTTCCACCGCATCCGCCAGCCCCGCACGGAGCAGCGCATCGACTACCGGCCGTTCTTCTACCCGCTAGATGGCATCGCCCAATGGAACCGCCTGTATGGCCGCGACGGCTTCCTCCAGTACCAGTTCGTGATCCCCCGCGAAGCGGGACGCGAGGGCATGAGGGCGATTCTCCAGCGCATCGCGGCCTCGGGGCGTGGCTCGTTCCTGGCGGTGCTTAAGGCCTTCGGCGCGGCCAACGACAACCCGCTGTCGTTCCCGATCGAGGGCTACACCCTGGCGCTGGATTTCAAGAACGAACGTGGCCTGACGGCGCTGCTCGACGAGCTGGACCGCATGGTCCTGGCCCACGGTGGCCGCCTCTACCTCACCAAGGATGCGCGGATGAGCGCGGAGACCTTCCGCCAGAGCTACCCGCGCTGGGAAGAATTCCAGGCGCTGCGCGAGCGCTACGGCGCCCTGGGCAGATTCGTATCGCTGCAAGCACAACGACTGGGACTGGAATGACCACCATGCAGAAACTGCTGATTATCGGCGCCACCTCCGCCATCGCCGAGGCCACTGCTCGCCGCTTCGCCCGGCGCGGCTGTCACCTCCACCTGCTGGGGCGCAACGGCGAACGCCTGAGCAGCCTGGCGGAAGACCTGAAGGTGCGTGGCGCCGGCGCCGCGAGCCACGCCTTCTTCGACGCCAACGATCTGGACAGCCATCCCGCCGTGCTGGAAGCCGCCATCGCCGAACTGGGCGGGCTGGACATGGTGCTGATTGCCCACGGCACCTTGGGCGACCAGAAGGCCTGCGAACAGAGCGTCGAGCTGACGCTGCAGGAGCTGAAGACCAACGCCCTGAGCGTGATCGGCCTGCTCACCTCGCTGGCGAACCATTTCGAGAACCAGGGCCACGGCACCATCGCCGTGATCGGTTCGGTAGCCGGCGACCGCGGCCGCCAGTCCAACTACGTCTACGGCACGGCCAAGGGCGCGCTGGCGCTGTTCCTGCAGGGACTGCGCAACCGCCTGAGCAAGCGTGGCGTGCAGGTGCTGACGATCAAGCCCGGCTTCGTCGACACGCCGATGACTGCGGCCTTTCCCAAGGGGCCGCTGTGGGCGACCCCGGACAAGGTCGCCGCGGATATCGAAAAGGCCATCGACAAGCGCCGCGACGTGCTCTACACGCCGGGCTTCTGGCGCCTGATCATGTTGATCATCAAGAGCGTTCCGGAAACGATCTTCAAGCGGTTGTCGCTTTGATTCCGCCTGTCCGGCCCCGCTGACAACTCCTGTTCCGCGGGCCGCCTGTCGGTGGCTTTCACGGTCTGAAAGCGCGGCGTCAGTGGTATGCTGCCCGCTCTTCTGACCCGCCCGGAACCATGCCGTGACCGAACGCACCCAGGCCGTGAAGGCCTACCTGCTCGACCTGCAGGACCGTATCTGCGCCGCCCTCGAAGCCGAGGACGGTTCCGCCCGCTTCTTCGAGGATGCCTGGGAGCGCCCCGCCGGTGGCGGCGGGCGTACCCGGGTGATCGAGAACGGCGCCCTGATCGAGAAGGGCGGCGTCAACTTCTCCCATGTCTTCGGCGACAGCCTGCCGCCGTCGGCCAGCGCCCACCGCCCCGAGCTGGCCGGCCGTGGCTTCGAGGCCATGGGCGTGTCGCTGGTGATCCACCCGGAAAACCCGCACGTGCCCACCTCCCACGCCAACGTCCGCCTGTTCAGCGCGGAGAAGGCCGGGGAGGAGCCGGTCTGGTGGTTCGGCGGCGGTTTCGACCTGACGCCCTACTACGCCGTCGAGGAAGATTGCGTGTATTGGCACCAGGTCGCCCGTGAGGCCTGCGCCCCCTTCGGCGCGGATGTCTATCCCCGGTTCAAGGAATGGTGCGACCGCTACTTCCACCTCAAGCACCGCGGCGAGCCGCGCGGCATCGGCGGGCTGTTCTTCGACGACCTCAACGAGTGGGACTTCGACACCAGCTTCGCCTTCCTGCGGGCCGTGGGCGACGCCTACATCAAGGCCTACCTGCCGATCATCCAGCGCCGCAAGGCCACGCCCTTCACCGAGGCGCAGCGCGAGTTCCAGGCCTTCCGCCGCGGGCGCTACGTCGAGTTCAACCTGGTGTTCGACCGCGGCACTCTGTTCGGCCTGCAGTCCGGCGGGCGCACCGAGTCCATCCTCATGTCCCTGCCGCCGCACGTGCGCTGGGGTTACGACTGGAAGCCCGAGCCGGGCACCGCGGAAGCGCGCCTGACCGACTACTTCCTCCAGGACCGCGACTGGCTGGCCGGCGCGTAGGGCGGGTGCAACCCGCGTATCCGTGGCGCGGGTTGCACCCGCCCTACTGACAGAAGGACATGTAATGGACCGTTACGGCGTGTTCGGCAACCCCATCGGCCACAGCAAGTCGCCGCTGATTCATCGTCTGTTCGCCGAACAGACCGGCCAGGACCTGAGCTACGAGGCGCTGCTGGCGCCGCTGGACGACTTCGCCGGCTACGCCCGCGCGTTCTTCGCCACTGGGCTGGGCGGCAACGTCACCGTGCCGTTCAAGGAGGAGGCCTTTCGCCTGGCCGACGAACTGACCGAGCGGGCCCGCCGCGCCGGTGCGGTGAACACCCTGAAGAAGCTCGACGATGGCCGCCTGCTCGGCGACAACACCGACGGCGCCGGCCTGGTCCGCGACCTGACGGTGAACGCCGGCATCGACCTGGCCGACAAGCGGATCCTCCTGCTTGGCGCCGGTGGCGCCGTGCGCGGCGTGCTGGCGCCGATGCTGGCGCACCGGCCGCAGGCGCTGGTGATCGCCAACCGCACGGTGGAGAAGGCCGAGCAACTGGCGCGCGAGTTCGCCGACCTGGGACCGGTCGCGGCCAGCGGTTTCGACTGGCTGAGCGAGCCGGTCGACCTGATCGTCAACGGCACCTCGGCCAGCCTGGCCGGCGAGCTGCCGCCCTTGGAGCCGAACCTGATACGGCCTGGCCACACCCTCTGCTACGACATGATGTACGGCCGGGAACCGACGGCCTTCAACCGCTGGGCGGCCGAGCAGGGCGCCGCGCGCTGCATCGACGGCCTGGGCATGCTGGTGGAGCAGGCCGCCGAGGCCTTCCTGCTGTGGCGCGGCGTGCGCCCGGACAGCGCGCCTGTGCTGGCGGAGCTGCGGCGCCAGCTGGGCTGAGTCGTAGGCGCGGGCTCTGCCCGCGAAGCGTGTTGTGGGCCTGATTCGCGGACAAGGTCCGCTCCCACAAGGTTTCGGGCAGCGGAAGAAGCGCAGGCGGGCGCTCAGCCGAAGAACCAGTAGCACACCAGGATCGAGGCAACGACGCCGACCATGTCGGCGAACAGGGCGCAGCCCACCGCGTGGCGGGCGCGTTGGATGCCCACCGCGCCGAAGTACACGGCCAGCACGTAGAAGGTGGTCTCGGTGCTGCCCTGCATGGTCGCCGCCACCAGCGCGGGGAAGCTGTCCACGCCCTGGCTCTGCATGGTCTCGATCAGCATCGCCCGCGCCGCGCTGCCGGAGAAGGGCTTGACCAGGCCCGTCGGCAGGGCCTCGACGAAGCGGGTGTCCCAGCCCAGGCCCTGGACGCACCAGCGGATGCCGTCGAGCAGCACGTCGAGCGCGCCGGAGGCCCGCAGCACGCCCACCGCGCAGAGCATGGCGACCAAGTAGGGCAAAAGATTCTTGGCGACCTCGAAGCCCTCCTTGGCGCCCTCGACGAAGCTCTCGTACACCGGCACCTTCTTCAGCGCGCCGAGCAGCAGGAAGCTGAGGATCAGGCCGAACAGGGTCAGGTTGCCGAGCAGCGAGGACAGGGCGGTCAGCGCCGTGGCCGAGAGGCCCGCCAGCACCGCCATGAAGGTGCCGATGGCCAGCGCGGCGCCACCGAGCCAGGCCAGCAGCACCGGGTCCCACAGGCGCAGGCGCTGCATCACCGCCACCGACAGCAGGGCGCTGGCGCTGGACACGGCGTTGGCCAGGAGGATCGGCAGGAACACCAGCGCCGGGTCCTCGGCGCCCTGCTGGGCGCGGTACATGAAGATCGACACCGGCAGCAGGACGAAGGACGAGGCGTTCATCACCATGAACAGCACCTGGGCGTTGCTCGCCGAGGTGCTGCTCGGGTTGAGTTCCTGCAGGGCCTTCATCGCGCGCAGGCCGATCGGCGTGGCGGCGTTGTCCAGGCCGAGGCCGTTGGCGGTGAAGCTGAGGGTGACCAGGCCGAGGGAGTGGTGGCCGCGCGGCACTTCCGGCATCAGCCGGGCGAACAGCGGGGACAGCAGGCGGGCCAGCATCTCGACCAGGCCGGCCTTTTCGGCGATGCGCAGGAAGCCCAGCCAGAGGGTGAGGGTGCCGAACAGCAGGATCATCACGTCGACCGACGTCCTGGCCATGGTGAACAGGCTCTCCACCATGGACGCCCACACCGTGGGGTCGCCGCCGATCCAGCGCAGCGCGGCGGCCAGCGCGGCCACCACGAAGAATCCCAGCCACAAGCCATTGAGCATCGTCAGTCCCCCCGGTCGGAGGCCGATGATAGCGGCCATGCCGGAGCGGGGCGAGCGATGCGCGGGCTTCAGCTCATGAAACGAGACGTGGAAATGAACGTGGCGGAAGCGTCGTCACCCTCGTGAGGTGACGGCGCTTCCGCCATCGTTGCTGCCTGACCCGGTCCTTGCGGAGGCACTCCCTGTACCCCTAGGTCGCTCCGTCGGCAGAGCATCCCGACCCCCTGGTCACGCGCCTGTCCCCGCGCGGTTTTTCAAAACAAGACCTGTTGACGCGTTGTCGCTCCCCGGATTGCCGCACCAACGTCACCGTTCGCGCACAACCCGTCACGTGCGTGACAAGGCGTCGACAGGCCCTGGTCGAGCGTCAGGGCGCCCGACGACCGAAGACCATGGATACGATGAACATCACCAGGAAGACCACGAAGAGAATCTTCGCGATACCCGTGGCGGTGCCGGCGATACCACCGAAGCCCAGAACCGCGGCGATGATGGCGATGATCAGGAATGTAATGGCCCAACTCAGCATGATGACGTCTCCTTCTTCTATTCAACGTTCCGGAGGCCGGCCAGGCGGTCAACCGCTGGCTCGTCCTCGGATTCGGTATCCAGACTGAAGAACATGGCCCGGCCCAGACTCAGCGCACTGCCCAGGACACCTAGCACGGCGATCAGCAACGCAAAGATCAGGGTGAGCATTTCCATTTCTCCTCTGAATGATTGGGGGCGTTTTCACGCGCCTTGGTTCAAGCTTCTTTTCAGTTCACGCATACGGTCGTGGCAGGCCCGTACCGTCGGCATCTCGGATTCCAGCAAGGCGCGCTCCTCGGGAGCGGCTTCCGGCAGAGCCTCTTCGAAGGCTTTCAGCAGGCGGTCTTCCGTCGATTCCAGTTCGGCGACATAGGCGGCGTCGCCATCGCGGGAAAGACGCGCCTTGGTGTCCGCGTACAGCTGGCGCAACGCACCGCTGAGGGTGCCGCCTTCGGCGGGATGCTCGCGCTCCTCCGCCACTTTCAGCGCCAGCGCCTGGAGAATCCGGGTCTTGGCCTCGGCCATGTCGTGGAACACCGCCTTCAGCCGCGGGTCCTGCACCTCGGCTGCGGCGTGCTGATAGAAGCGCTCACCGTCTCGGGTGATCTCTATCAGCTCGTTGAGCACGTTGGACTGGCTGTTCATCGCGGCCTCCGCTATCCGTCTTTCGCATCGCGGGAATTTCCCGGTCTGTGATCTTTCTTTCTCAAATTGCGTGCCAGCCGTATTCGACTTAATTTTCCTTATATTTCAATAAGATAAATATCATGCAAACCAGGTGGGGCGTGCAGCATGCAGGATTGCGCAAAAATTTCCGTGCAACTTGCACGAAACTTACGACACTAACCCTCCAGGCCGACGCACCAAGAGAAGAAACGATGCAAGAAGAAGCTGCCGCCAAGGGACGCATCCTGCTGGTGGATGACGAGTCCGCGATCCTGCGTACATTCCGCTACTGCCTGGAGGATGACGGCTACGTGGTCGCCACGGCCGGCAGCGCCGCCCAGGCCGACAACCTGTTGCTGCGCCAGGTGTTCGACCTGTGCTTCCTCGACCTGCGCCTGGGCGAGGACAACGGCCTGGACCTGCTGGCGCAGATGCGCATCCAGGCGCCCTGGATGCGGGTGGTGATCGTCACCGCCCACTCCGCCGTGGACACTGCCGTCGATGCGATCCAGGCCGGCGCCGCCGATTACCTGGTCAAGCCTTGCTCGCCGGACCAGCTGCGCCTGGCCGCCGCCAAGCAGCTGGAAGTGCGCGCGCTGGCGGCGCGGCTGGAGGCGCTGGAGGGCGAGGTGCGCAAGTCCAAGGACGGCCTCGACTCGCACAGCCCGGCGATGATGGCGATCCTGGAAACCGCCCGCCAGGTCGCGACCACCGACGCCAACATCCTCATCCTCGGCGAGTCCGGCACCGGCAAGGGCGAACTGGCCCGCGCCATCCATGGCTGGAGCCGCCGCGCCAAGCGCACCTGCGTGACCATCAACTGCCCGTCGCTGACCGCCGAGCTGATGGAAAGCGAGCTGTTCGGCCACGCCCGCGGCTCCTTCACCGGCGCCAGCGAGAGCACCCAGGGCCGGGTCAGCCAGGCCGACGGCGGCACCCTGTTCCTCGACGAGATCGGCGACTTCCCGCTCACCCTGCAGCCCAAGCTGCTGCGCTTCATCCAGGACAAGGAATACGAGCGGGTCGGCGACCCGGTCACCCGGCGCGCCGACGTGCGCATCGTCGCCGCCACCAACCTGGACCTGGACGACATGGTCCGCGAGGGCCGCTTCCGCGAGGACCTGCTCTACCGCCTCAACGTCATCACCCTCAAGCTGCCGCCGCTGCGCGAGCGCCACGAGGACGTGCTGTCCCTGGCCGAACGCTTCCTCGCCCGCTTCGTCAGCGACTACGGCCGCCCGGCCTGCGGCTTCAGCCCAGAGGCCGTGGCCGCCCTGCAGGCCTACCACTGGCCGGGCAACATCCGCGAGCTGCGCAACGTCATCGAGCGCGCCAGCATCATCTGCCAGCAGGAGACGGTGGAAATCGTCCACCTCGGACTCGGTGGCGGTGGCGAGGCGCCGAGCGGCGCCGTGCGGGTGGGGGCGTCCATGAGTCTCGAAGAGCTGGAGAAGGCCCACATCGCCGCCGTCCTGGCCAGCAGCAACACCCTGGACATGGCGGCCAAGACCCTGGGCATAGACGCTTCGACCCTCTACCGCAAACGCAAGCAGTACAACCTTTGACCATGGGGTCACCATGAAGCTGCCGATGAAGCTTCGCACCCGTCTGTTCCTGAGCATTTCCGCGCTGATCACCGTGGCGCTGATGGGCCTGCTGCTCGGGCTGTACAGCGTCACCCAGATGGCGCGTGGCCAGAGCGAGCTGATCCAGCGCGGCTTCACCGCCGTGCAGGTCGGCCAGAAGCTGCGCCAGCACCTGGGCGACGAACTGATCGTGCTGATCGACCAGAACCCGGACCCGGACGGCCTCGCGAGCATTCGCCAGGCCTTCCGCTCGACCCTCGCCGAGGGGCTCGGCGCCGACCTGGGAGAGCGCTACAAGCGTGGACTCGAAGAGGCCGCGACGTTCTACGACCAGATGGAGCAGGCGGCCGCCAGCGGCACGCCCGCCGGCGAGACGCCGCACAACCTGGCCAGCCACAAGCCCTTCACCGAGGCCTTCAAGCGGTTGCGCAACCACCTGCTCGACGAGCAGGACCAGGTGGTGGAGCGGGTCATCGAGGCCGAGAAGAAGGCCGGCGAACGTTCCCAGCTGATCGCCGTGCTGCTCGCCCTCATGGGCCTGTCGGTGCTGGCGATCGGCGTGCTCACCGCCAACGGCATCGCCCGCCGCTTCGGCGCGCCCATCGACCTGCTGGCGCGGGCCGCCGACCAGGTCGGCCGCGGCCAGTACGACGTGGTGCTGCCGGTGTCGCCGGTGGTCGAGCTGGCGGTGCTGAGCCGGCGCTTCGGCCTGATGACCGAGGCCCTGCGCCAGTACTATTCGAGCAACCTCAACCAGCTGCTCAACAGCGAGGGCCGCCTGAAGGCGGTGCTCGACAGCATCGACGACGGCCTGGTCATCCTCGACGCCCAGGGCCGCGTCGAACACGCCAACCCGGTGGCGCTGCGCCAGCTGTCGTGGAGCGTGGACATCCAGGAGCAGCCCATCGGCCCGCTGCTGCCCGGCCACGCGGTGGACGAGGCATTGCGCCAGGTGCTCGCCGGCGAGCTGATGCGCGAGCCACCGGCCGATCTGCAGATCGGTCGCGACGGCGAGGTGCGCCTGCTGGCCTGGGCGCTGACCCCGGTGCAGCTGCGCGAGGGCGGCAGCGTGGGGGCGGTGATGGTGCTGCGCGACGTCACCGAGCAGCGCACCTTCGAGCGGGTACGCAACGAGTTCGTCCTGCGCGCCTCCCACGAGCTGCGCACGCCGATCACCGGCATGCACATGGCCTTCAGTCTGCTGCGCGAGCGGCTGTCGCTGGAGCCGGGCGGGCGCGAGCAGGAGCTGATGCGCACCGTCGACGAGGAAATGCGCCGGCTGGTGCAACTGATCGACGACCTGCTGGAGTTCTCGCGCTACCAGAACGGCCTGCAGACCCTGCAGCGCAACCCGTACGACCTGACCGCGATGGTCGACCAGACCCACGAACGCTTCGCCGAAGAGGCGGCGGAGCGCGGCGTGACCCTCGTCTGCGAGGCCCACGAGCCGCTGCCGCGCCTCAACCTCGACGCCGGGCAACTGGAGCGGGTGCTCAACAACCTGGTTAGCAACGCCCTGCGCCACAGCAACCCGGGCGGCAAGGTGCGGTTGCAGGCGCGCCGCCATGGCGAACAGGTGATCGTCAGCGTGCAGGACGAGGGCGAGGGCATTCCCTTCGGCCAGCAGGCGCGCATCTTCGAGCCTTTCGTGCAGGTGGGGCGGCGCAAGGGAGGGGTCGGGCTGGGGCTGGCGCTGGCGCGGGAGATCGTGCAGTTGCACGGCGGCCGGCTAGGCGTCTACTCGCGCCCCGGCGAGGGCGCCAACTTCTACTTCAGCCTGCCGGTCTGACGGCCGGCGAAAGGCTGCCTGCGGCGCGATGGGTCGGGATTGCGGTGTAGGGTGTCGCGGGGCCGCCCAGGCCGTGCGTACCTCATGAGGTTCCGCTTGGCTATGTCCCCGTTAGTTGTTGTACACCTTGTGGGAGCGGATTTATCCGCGAATTTCGCGGCCAATCGGAATGCCGCCCAACCGCTCCCACAAAAGCAGGATTGCGCCACCAACACGTAACGTGGACATAGCCTTCCGCTTTGGCGTCTGGTGCGCGCGACCTGGGCGGCCCCGCGACACCCTGCGAATCAGACGGGATTGGTTTCAGCGCAGGATCGGGTCGAACTTGAAGCGGCGGCCCGCCATCAGCGCCACCAGGAAGGCCAGGCCGAAAAAGCCTGCGGCACATTTGAGCGCCAGGGCGGGGATCTCTTCCAGGCCGGGGTTCAGCCACAGGGTGAACAGGCTCAACAGAGTCATGATCAGCAGGAAGATGGCGCTTCTGGACATGGCGGGATTCCTGGTCGGTCAGAGTCGTCAGAACACCCAGCGCGGGGTGCTGTCTGCGGGACTCGGCTGGCGCGTGGCGGTGTCGGTCTCGCCCTGGTCGGAAATGCGCAGCCACTGGCCATCCTCGCGAGCGGCGCGGGAGGCCTGCCGGCGCAGCTCGCCGAAGCCTTCCAGCAGCGCGCTGGTGCGAGTGTCACTGACCATGGAGGTGGAGACGGTGAGTTCGGCGGTCTTGGCGGCGGCGCCGGCCGAACCGGTGAGATCGGTGGCGTAAGCTCCGTTGACCAGCAATGCAGCGGCGCAGAACAGGCTCAGTCGGACAGTGTGCATGGCGCTTCTCCATTAGCGATCAGTCGGGGCTTACGTGACTGATGTTGCAGCGCTCGTGCCAGTCTTTTGCTGGTCTTAATCTCCTTTAAAATCAATTAGTTATATTTATTTGCACCAGCGTGTGCCATGCGCTTTGCAAGATGCACGATGCATGGCGCATGCAATTTGCACGATCAGGCTCGGTGCGGCAGCACGACGGTGAAGCACGAGCCCTCGCCGAGACGGCTGCTCAGCTCGATGCGCCCGCCGTGGGCCTGGACGATCTGTTCGCTGATGAACAGGCCCAGCCCCAGCCCCTGGGCAACGCTGGTGCCGGCCACCCGCTCGAACTGCTCGAACACCCGCCGCTGGTCCGCCTCGGAGATGCCCATGCCCTGGTCGCGCACCTCGGCGCGGACGAAATCGTCCTCCACCTTGACCCGCACCGACACCGGCTTGCCGTCACCGTAGCGCAGCGCGTTGGTCAACAGGTTGGCCAGCACCTGCTCGATGCGGAACTCGTCCATCAGCACCGGCGCGGGCCCTTCCACTTCCAGTTCGATATGGCTGCCGGCGCTGGCGAACTGCGCGGCCAGGCTTTCCACCACGTTGCCGGCCAGCACGCCGAGGTCGGCCGGCTGCGGGCGTACGGACAGCTTGCCGGTGCGGATGCGCGAGACATCGAGCATGTCGTCGATCAGCCGGGTCAGGCTGCGGATCTGCCGCTCGTCGCGGGCGACCATCTCGCGCAGCTTCTCCAGGGTGAAGGCGTCGTCGCGGCCCTGCTGCAGGCGCAGCTTGCGCAGCTGCACGTCGAGGATCAGGCCGTTGAGCGGCGTGCGCAGCTCGTGGGAGGCGATGGACATGAACACGTCGCGCATCTGCACCGCCTTCTGCAGCTCGGCCTGGGTTTCGCGCAGCTCGGCGAGCAGCGCTTCCTGCTCGCGGCGCCCGGCCTCCAGGTCCTCCAGCTGCAGGCTCAGGGCCTTGCGGTGGCGGTACAGCTCGACGAACATCGCCACCTTGCTGCGCACCTCGTAGGGCGACAGCGGCTTGTGCAGGAAGTCCACCGCGCCGCTCTCGTAGCCCTTGAAGGCATAGTCCATCTCGCGCCCGACGGCGCTGACGAAGATGATCGGGATGTGCTTGGTCTTCTCCGTGCCGCGCATCAGCTCGGCCAGCTCGAAGCCGTTCATGCCCGGCATCTTCACGTCGAGGATGGCTAGGGCGAACTCGTGTTCGAGCAGCAGCGACAGCGCCTCGTCGGCGCTGCTGGCCTGGAACACCGTGCGGTCCTCGCCCTGTATCAGCGACTGCAGGGCCAGCAGGTTCTCCGGCAGGTCGTCGACGATCAACAGCTTGGCTTCAATCTTCCTCAGCATGGCAGGGCATCCAGTTCGGCCAGCAGCGGGCGCATGGTGGCGATGGGCAGGAGAAAGTCCGGTTGCAGCAGCGCCAGCGCCGCCTCCGGCATGGTGGGTACCTGAGCGTCGGACGGCTCCTGCACCAGAGTCAAGCCACCGGCTCGCTGGATAGCCAGCATTCCGGCCGCGCCATCCTCGTTGGCGCCGGTGAGCAGGGCGCCGGCCAGCCGCTCGCCATAGGCGTCGGCGGCGGACTCGAAGAGTATGTCGATCGACGGGCGCGAGAAATGCCGCGGCTCCTCGCGGCTGAGCGAGAAGCTGCGATCGGTCTCGATGGACAGGTGGTAGCCGGCCGGCGCCACGTAGACCACGCCGCCGCGCAGGCCTTCCTTGTCTTCGGCCTCCTTGGCCGGCAGTGCCAGGCGCTGGGCGAGCAGCTCGGCGAGCAGGCTGTCGCTGCGGTCCGGCAGGTGCAGCAGGCAGACCACCGGCAGCCGGTAGTCCGCAGGCAGCTCGGCGAGCAGCTGCAACAGCGCTTCCACGCCGCCGGCTGAGGCGCCGATCACCAGCGCCTCCAGCGGGGCCCGGGTCTGGCCGCGCAGGATGATCCGCCGCTGGCCGTTCATCGCTTGCGGAAGATCCGCTCGGGGCGCGCAAGCGCCTCGAACTGCTTGGCGTAGGCGGAGAAGTCGATGCTTTCCTTGCTGCCCAGGCCGAGGAAGCCACGGTGGCAGAGCGAGTCGTGGAACAGGCCGAGCGCACGGTCCTGCAGGTCGCGGTTGAAGTAGATCAGCACGTTGCGGCAGGACACCAGGTGGGTCTCGGCGAACACGCTGTCGGTAGCCAGGCTGTGGTCGGCGAAGGTCACGTTGGCGCGCAGCGACTTGTCGAACAGCACCCGGTCGTAGGCCGCCGAGTAGTAGTCGGAGAACGCCCGCTTGCCGCCGGAGAGCTGGTAGTTCTGGGTGTAGGTGCGCAGGTTGTCGAGGGCGAAGATGCCCTGCTCGGCCTTCTCCAGCGAGTGCGGGTTGATGTCGGTGGCGTAGATCATGGTGCGCTCCAGCAGGCCTTCCTCGCGCAGCAGGATGGCCAGCGAATACACCTCCTCGCCGGTGCTGCAGCCGGCCACCCAGACTTTCAGCGACGGGTAGGTGTGCAGCAGCGGCACCACCTGCTCGCGCAGGGCCAGGAAGTAGCTCGGGTCGCGGAACATCTCGCTGACCGGGATGGTGAGGTACTGCAGCAGCTGCATGAACGCCTTGGGGTCGTGCAGGATGCGCTCCTGCAGCGCCGAGATGGTCGGGCAATCCAGCTGGGCCTGCGCCTGGCGCACCCGGCGCTTCAGCGAGGCCCCCGCGTAGTCGCGGAAGTCGTAGCTGTAGCGCAGGTAGATCGCCTCGATCAGCAGGCGCAGTTCGATCTCGTCGGGCATCAGAGGCGTTCCAGCTTGGGCATCCATACGCGGATCAGGGAGAACAGGCGGTCGAGGTCGATGGGCTTGGCCAGGTAGTCGTTGGCGCCGGCCTCGCGGCAGCGCTCCTGGTCGTCCTTCATCGCCTTGGCCGTCACCGCGATGATCGGCAGGTTCCTCCAGCGCGCCTCCTGGCGAATCTGCCGGGTGGCCTCGTAGCCGTCCATCTCCGGCATCATCACGTCCATCAGCACCAGGTCGATGTCGTCGTGCTCGCGCAGCTTGGCCAGCGCCTCGATGCCGTTGCGCGCCACCTCCACCGCCGCGCCCTTCTGCTCCAGCGCGCTGGACAGGGCGAAGATGTTGCGCACGTCGTCGTCCACCAGCAGCAGGCGGCGGCCCTCGAACACCTTGTCGCGGCTGCGCGCGGTCTTGAGCATGCGCTGGCGCTCGCTGGACAGCTCGGCCTCGACCTTGTGCAGGAACAGGGTGACTTCGTCCAGCAGCCGCTCCGGCGAGCGCGCGCCCTTGATGATGATCGAGCGCGAGTACTTGAGCAGCTCGGCTTCCTCATCGCGGGTCAGGTTGCGCCCGGTGTAGACGATCACCGGCGGGAACGAGCAGATGTCCTCCTCGGCCATGCGCCGCAGCAGCTCGTTGCCCTGCATGTCGGGCAGCTTGAGGTCGATGATCATGCAGTCGAACACCGTCTCGCGCAGCTTCTCCAGCGCCTCGCCGGCGAATGCCACGGCGGTGATCTCGATGTCCTCGTCGCCGATCAGGCGGGCGATGCTGTCGCGCTGCAGCGGGTCGTCCTCCACCAGCAGCACGCGCTTGACCTGCTGGTTGAGCTTGGCCTCGAGCTTGCCGAACACCTCCTTGAGCTGCTCGCGGCTGGTGGGCTTGAGCGCATAACCCACCGCGCCCAGGTGCAGGGCCGCCTCGCTGTGGTCCTCCACCGACACCCCGTGGACCGGGATGTGGCGGGTCTGGGCGTCGTCCTTCAGGCGTTGCAGCACGCCGAGGCCGGAGCCGTCGGGCAGGTGCATGTCGAGCAGGATGGCGTCCGGGCGGAACTGGCGGGCCAGCTCCAGGCCCTCGTCGGCGCAGGTGGCCACCAGGCAGGCGTAGCCCAGCTCGTGGGCCAGGTCGAAGAGGATGCGGGCGAAGCGCTCCTCGTCCTCCACCACCA
>NZ_JAOEEE010000016.1:0-108859 GCF_029837675.1 Pseudomonas sp. GD04015 | reverse complement strand
TGGCCAGACGGCACCCACAGGCCATGCGCCTGCCGGTAGTTGCCGTCCGCCGCTTCCTTTACCATCGGCCCCATCCTCAGACGAGATGCCGCATGTACATCTACCGATTGGTCCTGATCCTGGTGGTGGGGATCTACCTGTTCTCCCCCGCCATCATGGACTGGTGGATCGACGCCAATGGCGCCTGGTACCGCCCCTACCTGCTATGGCTGATCCTCATCGTCGTCACCCTCATCCTGCAGAGCCAGCGCGATGCCGACGAGCTTTGAACTCAGCCAGCTGATCCTGATCAGCGCCGGCTACCTGCTGCTGCTGTTCGGGGTGGCCTGGATCAGCGAGAAGGGCCTGATCCCGCGCCAGGTGATCCGCCACCCGCTGGTCTACACCCTGTCGCTCGGCGTCTACGCCAGCGCCTGGGCCTTCTACGGCACGGTCGGGCTGGCCTACCAGTACGGCTTCGGCTTCCTCGCCAGCTACCTGGGTGTCACCGGCGCCTTCCTCCTGGCGCCGGTGCTGCTCTACCCGATCCTGCGCATCACCCGCACCTACCAGCTGTCGTCGCTGGCCGACCTGTTCGCCTTCCGCTTCCGCAGCACCTGGGCCGGGGTACTGACCACGCTGTTCATGCTGGTCGGCCTGCTGCCGCTGCTGGCGCTGCAGATCCAGGCGGTGGCCGACTCCATCGGCATCCTTACCCGGGAACCGCTGCAGGACCGTTTCGCCCTCGGCTTCTGCGCCCTGATCACCCTGTTCACCATCCTCTTCGGCGCACGCCATATCGCCACCAGGGAAAAACATGAAGGCCTGGTCTTCGCCATCGCCTTCGAATCGGTGATCAAGCTCGGCGCGCTGGGCGGCATCGGCCTCTACGCGCTGTACGGCGTGTTCGGCGGCCCGGGCGAGCTGGAGCAGTGGCTGATGCAGAACCAGTCCGCCCTGAACGACCTGCACACGCCGCTGCAGGAAGGCCCCTGGCGCACCCTGCTGCTGGTGTTCTTCGCCTCGGCCATCGTCATGCCGCACATGTACCACATGACCTTCACCGAGAACCTCAACCCCCGCGCCATCGTCAGCGCCAGCTGGGGCCTGCCGCTGCTCCTGCTGCTGATGAGCCTGTCGGTGCCACTGATCCTCTGGGCCAGCCTGAAGATCGGCGCCACCACCAACCCCGAGTACTTCACCCTGGGCCTGGGCCTGGCCGTGGGCGACCGCAGCCTGGCGCTGCTGGCCTACGTCGGCGGCCTGTCGGCCTCCAGCGGACTGATCATCGTCAGCACCCTGGCGCTGTCCGGCATGGCGCTCAACCACCTGGTGCTGCCGCTGTACCAGCCGCCGGCCGAGGGCAACATCTACCGCTGGCTGAAGTGGACCCGGCGCGGCCTGATCATCGCCATCATCGCCGCCGCCTACGGCTTCTACCTGCTGCTCGGCGCCGAGCAGGACCTGGCCAACCTGGGCATCGTCGCCTTCGTCGCCACCCTGCAGTTCCTCCCCGGCGCCCTGTCGGTGCTGTACTGGCCGACCGCCAACCACCGCGGCTTCATCGCCGGCCTGCTGGCCGGCATCGGCGTGTGGGCGGTGAGCATGCTGATCCCGCTGGTGAGCAACCTGCAGGGGCTGCACCTGCCGTTCGTCGACGTGGTCTACGTGCTCGACGAGAACAGCTGGCACCTCGCCGCCGTCGGCTCGCTGGCGGCCAACGTGCTGGTGTTCACCCTGGTCTCGCTGTTCACCGAGGGCAGCGACGAGGAAAAAAGCGCCGCCGAGGCCTGCACCGTGGACAACGTGCGTCGCCCGCAACGACGCGAACTGCTGGCCGGCTCGCCGCAGGAATTCGCCGCCGAACTGGCCAAGCCGCTCGGCGCGGTGACCGCGCAGAAGGAAGTGGAGCGCGCCCTGCGCGACCTGCACCTGCCCTTCGACGAGCGCCGCCCCTACGCCCTGCGCCGCCTGCGCGACCGGGTCGAGGCCAACCTCTCGGGCCTGATGGGGCCGAGCGTGGCGCAGGACATGGTGGAAACCTTCCTGCCCTACAAGTCCGGCAGCGAGGCCTACGTCAGCGAGGACATCCACTTCATCGAAACCCGCCTGGAGGACTACCAGTCGCGCCTCACCGGCCTGGCCGCCGAGCTGGACGCCCTGCGCCGCTTCCACCGCCAGACCCTGCAGGAGCTGCCCATGGGCGTGTGCTCCCTGGCCAAGGACCAGGAAGTGCTGATGTGGAACCGGGCCATGGAAGAACTCACCGGCATCGCCGCCCAGCGCGTGGTCGGCTCGCGCCTGCTCAGCCTGGAGGAACCCTGGCGCGGCATGCTGCAGGGCTTCATCGAGCAGGACGAGGAACACCAGCACAAGCAGCACCTGGCGCTCGACGGCGAGGTGCGCTGGCTCAACCTGCACAAGGCGGCCATCGACGAGCCGCTGGCACCGGGCAACAGCGGCCTGGTGCTGCTGGTCGAGGACGTCACCGAGACCCGCGTGCTGGAGGACCAACTGGTGCACTCCGAACGCCTGGCCAGCATCGGCCGCCTGGCCGCCGGCGTGGCCCACGAGATCGGCAACCCGGTCACCGGCATCGCCTGCCTGGCGCAGAACCTGCGCGAGGAGCGCGAGGACGACGACGAGGTAGCCGAGCTGAGCACCCAGATCCTCGACCAGACCAAGCGCATCTCGCGCATCGTCCAGTCACTGATGAACTTCGCCCACGCCGGCGCCCAGCAGCACGCCGAGTACCCGGTGAGCCTGGCCGAGGTGGCCCAGGACGCCATCGGCCTGCTGTCGCTGAACCGCCACGGCACCGAGGTGCAGTTCTTCAACCTGTGCGACCCCGACCACCTGGCCAAGGGCGACCCGCAGCGCCTCGCCCAGGTGCTGATCAACCTGCTGTCCAACGCCCGCGACGCCTCGCCGGCGGGCGGCGCGATCCGGGTCTGCAGCGAGGCCAGCGAACAGAGCGTCGAGCTGATCGTCGAGGACGAGGGCACGGGCATTCCGCAGGCGATCATGGACCGCCTGTTCGAACCCTTCTTCACCACCAAGGACCCGGGCAAGGGCACCGGTTTGGGCCTCGCGCTGGTCTATTCGATCGTGGAAGAGCATTATGGACAGATCATCATAGACAGCCCGGCCGACCCCGAGCGCCAGCGCGGAACCCGATTCCGCGTTACCCTGCCGCGCTATGTCGAAGCGACGTCCGTAGCGACCTGAGTAGTGACCTGTGATCGTCGCGCGCCCGTACCACGGGCCTCGCCGATCCGGAGACCGTCGAGAGAACACAATGCCGCACATCCTCATCGTCGAAGACGAAACCATCATCCGCTCCGCCCTTCGCCGCCTGCTGGAACGCAACCAGTACCAGGTCAGCGAGGCCGGCTCGGTGCAGGAAGCCCAGGAGCGCTACAGCATCCCCACCTTCGACCTGGTGGTCAGCGACCTGCGCCTGCCCGGCGCCCCCGGCACCGAGCTGATCAAGCTGGCCGAGGGCACCCCGGTACTGATCATGACCAGCTACGCCAGCCTGCGCTCGGCCGTGGACTCGATGAAGATGGGCGCGGTGGACTACATCGCCAAGCCCTTCGACCACGACGAGATGCTCCAGGCCGTGGCGCGCATCCTGCGCGACAATCAAGAGGCCCGGCGCAACCCGCCCGGCGAGGCGCCGAGCAAGCCCGCCGGCAAGGCCAACGGCGCCGCCGCCGAGGGAGACATCGGCATCATCGGCTCCTGCGCCGCCATGCAGGACCTCTACGGCAAGATCCGCAAGGTCGCGCCCACCGACTCCAATGTACTGGTCCAGGGCGAGTCCGGCACCGGCAAGGAACTGGTCGCCCGCGCCCTGCACAACCTGTCCCGCCGCGCCAAGGCGCCGCTGATCTCGGTGAACTGCGCGGCGATTCCCGAGACCCTGATCGAATCCGAGCTGTTCGGCCACGAGAAAGGTGCCTTCACCGGCGCCAGTGCGGGCCGCGCCGGCCTGGTGGAAGCGGCCGACGGTGGCACCCTGTTCCTCGACGAGATCGGCGAATTGCCACTGGAAGCCCAGGCCCGCCTGCTGCGCGTGCTGCAGGAAGGCGAGATCCGCCGCGTCGGCTCGGTGCAGTCGCAGAAGGTCGACGTGCGCCTGATCGCCGCCACCCACCGCGACCTCAAGACCCTGGCCAAGACCGGCCAGTTCCGCGAGGACCTCTACTACCGCCTGCACGTCATCGCCCTCAAGCTGCCGCCGCTGCGCGAGCGCGGCGCCGACGTGCTGGAAATCGCCCAGGCGTTCCTCGTCCGCCAGTGCGAGCGCATGGGCCGCGAAGGACTGCGCTTCGCCCACGACGCCGAGCAGGCGATCCGCCACTACCCGTGGCCGGGCAACGTGCGCGAGCTGGAGAACGCCATCGAGCGCTCGGTGATTCTCTGCGAGGGCAACGAGATTTCCGCCGAGCTGCTGGGCATCGACATCGAGCTGGACGACCTCAACGACGACGACTTCGCCGAGGCGCCCTCCGCCCAGGCGGCGGCGAGCAACAACCACGAGCCCACCGAGGACCTGTCCCTGGAAGACTACTTCCAGCACTTCGTGCTGGAGCACCAGGACCACATGACCGAGACCGAGCTGGCGCGCAAGCTGGGTATCAGCCGCAAGTGCCTGTGGGAGCGTCGCCAGCGCCTGGGCATTCCGCGTCGCAAGTCGGGCGCGACAGCCGGCTGAGCGCGACAGAACCCCACGCGATTGGTTCCGCAGCTGTTACCCCACATCAACATCGCGTAACAAAAGCCGGGTTCATCGGTAACGATGACTCGGCTTTTTTCGGCCTGCTGTCCGGCCATGAAATCATCAAGTCATTGAAAATAAAGGATTTACAAAAACTGGCACGGCATCTGCTTTATCTCTGGCACAACAACAATAACAACGCTTGAAACCTCAACAATAAAAACAATACAGAACGGCTCCAGCCCAACAAGAACAACAACGCGGAGGCGCAGCTAACTGATTCTTTTGGAGAGGATTTGCCTTTGGGGTTCGCCCCACGACCAGGCTGAGAACAACAAAAACTGCACTAAAGCAGCGCCTGCACTGGTTGGATCACGGAAAGATCATGGCAGCATCAGCATCCAAAGCAATCCGTTTGCTCCTGGTACCCAGCTTGGGATACCTCAAACGGGCTTACAACAAGAACAACAGGCCCGGCATAACAATAAAAACAAAGCACGCACCATTTTGGGGGGGAGCTTCGGCTCCCCCAGTAGCTTCACCCCTCTCATCATCCCCAGCCTGCCTTTTCCATCCTTCTCCTTCCCGATGCTAGAATCCGCGCCAATCGTGCGGTTACCGGCATTTCCGGCCGCTTATCCCTGCAAACAGTGCCTCCCATGCTGAAAAAGCTGTTCAAGTCCCTTCGCTCGCCCCTCGCGCTGAAGCGCCAACCCCGTCCTCGCAGCACGCCGGAGATCCTCGGCCCGCGCCAGCACTCGCTGCAGCGCGGCCAGTTCAGCCGCAACGCGGTGAGCGTGGTCGACCGCCTGCAGAAGTCCGGCTACCAGGCCTACCTGGTCGGCGGCTGCGTGCGCGACCTGCTGATCGGCGTGCAGCCGAAGGACTTCGACGTCGCCACCAGCGCCACGCCGGAGCAGGTCCGCGCCGAGTTCCGCAACGCCCGGGTGATCGGCCGCCGCTTCAAGCTGGCCCACGTGCACTTCGGCCGCGAGATCATCGAGGTCGCCACCTTCCGCAGCAACCACCCGCAGGGCGACGACGAGGAAGACAGCCACCTGTCCGCGCGCAACGAGAGCGGCCGCATCCTGCGCGACAACGTCTACGGCAGCCAGGAGAGCGACGCCCAGCGCCGCGACTTCACCATCAACGCGCTGTACTTCGACGTCACCGGCGAGCGCGTGCTGGACTACGCCCACGGCGTGCACGACATCCGCAACCGCCTGATCCGCCTGATCGGCGATCCCGAGCAGCGCTACCTGGAAGACCCGGTGCGCATGCTGCGCGCCGTGCGCTTCGCCGCCAAGCTCGACTTCGAGATCGAGAAGCACAGCGCCGCGCCGATCCGCCGCCTGGCGCCCATGCTGCGCGACATTCCCGCCGCGCGCCTGTTCGAGGAAGTGCTCAAGCTGTTCCTCGCCGGCCGAGCGGAAAGGACGTTCGAGCTGCTGCTGGACTACGACCTGTTCGCCCCGCTGTTCCCGGCCAGCGCCAAGGCCCTGGAACGCAACCCGGAATACGCCGGCCGGTTGATCCGCCAGGCCCTGGCCAACACCGACGAGCGCATCGCCGTCGGCAAGCCGGTGACCCCCGCCTTCCTGTTCGCCGCCCTGCTGTGGCCGGCGCTGCCGGCGCGCGCCCTGCAACTGCAGGATCGCGGCATGCCGCCGATCCCCGCCATGCAGGAGGCGGCCCACGAGCTGATCCTCGAACAGTGCCGGCGCATCGCCGTGCCCAAGCGCTTCACCATCCCGATCCGCGAGATCTGGGACATGCAGGAACGCCTGCCGCGCCGCCAGGGCAAGCGCGCCGACCTGCTGCTGGAGAACCCGCGCTTCCGCGCCGGCTACGACTTCCTCCTGCTGCGCGAGGACGCCGGCGAGCAGACCGGCGGCCTCGGCGACTGGTGGACCGACTACCAGGACGCCACCGACAGCGAACGTCGCGCCATGATCCGCGCCCTCGGCAACCGCCAGGAAGATGCCGGCGAAGGCCCCGCCGCGCCGGCCGCGCGTAAGCGTCGCCGCGGCGGGCGCAACCGCCGTCGCGGCCCACGCAGCGACGGTCCGGCCGGAGAGTGATGGAACGGGTCTACCTCGGCCTCGGCAGCAACCTGGCCGAGCCGCTCCGGCAACTGCGCGACGCCCTGGCGGCCATCGCCGAACTGCCACACAGCCGGCTGGCCGCCGTCTCCTCCTTCTATGCCAGCGACCCGCTCGGCCCGCCGGACCAGCCGCGCTACGTCAACGCCGTGGCCGCGCTGGACACCGACCTGGCGCCACTGGAGCTGCTCGACGCCCTGCAGCGCATCGAGCGGGAACAAGGCCGCGTGCGCAAGGCCGAGCGCTGGGGTCCGCGCACGCTGGACCTGGACATCCTGCTGTTCGGCGAGCGCCTGCTCGCCGAGGAACGCCTGACCGTGCCCCACTACCACATGCACGCGCGCGCCTTCGTCCTCTACCCTTTGGCCGAGATCGCCCCCGCCGACCTCCAGCTGCCCGACGGCCGCTCCCTGCCGGCGCTGCTCGCCGTCTGCCCCTACGCAGGCCTGGAACGCCTCGCCGAACGCGCCCTGTAACCCGGGGCGCGCCGCCGCCCACGCGGGGCCGAGCGCAGCGGGTAACGCCGTAACAGCGCGGTAACACATGCGATTGACTTCACGCCCCCCCATCGGGACTATAGGCGTCCCGTTGCCCCGAGGCGGTGCATACAACACCGCTCCAAGAAGGCCGAGAAGGCGACACGAGCGCCGTAGTCCGGCCCGCTGATGAGGAAGCCTTGATGCCTGATACAACCGTGAGCACCCTGCTGGGCCTGAAGCAGAAAGGCGAGAAGATCGCGATGCTGACCGCCTATGACGCCACCCTGGCGCGGGCGGCCTGCGAGGCCGGCGTGGAGGTGCTGCTGGTGGGCGACTCCCTGGGCATGGTCCTGCAGGGCCACGACAGCACGCTGCCGGTCTCCCTGAACGACATGGCCTACCACACCGCGTCGGTCAAGCGCGGCAACCAGGGCGCGCTGATCCTCGCCGACCTGCCCTTCATGGCCTACGCCACCCTGGAACAGACCTTCGCCAGCAGCGCCGCGCTGATGCAGGCCGGTGCCCACATGATCAAGCTGGAAGGCGCCAGCTGGCTGGCCGAGCCGATCCGCCAGCTGGCCGAGCGCGGCGTGCCGGTGTGTGTCCACCTGGGCCTCACCCCGCAGGCGGTCAACGTGTTCGGCGGCTACAAGGTGCAGGGCCGCGGCGAAGCCGCCGCCCGCCAGCTGCGCGCCGACGCCATGGCGCTGGAACAGGCCGGCGCCGCCATGCTGCTGCTCGAATGCGTGCCCAGCGAGCTGGCCGCCGAGATCACCCAGGCGGTGAAGATTCCGGTCATCGGTATCGGCGCGGGCTCCGCCACTGACGGCCAGGTGCTGGTGATGCACGACATGCTCGGCCTGTCCCTGAGCGGCCGCGCGCCCAAGTTCGTGAAGAACTTCATGGAAGGCCAGCCGAGCATCCAGGCGGCCTTCTCCGCCTACGTGCGCGCGGTGAAGGACGTCAGCTTCCCCGCCGCGGAGCACGGATTCTCAGCATGAACACCGTCAAGACCGTTGTGGAACTGCGCGCCGCCGTGGCGCGGGCGCGCGGCGACGGCAAGCGCGTCGCCTTCGTGCCGACCATGGGCAACCTGCACGAGGGCCACGTCGCCCTGGTGGAGAAGGCCGGCCAGCGCGCCGACTTCGTAGTCGCCAGCATCTTCGTCAACCCGCTGCAGTTCGGCCCCAGCGAAGACCTGGCCAGGTACCCGCGCACCCTGGCCGCCGACCAGGAAAAACTGGTCGCCGCCGGCTGCCACCTGCTGTTCCACCCCGAGGTGGACGAGATGTACCCCCACGGCCAGGAAGGTCAGACCCGGGTCAGCGTGCCCGGCGTCTCCGAGGGCCTGTGCGGCGCCAGCCGGCCGGGCCACTTCGAGGGCGTCGCCACCGTCGTGACCAAGCTGTTCAACATGGTCCAGCCGGACATCGCCGTGTTCGGCGAGAAGGACTTCCAGCAACTGGCCGTGATCCGCACCCTGGTGCGCGACCTGAACATGCCGGTCCAGATCATCGGCGAACCGACCGTGCGCGCCGAGGACGGCCTGGCCCTGTCGTCACGCAACGGCTACCTGAGCGCCGAACAGCGCGCCCAGGCGCCCGCCCTGCACCGAACCTTGCGCCAATTGGCCGAGGCCATCCGCGGCGGCGAGCGCAACTTCGCCCAGCTGGTGGAGAGCGGTAAGGGCAGCCTGCTGAGCGCCGGCCTGCGCCCCGACTACCTGGAAATCCGCGAGTCCGTCGGCCTGCGTCCGGCCCGCGCCGAAGACACCCGGCTGGTCATCCTGGCGGCCGCCTTCCTCGGCACCACGCGCCTGATCGACAACCTGGCCTTCGAGCTGTAACCCGCATATCGCCTGGCCTTGAACCCCCGCGGGGGTTCGGGCACACTCTGCCGCCGCAGTATTCCGAGGGGGAAGTAGTCATGCACGCCATCATGCTCAAGGCCAAGCTGCACCGCGCCATCGTCACCCACGCGGTGCTCGACTACGAAGGCTCCTGCGCCATCGACGGCGAATGGCTGGACCTGGCCGGCATCCGCGAGTACGAGCAGATCCAGATCTACAACGTGGACAACGGCGAGCGCTTCACCACCTACGCCATCCGCGGCGAGGAAGGCTCGAAGATCATCTCGGTCAACGGCGCCGCCGCGCACAAGGCCGGCGTCGGCCACCGCGTCATCATCTGCGCCTACGCCCACTACAGCGAGGCCGAGCTGGCCAACTTCCAGCCCCGCGTCCTCTACATGGGCGCCGACGGCGAGCTGAGCCACACCAGCAACGCCATCCCCGTGCAGGTCGCCTGAACGAGTCGGCGACCGCTACACTCCAAGCCCGGAACCCTTCCGGGCTTTTTGTTGGTGCACCGCGCCCGCGTGCCGAGGCACGCAACGACAGGCGCGCACCACCCAGAGCCCTGAACCTCCAGATACCGGAACGCCGCACACAAAGGAAATTGCCACCCATGGCGTATTACCAGCACCCGCTCGACGTCACCACCCTGCCGGCCTGGCAGGCCCTGCGCCAGCATCGCCAGGCCATGCAGGACTTCAGCATGCGCGAGGCCTTCGCGGCCGACCCGAAACGCTTCGAGCGCTTCTCCATGAGCACCAGCGGCATCTTCCTCGACTACTCGAAGAACCTGCTCAGCGAGGAGACCCTGGGCCTGCTGGTCGACCTGGCTCGGGAAGCCGGCCTGCAGGACGCCATCGAGGCGCTGTTCAATGGCGAGCGGGTCAACGCCTCCGAGGGCCGCCCCGCCCTGCACACCGCCCTGCGCCGGCCGATCGGCGACTGCGTCAAGGTCGACGGCGTCAACGTGATGCCAGAAGTGCACCGCGTGCTCAACCAGATGACCGACATCGTCAGCCGCATCCACAGCAACCTGTGGCGCGGCTACAGCGAGAAGACCATCACCGACGTGGTCAACATCGGCATCGGCGGCTCGTTCCTCGGCCCGCAGCTGGTGTCCGAGGCGCTGCTGCCGTTCACCCAGCACGGCGTGCGCTGCCACTACCTGGCCAACATCGACGGCAGCGAATTCCACGAACTGTCCGCCAAGCTCAACGCCGAGACCACCCTGTTCATCGTCTCGTCGAAGTCCTTCGGCACCCTGGAGACCCTGAAGAACGCCCAGGCCGCGCGTTCCTGGTACCTGGCCCGCGGCGGCACCGAGGAGAAGCTGTACCGGCACTTCATCGCCGTCACCAGCAACCGGGACGCGGCCATCGACTTCGGCATCCGCGAGAAGAACATCTTCCCCATGTGGGACTGGGTCGGCGGGCGCTATTCGCTGTGGTCGGCCATCGGCCTGCCCATCGCCCTGGCCATCGGCATGTCCAACTTCAAGGAGCTGCTGTCCGGCGCCTACAGCATGGACACGCACTTCCGCAGCACCCCGTTCGAGAAGAACATGCCGGTGCTGCTGGCCCTGCTCGGCGTCTGGTACGGCAACTTCTGGGGCGCCCAGAGCCACGCCATCCTGCCCTACGACCACTACCTGCGGAACATCACCAAGCACCTGCAGCAGCTGGACATGGAGTCCAACGGCAAGAGCGTGCGCCAGGACGGCAGCCCGGTGAGCACCGAGACCGGCCCGGTGATCTGGGGCGGCGTCGGCTGCAACGGCCAGCACGCCTACCACCAGTTGCTGCACCAGGGCACCCCGCTGATCCCGGCGGACTTCATCGTGCCGGTGGTCAGCTACAACCCGGTGGCCGACCACCACCAGTGGCTCTACGCCAACTGCCTGTCGCAGAGCCAGGCGCTGATGCTCGGCAAGAGCCGCGCCGAGGCCGAGACCGAGCTGCGTGCCAAGGGCCTGGGCGAGGACGAGGTGCAGCGCCTGGCCGCGCACAAGGTGATCCCGGGCAACCGCCCGAGCAACACCCTGGTGCTGGAGCGCATCAGCCCCCGCCGCCTGGGCGCGCTGGTGGCGATGTACGAGCACAAGGTGTTCGTGCAGAGCGTCATCTGGGGCATCAACGCCTTCGACCAGTGGGGCGTGGAGCTGGGCAAGGATCTCGGCAAAGGCGTCTACCAGCGCCTCACCGGCTGGGACCAGCCGCCGGCCGAGGACCCCTCGACCCAGGGCCTGATCGACTTCTTCCGCGGCCGTCACCGCGGCTGAAGCGCGCCCGATAGTCGCTGGGCGCGATGCCCAGCGACTGCAGGAAGGCACGCCGCAGGTTGTACTCGCTGGCGAAGCCGGTCTGCTGCGCCACCCGCTTCAGCGAGGGCGCGCCGTTCTCCAACAGGCGACAGGCCCGTTCCAGGCGCAACTGCAACAGCAGGCGCGCCGGGGTCTGGCCCAGTTCGGCCTGGCAATGCCGATGCAGACTGCGCGGCGACAGCGACAGCGCCGCCGCCATCCGCTCGACATCCAGCGCCTCGTGCAGATGCTCGCGCAGCCACGTCACCAGGCCTTCGACCACGCCACCCGGCGCGGCCGCCTGGGCCAGCAGCTCGGCGCTGAACTGGCGCTGACCGCCGCTGCGGCGCAGATGCACCACCAGTCCCTTGGCCACCTGCAGCGCCAGTTCGCGGCCATGATCGGCCTCCAGCAGTGCCAGGCACAGGTCGATGCCGGAACTGACGCCGGCCGAACTGAACAGCCGATCCTCCTCGACGAACAGCGCATCCGCCTCGACCTGCACCCGTGGAAACAGCCGCTGCAGCAGCTCGGCATAGCGCCAGTGGGTGGCGGCGCGGCGCCCGTCGAGCAGCCCGGCCTGGGCCAGCAGGAAGGCGCCGGTGCACACCGAGCCGCAGCGCGCCATGCACGGCGCCACCCGTTTCAGCCATGCCGCCAGCAGGCCACGCCCCATGGCCTGATGCACACCGAGACCACCACTGACCAGCAGGGTGCACCCCTCCAGCATCTCCGCCACCGGCATCGGCTCGGTGTGCATGGCCAGGCCCGAGGACGACGCCACCAGGCCGCCCTCCAGCGAAATCAGGCGCAAGCGGTACAACGGCCGCCCCTGCAGATCGTTGGCCGCGGCGAACACCTCGGCAGGACCACTGACGTCGAGCAACTGGAAGCCGGGAAACACCAGCAACAGCACTTCGTGGGGCGATGACATGGCGCAGCTCTTGGAAGGGGTTGGCAGATTTTCATCCATGGTTGTCATTCACGCCAATATGTGCCGGCGCAGACTGCAACGCCAACGCCTTCCCCGTGGAGCCTCACCATGCGCCCTGCCCTGCTCGCCTTGCTCCTGCTGTTACCGCTGATCGCTCCGGCCGACGAGCGCCTGCCGCCCCACGAGCCTCGCTTCGGTCGCGAGCGCCCGCTGGTGGCGGTGGTCGGTGACAATCGCATGACCGAACTGGCCGACTACCTGGTGCCCTACGGCATTCTCGGTCGCGCCGGCGTAGCCGATCTGGTGGCGCTAGGCCGCGACTCCGGCCCCATCGAGATGATGCCGGCCCTGCGCATCCAGGCGCAGGCCAGCCTCTCCGAGTTCGACCGCGACCACCCCGAGGGCGCGGACTATCTGATAGTGCCCGCCGTGCACCACAGCGACGACCCGCGCCTGACCGCCTGGCTGGCCGAACAGGCGACCAAGGGGGCGACCCTGGTGGCCATCTGCGACGGTGTGTTGCTGCTCGGCCACGCCGGCCTGCTGCAGGGGCGACGCGCCACGGGCCACTGGTACTCGCGCGAGGACCGCGAGAAGGAGTTCCCCGATACCCGCTGGCAGGCCGACCGCCGCTACGTGGTGGACGGCCGCATCGTCAGCAGTGCCGGCATCAGCGCCGCCGTGCCATTGAGCCTGGCCCTGGTCGAGGCCATCGCCGGCACGCCGCGGGCCGAACGGCTGGCACGCGAACTGGGCGTGGACGACTGGTCGCCAGACCATGCCAGTGCGAACTTCGGTTTCACCACTGGCGACTACCTGACGGTGGCCGGCAACTGGCTGGCCTTCTGGCGGCACCAGCGCATCGGCCTGGTCGTCGCCGAAGGCTTCGACGAAGCGGCGCTGGCCCTGCGTGCCGACGCCTACGGCCGCACCTTCCGCAGCGAGGTGCTGGCCGTGGCGCCCGGCCCCGTGCGTGGCCGTGCGGGCCTGCTACTGTTGCCACGGCAGGCGAGCGTCGAACTGCTGCCGCCCGAGCCCGCCCCGCACGCAACGACGATGGCCAGCCTGGAACTGGCCCTGCGCGACATTGCCGAACGTTATGGAGCGGCGACCGAGCGCCTGGTGGTTCAACAGCTCGAGTACCCGCGCATGCCGCACTGAGGCGCCGGCACTTGAACCGGGCAGTTGCCTGGTCCACCCTGCTCGGCATTGCGGCTCAACAATAAGAAGGATTCCCGCCATGTTCGAGATCACTCGCCACCCCGTGCCCGACAGCGTGCGCCAGCGCGCCTTGCTCGACAACGACGCCTACCTGCGCCTGTACCGCCAGTCCATCGAACAGCCGGAAGCCTTCTGGAGCGAGCAGGCGCGGCAGTTCCTGCACTGGTTCGAGCCGTGGGGCCAGCTGCACCACAGCGACCTCACCAAGGGCGAGGCGCAGTGGTTCAAGGGCGGCAAGCTCAACGTCGCCTACAACTGCATCGACCGCCACCTGGCCACCCGCGGCGAAGACATCGCCATCATCTGGGAAGGCGACAATCCGGCCGAGTCCGCCCACATCACCTACAACAAGCTGCACCACAACGTCAGCCGCCTGGCCAACGTGCTGAAGAGCCGCGGCGTGAAGAAGGGCGACCGGGTGTGCATCTACATGCCCATGGTGCCGGAAGCCGCCTACGCCATGCTGGCCTGCGCGCGCATCGGCGCCATCCACTCGGTGGTGTTCGGTGGCTTCTCCCCGGACGCCCTGCGCGACCGCATCCTCGACGCCGACTGCCGCACCGTGATCACCGCCGACGAGGGCGTGCGCGGCGGCAAGTACATCCCTCTGAAGAACAACGTCGACAAGGCCCTACAGAGCTGCCCGGACGTCAGCACCGTGGTGGTGGTCGAGCGCACCCAGGGCGAGATCGACTGGGTGGAAGGCCGAGACCTCTGGTACCACCAGGCGCTGAAGGAGGCCGACGCCGACTGCCCGGCCGAACCGATGGACGCCGAGGACCCGATGTTCATCCTCTACACCTCGGGCAGCACCGGCAAACCCAAGGGCGTGCTGCACACCACCGGCGGCTACCTGCTGGGCGCGGCCATGACCCACAAGTACGTGTTCGACTACCACGACGGCGACATCTACTGGTGCACCGCCGACGTCGGCTGGGTCACCGGCCACAGCTACATCGTCTACGGCCCGCTGGCCAACGGCGCCACCACCCTGATGTTCGAAGGCGTGCCCAACTACCCGGACGCCTCGCGCTTCTGGCAGGTGATCGACAAGCACCAGGTGAACATCTTCTACACCGCGCCGACCGCCCTGCGCGCGCTGATGCGCGAGGGCGAGGCGCCGGTGCAGGCGACCGACCGCTCCAGCCTGCGCCTGCTCGGCACGGTGGGCGAGCCGATCAACCCCGAGGCCTGGGAGTGGTACTACAACGTGGTCGGCGACCGCCGCTGCCCGATCGTCGACACCTGGTGGCAGACCGAGACCGGCTCGATCCTGATCACCCCGCTGCCCGGCGCCACCGACCTCAAGCCCGGCTCGGCCACCCGCCCCTTCTTCGGCGTGCAGCCGGTGCTGCTCGACGAACAGGGCAAGGAGATCGACGGCCCCGGCGCCGGCGTGCTGGCGATCAAGGCCAGCTGGCCGAGCCAGATCCGCAGCGTGTACGGCGACCACCAGCGGATGATCGACACCTACTTCAAGCCCTACCCCGGCTACTACTTCACCGGCGACGGCGCGCGCCGCGACGAGGACGGCTACTGGTGGATCACCGGCCGGGTCGACGACGTGATCAACGTCTCCGGCCACCGCATCGGCACCGCCGAGGTGGAGAGCGCCCTGGTGCTGCACGACGCGGTGGCCGAGGCCGCGGTGGTCGGCTACCCGCACGACGTGAAGGGCCAGGGCATCTACGCCTTCGTCACCACCATGAAGGGGCTGGAACCCTCCGAGGAACTGAAGGCGGAACTGCTCTCGCTGGTCGGCAAGGAGATCGGCAGCTTCGCCAAGCCGGAGCTGATCCAGTGGGCGCCGGGCCTGCCCAAGACCCGTTCGGGCAAGATCATGCGGCGCATCCTGCGCAAGATCGCCTGCAACGAACTGGAAAACATGGGCGACACCTCGACCCTGGCCGACCCCAGCGTGGTCGACAGCCTGATCGAGCAGCGCCTGAACCGCTAGAGCTGCAAGCTGCAAGCTGCAAGCTGCAAGCTGCAAGCTGCAAGCGAGCCAGTATGAGAGCCGGATCGACTCGGTTAGGCTTTCGCTCTTACTTGCCGCTTGCGGCTTGCAACTTGAGGCTGCTCTCGTGGAATTCCTCCGCCGCCGCATCGAAGCCCAGGTCCTCGGCCTCAGCGGCATCGCCCTCGGCCAGATCGACTTCAGCCAGCCCCAGGGCGACCCCGGCCTGTTCGGCCCGGACGCCGTGTGCTGGCGGGTCCACGGCGACTTCACCAGCATGATGGTCGGCGGCATCTGCGCGCTGCTGATGCAGGCCCTGCACCCGCTGGCCCTGGCCGGGGTGTGGGACCACTCGAACTTCCGCGACGACCTGATCGGCCGCCTGCGCCGCACCGGCCAGTTCATCTCCGGCACCACCTTCGCCTCCCGGCACGATGCCGAATGGCTGATCGACAAGGTGCGCACCATCCACCTGCGCGTGGTCGGCACCGCTCCGGACGGCCGCCCCTATGCCGCCAGCGACCCGGCCCTGCTGACCTGGGTGCACGTGGCCGAAGTCTCCAGCTTCCTCGCCGCCCACCTGCGCTACCGCAATCCCGCGCTGAGCGAGGCGGACCAGGATCGCTACTACGCCGAAGTGGCGCTGATCGCCGAACGCCTGGGCGCCGAGGGCGTACCGCGCTCGCGCGCCGAGGTCGCCGCCTACCTCGAGGGCGTGCGCCCGCAACTGCTGTGCGACGAACGCTCGCGGGAAATCCTGCGCATCCTGCGCGGCGCACCGGCGCCCAGCGCGCTGGCCGTGCCGGTGGGCAAGCTGCTGATGCAGGCCGGTGTCGACCTGCTACCGGGCTGGGCCCAGGAGCTGCTCGGCGAACGGGTCGATCCGCTGCGCAGCCGGGCCATCCGCGCGGGCGTGAACGGCCTGGCGCCGACCCTGCGCTGGGCCGTGCGCGGCGGCGCGGTGCATCGGGCCCGCCAGCGCATGGGCCTGCCGCTGCGGGACTGACCAGTCGGTTCGCGCACTGGCCGGGGGCGAATCGGCTATGCCAACATAACGCCCCCGTCGCGCCCACCGCGCGCCCCGACTCCGAGGAACCCATCATGCAAGAAGTCGTCATCGTCGCCGCCACCCGCACCGCCATCGGCAGCTTCCAGGGTTCGCTGGCCGGCGTGCCCGCCGTCGAGCTGGGCGCCGCGGTGATCCGCCGCCTGCTGGAGCAGACCGGCCTGGACGGCGCCCAGGTCGACGAAGTGATCCTCGGCCACGTGCTGACCGCCGGCGCGGGCCAGAACCCCGCCCGCCAGGCCGCGATCCAGGCCGGCCTGCCCCACGCCGTGCCGGCGCTGACCCTGAACAAGGTCTGCGGCTCCGGCCTCAAGGCCCTGCACCTGGGCGCCCAGGCGATCCGCTGCGGCGACGCCGACGTGGTCATCGCCGGCGGCCAGGAGAGCATGAGCCTGGCGCCCTACGTCATGCCCGGCGCGCGCACCGGCCTGCGCATGGGCCACGCCCAGGTGATCGACAGCATGATCACCGACGGCCTGTGGGACGCCTTCAACGACTACCACATGGGCATCACCGCCGAAAACCTGGTGGACAAGTACGGCCTCAGCCGCGAGGAACAGGACGCTTTCTCCGCCGAGTCCCAGCGCAAGGCCCTGGCCGCCATCGAGTCGGGCCGCTTCCGTGACGAGATCACGCCGATCGCCATACCGCAGAAGAAAGGCGAGCCGAAGGTCTTCGACACCGACGAACAGCCGCGCACCGGCACCACCGCCGAGAGCCTGGCCAAGCTGCGCCCGGCCTTCCGCAAGGACGGCTGCGTCACCGCCGGCAACGCCTCCACCCTCAACGACGGCGCCGCCGCCGTGCTGCTGATGAGTGCAGACAAGGCCAAGGCGCTCGGTCTGCCGGTGCTGGCGAAGATCGCCGCCTACGCCAGCGCCGGGGTCGACCCGGCGATCATGGGCATCGGCCCGGTCTCGGCCACCCGCCGCTGCCTGGACAAGGCCGGCTGGCAACTGGCCGACCTCGACCTGATCGAGGCCAACGAGGCCTTCGCCGCCCAGGCCCTGTCGGTGGGCAAGGAACTGGGCTGGGACGCGGCCAAGGTCAACGTCAACGGCGGCGCCATCGCCCTCGGCCACCCCATCGGCGCCTCCGGCTGCCGCGTGCTGGTCACCCTGCTGCACGAGATGATCAAGCGCGACGCCAAGAAGGGCCTGGCCACCCTGTGCATCGGCGGCGGCCAGGGCGTGGCCCTCGCCCTCGAAAGGGCCTGACCGTAGGGCGGGTGAAACCCGCGCGTGCCCCTCGCGGGTTCCCCCGCCCTACCGACTCACCAACACCCAGAACGCGCCGGCCGAGAGCCGGCGTTTTTCTTGGTAGACTGCGCGCCCCTTCCGACCCGAGATGCCGCGCATGTCCTCCCTCGCTCAGGCGCTGCGCGCCGCCCTCGACGCCCGCCAGCCACTGCTGGCCGAGCTGCACCAGCAGCAGACCGACTGCTACCGCCTGTTCCACGGCAGCCAGGAAGGCGTCCCCGGCCTCACCGCCGACCGTTACGGCCCGCAGCTGATGGTGCAGAGCTTCCACCAGCCGCTGGAACGCGATGCGCTGCTCGATCTGCACACCACCATCAACGAACGCCTCGGCGCCGAGCTGCGCCTGGTCTACAACGACCGCTCCGGTGGCAACTCGCGGGTAGACCGCCGCGACCCGGTCTACCAGGCCACGCCCGAGGCGCTGGAAGACCTGATCGGCCGGGAATGGGGTCTCGACTACCGGGTGCGCGGCCGCCACCCCGGCCAGGACCCGCTGCTGTTCCTCGACCTGCGCGAGGCGCGGGGCTGGGTGAAGCGCAACAGTGCCGGCAGGAGCGTGCTCAATCTGTTCGCCTACACCTGCGGCGTCGGCCTCTGTGCCGCCGCCGGCGGTGCGCGCGAGGTCCTCAATCTGGACTTCGCCGAGGGCAACCTGGCGGTGGGCCGGGAGAACCTGGCACTCAATCCGGGGCTGGCGATGGACTTCGTGCAGTCCGACTACTTCCCGGCCATCCGCCAACTGGCCGGTCTCCCGGTGGCCACACGCCGCGGACACAAGCTGCCGAGCTATCCGCGCCTGGAGCAACGCCGCTTCGATCTGGTGCTGCTCGATCCGCCGGCCTGGGCCAAGAGCGCCTTCGGCACCGTCGACCTGCTGCGCGACTACCAGAGCCTGCTCAAGCCGGCGATCCTTGCCACCGCGGACGACGGCGTGCTGATCTGCTGCAACAACCTGGCGAAGGTGCCGATGGACGAATGGCGCCCCCAGGTGCTGCGCTGCGCCGAAAAGCTCGGCCGCCCGGTGCGCGAATGGGAGCAGCTCCGACCAGCCGCAGACTTCCCCTCGCACGATGGCCAGCCGCCGCTGAAGACCCTGGTCCTGCGCTTCTGAATCGACCGAGAGGGCACAGTGCTGGCCCACAAAGCCCGGTGGCCCATGCCATACTCCAGGCGTCTTGGCCCGGAAGATATGCAGCCCCATGCCCAAAGGATTGAAACGCGCCGCCTACGCCCTCGCCATCGCGCTCGGCCTCTACAGCCTGCTGGGCTTCCTCATCCTCCCGGGGATCGCCCTGCGCGTCGCCAACCAGCAACTCGACCAGCTGGCCACCGTGCCGGCGCGCCTGCAGCGCGTCGAACTCAACCCCTTCAGCCTGGAGCTGCAGCTCTGGGGCCTGCACATCGGCGAGGCCGACAAGCCGCAGCTTGCCTTCCAGCGCCTGTACGCCGACCTGCAGCTCGACAGCCTGTGGAGCGGCGCGCTGCACCTGGCCCGAGTGGAACTGGAGCGGGCCCACACCGAGGTGCTGTTCGCCAAGGACGGCACGCTCAACCTGACCCGCCTGTTCGAACTGCCGCCCAGCGAAGCGAAGCCCGAGCAGGAGCCGAGTGATCCCTTCCCCCTGCGCATCGGACGCATCGCGCTGATCGAGAACGGCCTGCACTTCGAGGACCTGCGCCCCAGCGAGCCGGTGGAGTTCGTCTACGACTCGCTCAACCTCGAACTGAAGAACCTCAGCACCCTGCCCGACGACAACGCCGACATGCAGATGGTCGCCACCGGCCCCTACGGCGGGCGCATCGACTGGCAGGGCCAGGTCAGCCTGACGCCGATCGCCTCCCGCGGCAGCCTCAAGGTCACCGACGGCAACATGAAGGGCTTCTGGCCCTACGTGCGCGACGCAGTGCCCCTGGCCCTGGAGAAGGGCACCCTGAGCCTGAGCGGCGACTACGTGCTGAACCTGGCCAAGGGCACCGAGCTGCAGTTGCAGAACGTCGCCATCAGCGTCGCGCCGTTCGCCATCAACGACCCTAGCGGCAAGCCGCTGGCCCGCCTGGAACGCCTGGACGTCAGCGAGGCCAGCCTGGACCTGGCCAAGCAGCAGGTGACGGTCGGCAAGGTGCGCAGCCAGAAGCTGGAAACCTGGGCCGCCCGCGAGGCGGACGGCCAGCTGGACTGGCAGAAGCTGTTCGCCGGCGAGGCCTCCGCCGACCAGGCCCCCGCCACCCCGCCTGCCACGGACAGCGAGGCGACCACCGAACCCGCAGCCGCCGTCGAGCCACAGGCCAACGCCCAGGCACCGGACGAGCCGGCCAAGCCCTGGCAGGTGCTGCTGCGCGACGTGCAGCTGCGCGACTACCAGATCCACCTGGCCGACCGCGCCGTCGGCCCCGACGAGGTCAAGCTCGACCTGGCCCCGCTCAACCTGGACATCCAGGACTTCGACAGCCTGGGCACCTCGCCCTTCGCCCTCAAGCTGGACACCGGGGTGAACAAGCGCGGCCGGATCGGGGCCGAGGGCCAGGTCCAGCTGCAGCCAACCAGCGCCAAGCTGCAGGTGGTCACCCGCGACATCGACCTGCGCCTGGCCCAGGTCTATATCGATCCCTTCGTGCGCCTGGAGCTGCGCAGCGGCTCGCTCGGCAGCGATCTGGCGGTGGAGCTGAAAAGCGTCGAGCCGCTGGCCTTCGGCGTCAGCGGACGGGCCGAGGTCAACCAGCTGCACACCCTGGACACCCTGAAGAACCGCGACTTCCTCAAGTGGCAGCAACTGGTGGTCGAGGGGCTGGACTACCGGCACGGCGAAGGCCTGGTGATCGGCAAGGTCGATCTGCAGCAGCCCTACGCCCGCTTCGTCATCAACGAAGACCTGACCACCAACGTCAACGACCTGATCATCGCCCAGCCCGCCGACCCCGAGGCCAAGCCGGCCGAGCCCGGCAAGCCGCTGCCGATCCGCATCGGCGGAATCGACATCCGCAACGGCTCGGCCAACTTCGCCGACTTCAGCCTGATGCCGAACTTCGCCACCGCCATCCAGCAGCTCGACGGCCGCATCGGCACCCTGGACAACCAGAGCCCGCAGGCGGCGAGCGTCGACGTCAAGGGCAAGGTCGACAAGTACGCACCGGTCAGCATCCAGGGCAAGCTGACCCCGTTCGACCCGATGAACAGCCTGGACATCGCCACCAGCTTCAAGAACGTCGAGCTGACCACCCTCACCCCTTATTCAGGCAAGTTCGCCGGCTACCGCATCCGCAAGGGGCGCCTGAACCTCGACCTGCACTACCGGATCGAGAAGGGCCAGCTCAACGCCGAGAACAAGCTGCTGCTGGAAGACCTGCAGCTGGGCGAGAAGGTCGACAGCAAGGACGCCGTGGACCTGCCGGTGCGCCTGGCGGTGGCCCTGCTCAAGGACACCAAGGGCAACATCGACATCCAGCTGCCGGTGCAGGGCAACCTCAACGACCCGCAGTTCAGCGTCATGCCCATCGTCTGGCAGACCCTGCGCAACCTGGTGCTGCGCGCGGCCCAGGCGCCCTTCAAGTTCATCGCCGGCCTGGTCGGCGGCAGCGACACCGACCTCAGCCAGGTCCAGTTCGCCGCCGGCAGCAGCGAGCTGGACGAGGCGGCGCAGAAGTCCCTGGACACCCTGGCCGCGGCGCTCAAGGAGCGCCCGGTGCTGCGCCTGGAGGTCGAGGGCGTGAGCGCCCAGGCCGGCGACGGACCGCTGCTGGCGGAGAAGCGCCTGGAGCTGGAATACCAGAACACCCAGTACAAGATCCTGCAGCGCGGCGGCGACACGGTGCCCGCCGAGCCCACCCTGCTGGTGGTCGACGAGGACGACAAGCCCGCGCTGCTGGAGGGCATCTACCGCGCCCGCCTGAAACAGCAGCCGCCGGCGGAGTGGCGCGAGTTGCCGGACGAGGAGCGTACGAAGAAAATGCGCGACGCCGTGCTGCAATCCTGGGTCGGCAGCGAGCTGCTGCTGCGCCGGCTGGGCCAGGCGCGGGCGGCCAGCATCAAGGACTATCTCGTGGAACGCGGCGGCCTGGAGGACCAGCGCATCTATCTGCTCGATGTCAGCCTGAACAAGGAAGACACTGGCGACCGCGTGTCCACGACCCTGCACCTGGGAAGCATGTGATGAAAAGGTACTTCTGGCTCACCGCCCTGACCCTGGCCTGCGGCCTCGCGCAAGCGGGCACGCTGCGCTGCGGCAGCAAGCTGGTCAACGAAGGCGACCGCGCCTTCGAGGTCGAGCGCAAGTGCGGCACGCCCGCCCACCGCGACCTGGTGGGCTACACCGGCGGCGTCTACGGCGACCGCGAACTGGTGATCGAGGAATGGGTCTACGGCCCCAACAACGGCATGCTCAGCATCCTCACCTTCCAGGGCAACCGCCTGGTGCGCATCGAAACCAAGCGCGCCGACTGACTCACTCTCAGGTATTCGACATGCTCTCCAGGCACACGCTGCCGATACTCTGCCTGCTCCTGGCCACCCAGGCCGAAGCCGGCTCCACGCTGCGCTGCGGCAGCAAGCTGATCAGCCTGGACGAGACCTCCAGCCAGGTGCAGGCCAAGTGCGGCGAGCCGGTCAGCCGCGACTTCCTCGGCTACCGCGAGGTGGTCGACGAATACGGCTTCGTCAGCGAAGTGGCACTGGAGGAATGGATCTACGGGCCGAAGAACGGCATGTACTACTTCCTGCGCCTGCAGGGCAATCGCCTGGTCAAGATCGAGAGCAGGCGCGGCAACTGATCGTCGCGGAACATCATGCAGCACACCATCACGCCCATCGGCTTCCTGCGCTCCTGCTTCAAGGAGAAGTTCGCCATTCCGCGCCAGCCCCAGCTGGCTCCGGCCGCCCGTGGCGTGCTGGAGCTGGTGCCGCCGTTCGACCGCGCCGAGGCCGTCGAAGGCCTGGAGCAGGTCAGCCACGTGTGGCTGCTGTTCCTCTTCCACCAGGCGCTGGAGGAAAAACCACGGCTGAAGGTGCGCCCGCCACGGCTGGGCGGCAACGCCTCGATGGGCGTGTTCGCCACCCGCGCCACCCACCGGCCCAACGGCATCGGCCAGTCCGTGGTGAAGCTGGAGAAAGTGGAACCCGGCCGCCTGTGGCTGTCCGGCATCGACCTGCTGGACGGCACGCCGGTGCTGGACATCAAGCCCTACGTGCCCTACGCCGACCAGGTGCCCGAGGCCGTCAACCGCATGGCCGACGCCCCGCCGCCCCGGGTAGTGCTGGAGTGGGACGACATGGCGCTGCGCCAGGCCCGCGACAACGCCCTGCGCCTGGGCCAGCCGCTGGTGGAGCTGATCGAGCAGTGCCTGGCCCAGGACCCGCGCCCCGCCTATCAGGTACCGGAACCGGAGCGGCGCTACGGCGTGCGGCTGTGGGACGTGCAGGTGCGCTGGCACTACCCGGAACCGGGTCGCATCCGCGTGCTGGAAGTGGTGCCGGGTTGAGGCCACTGCGAGCACTGAGGGACTGTTCATGCTCTCGCGAGAGCAGCAGGTAGGAGCGGCTTTAGCCGCGAACCGAGATGGCACAGAAAAGCTTCGCGGCTGAAGCCGCTCCCACACATCGGATCGTGAACAGGCTCTGAAACGACAAACCCGCCGGAAGGCGGGTTTGTCTTTGCAGCGATTGGCGCTTACTTCTCGACGAAGGCGCGCTCGATCAGGTAGTCGCCCGGCTCGCGCATGCGCGGGGAGATCTTCAGACCAAAGCTGTCGAGCACTTCGCTGGTCTCGTCGAGCATGCTCGGGCTGCCGCAGATCATGGCGCGGTCGTCCTGCGGGTTGATCGGCGGCAGGCCGATGTCCTGGAACAGCTTGCCGCTACGCATCAGGTCGGTCAGACGGCCCTGGTTCTCGAACGGCTCGCGGGTCACGGTCGGGTAATAGATCAGCTTGTTCTTCAGCGCGTCGCCGAAGAACTCGTTGTTCGGCAGATGCTCGGTGATGAACTCGCGGTAAGCGACTTCGTTCACGTAGCGCACGCCGTGGACCAGGATCACCTTCTCGAAGCGCTCGTAGGTTTCCGGGTCCTGGATCACGCTCATGAACGGCGCCAGGCCGGTGCCGGTGCTGAGCAGGTACAGGTGCTTGCCGGGGTTGAGGTCATCGAGCACCAGCGTGCCGGTGGGCTTCTTGCTGATGATGATCTCGTCGCCTTCCTTCAGGTGCTGCAGCTGCGAGGTCAGTGGGCCGTCCGGTACCTTGATGCTGAAGAACTCCAGGTTCTCTTCCCAGTTCGGGCTGGCGATGGAGTAGGCGCGCATCAGCGGGCGGCCGTTGGGCTGCATCAGGCCGATCATCACGAACTGGCCGTTCTCGAAGCGCAGGCCCGGGTCGCGGGTGCACTTGAAGCTGAACAGGGTGTCGTTCCAGTGATGCACACTGAGTACGCGTTCCGAGTTCATGTTGCTCATGCGGTAGGTCCTCAAAAGTCTCGGTAGTCAGATTGCCGGATAGCGCATCCGACCTGTTGAGTCAGGTCAATGGTTGGCGATTTCGCGGGCAATCCTCTGCCGGGGCCGGCAGCGTTGCGCGCCATTCTAGAGGCAGTCACAATATCTGTTAAGCGAATTATCAAGATAACGATTATTGGTTATATAGATATGCGATTCACTCTCAGACAGCTGGAAGTCTTCGTCGCCGTGGCCAAGCAGGAAAGCGTGTCGCGCGCGGCCGAATCCCTGGCCTTGTCCCAGTCGGCGGCGAGCACGTCGCTCAGCGAACTGGAGCGGCAATCCGACTGCCAGCTGTTCGACCGCGCCGGCAAGCGCCTCTCGCTCAATGCCCTCGGCCGCCAGTTGCTGCCCCAGGCCGTCGCCCTGCTCGACCAGGCCCGGGAAATGGAACTCCTGCTCAGCGGCAAGACCGGCTACGGCCTGCTCGAAGTGGGCGCCACTCTCACCGTCGGCAACTACCTGGCCACCCTGCTGATCGGCAACTTCATGCAGCGCCACCCGGAATGCCGCCTCAAGCTGCACGTGCAGAACACCGCCAACGTGGTGCAGCAGGTCGCCCACTACGAGCTGGACCTGGGCCTGATCGAGGGGGACTGCCAGCACCCGGACATCGAGGTGCAGCCCTGGGTGGAGGACGAACTGGTGGTCTTCTGCGCCCCCCGTCACCCACTGGCCGAGCGCGGCACGGCGACCCTGGAGGAGCTGAGCCGCGAAGCCTGGATTCTGCGCGAACAGGGATCGGGCACGCGGCTGACCTTCGACCAGGCGATGCGCCACCATCCGGCACAGCTCAACATCCGCCTGGAGCTGGAGCATACCGAGGCGATCAAACGCGCCGTGGAGTCGGGACTGGGCATCGGCTGCATCTCGCGCCTGGCGCTGCGCGACGCCTTCCGCCGTGGCAGCCTGGTACCGGTCGATACGCCGGCGCTGGACCTCACCCGCCAGTTCTACTTCATCTGGCACCGGCAGAAGTACCAGACCGCCGCCATGCGCGAGTTCCTCGACCTGTGCCGGGAGATGACGGCGGGCATCCGCCGCAGCGACGAGATCGTCCTGCCGACGATTGCCTGATAGACCTCAGTCAGGCCGACGCGGCCAGCGGGCGAAAGCTGAAGTAGCTGCGCAGCGCGGCGACCATCTCGACGTATTCGAGCGGCGGCGCGGCCAGGGAGAAACCCGAGTCGTAGGTGCCGGGGGTAATGTCCTCGCGGCTCCAGTGGCAGTTGGCAGCGAAGTCGACGTTATGGATGCGTCCGTCGCGGCCAGGAATCTTGAGACGCATGTCGAAGCGGGCGTTGACCAGCATGGGGTACTGGCTGATCAGCATGAGACCGTCCAGCGAGACGTTGCCGATGTAGCCCATGGGTTTGTCGGTGATGCGGTTGAACACCTTGAGGTAGTACGGCAGCTGGTGGCGTTCGATGCGGCGCTGGGTGTGCATGATGGCCAATCGCTATGGAAGGACCCCGAGTATGGCCGCTGAGCCGCCGCTCTACCAGACTCAGTCGCACCGCTCGGCGATGCGAGACGACAAACGGCTGCGCGCCTCGTCGATCTGCTCGGCGCTGGCATAGGTCCGGGTGCCGTCCGGGGCCGTGGAGAAATAGCGCTGGTCGCGCTGGATCCTTTCCAGGCGGCTGCGCAGCTCGGCGCACTCCTGGCGGCGCTCGGCGCGCGCCTCGGCGACCCGGCCATCGGCCACCGACTTCTCCTCGCGGCGGGCGTCGAAATATTTCCTGGAGCGCTCCTCGCGCTCGCGCGTGGCCTCGTCGCGTTCCACCACCTGGGGCTTCACCTCCACCTGCTGCGCGCCCTCGCCGCCTGGCCTCTCGCCGAAATGCACGCGGCCCTGGGCGTCGGTCCAGCGGTAGATTTCCGCGCCGGCGAAGCCGGGCAGAAGCAGGGCGATGAGGATCAGGTGACGCATGGGCTCCCTCCTGCGACGAGCGTGGCGCGGCCCTTCCTTCTGGCGCGACGCCGGCGTCACAGCGACGCGGGCGACGCCTTGGCCGGCGCGGGTGCCTGATGATGCCCGAGCTGTCGCAATGTCTCCAGCCTGGCATGCGCGCGATAGGCGTATTCGCTGGTGGGGTAGCGTCTGACGATGAATTCGTAGGTCTGCGCCGCGTCGACGAACAGGCTCTGCCGTTCCAGGCACTGGCCACGCAGCAGGGAGATTTCCGGCTGCAGGTAGCGCCGCGAGCGGCTGGTGCGCTCGGCCCGGCTCAGGTCGAGCAGCGCCTGCTCGCAATCGCCTTCGTTGTAGTGCCGGTAGGCCTGGTCCATGTGGCGGTCCAGGGAGATCCGGGTGCAGCCGGCCAGGGCGACCAGGGCCAGAATCAGAACAAGGGTTCGCATGATGAAAATCCTCCAGTGAGTAGTGTATCGGCCACCGACGCTTTTTCTGCAGAGCCAGGTAGTACAGGCGAACAATGACTACAGTGACTGGCCGTAGTAGCCTCCCCGCACGCTATGCCAACTGGAGTTACCGCATGACCCTGCGCCGCACCAAAATCGTCGCCACCCTCGGCCCGGCCAGCAGCTCCCCGGAGGTGCTGGAGCAGCTGATAGTCGCCGGCATCGACGTCGCCCGACTGAACTTTTCCCACGGCACGGCCGACGATCACAGGGCCCGCGCCACCCTGGTGCGCGAGCTGGCCGCCAGGCATGGCCGCCATGTGGCGCTGCTCGGCGACCTGCAGGGGCCGAAGATCCGCATCGCCAAGTTCGCCGACAAGCGCATCGAGCTCAAGGAAGGCGACCTGTTCCGCCTGTCGTCCACCCACTCGCGCACCGAAGGCAATCAGGAAGTGGTCGGCATCGACTACCCGGCGCTGATCCAGGATTGCGACGTCGGCGACGAGCTGCTGCTGGACGACGGCCGGGTGGTCATGCGCGTCGAGCTGAAGGGTGCCGAGGAGCTGCACTGTCGCGTCGAGATCGGCGGCCCGCTGTCGGACAACAAGGGCATCAACCGGCGCGGCGGCGGCCTCACCGCCCCGGCCCTGACCGAGAAGGACAAGGTCGACATCAAGCTGGCCGCCGAACTGGAACTGGACTACGTCGCCGTGTCCTTCCCGCGCGACGCCGCCGACATGGACTACGCCCGCAACCTGCTCACCGAGGCCGGCGGCAATGCCTGGCTGGTGGCCAAGATCGAGCGTGCCGAGGCCGTGGCGGACGATGCCACGCTGGACGGCCTGATCCGCGCCAGCGACGCGGTGATGGTGGCCCGCGGCGACCTCGCCGTGGAAATCGGCGACGCCGAACTGGTCGGCATCCAGAAGAAGATCATCGCCCACGCCCGCCGCTACAACAAAGCGGTGATCACCGCGACCCAGATGATGGAGTCGATGATCCACAGCCCGATGCCGACCCGCGCGGAAGTGTCCGACGTGGCCAACGCCGCGCTCGACTACACCGACGCGGTGATGCTATCCGCCGAGAGCGCCGCCGGCGAGTACCCGGTGGAGGCCGTGGAGGCCATGGCCCGGGTCTGCCTGGGCGCCGAGAAGCACCCGACCAGCCAGCGCTCCAGCCACCGCATCGGTCGCACCTTCGAGCGCTGCGACGAGAGCGTGGCCCTGGCCACCATGTACACCGCCAACCACTTCCCCGGGGTCAAGGCCATCATCAGCCTGACCGAGAGCGGCTACAGCCCGCTGATCATGTCGCGCATCCGCTCCTCGATCCCGATCTTCGCCTTCACCCCGCATCGTGAGGCCCAGGCGCGCGTGGCGCTGTTCCGCGGCGTCTACACGGTGCCGTTCGACCCCGCCGCCCTGCCGGCCAGCAAGGTCAGCCAGGCGGCGGTGGACGAGCTGCTCAAGCGTGGCGTGGTCCAGCCCGGCGACTGGGTCATCCTGACCAAGGGCGACAGCTACCACGGCACCGGCGGGACCAACACCATGAAGATCCTGCATGTGGGCGATCCCCTGGTGTGACCGACCAGCCGGCCCACCTTGGCCCGGCGAAAACGAAAAAGGCCGCTCCTCGCTGGAGCGGCCTTTTTCCGTCATGGGCAAATCGCAGGCAAAAAAAGGGGCGGTGTTAGCCGCCCACTCTTTCTTCCCTACTCCCTGAGAATCCTTTCATCATCCTGATGAACTGCGTCCCGCAGTGGTTCCCTGGTCGCCGTCCTGGCCCCCGCGCCTCATCCCTAGGCACGACCTCATAGTAGCGTTTCCTCACTGCCCGACAAGGCCACCGGGTGGAGGAAAACTTCCTCTCGCACTCGACGCATCCTTATAAAAATCAAATATTTTCAATCACTTACTAAAAATCATCAGATAAGAATGGCTCTCAACCAGCGCATTCAGACTGCAATCGCTTACAGCCCGTGTAAGCAATTACCTACACGCCCCTCGGATATGTCCGTGCTCGTAGGGTGCGCCGTGCGCACCGGGAGGTCATGAACTGGCTCGATGGTGCGCACGGCGCACCCTACCTGTTGGCCACGCGACCATGAAAAAGGCTATGTACCCGTTATGTGTTGGTGGTGCGATCCTGCTCTTGTGGGAGCGGCCTTGGCCGCGAAATTCGCGGATAAATCCGCTCCCACAAGGCGTGCAACAACTAACGGGGACATAGCCATGAAAAAGCCCGGCGCTTGGCCGGGCTCGGGGTACATCAGAAAGCGTTCGGACTACTGGAACAAGGCATCGCTGGAAAGGCCGTTCTTCTCGAGGATCTCCCGCAGGCGCTTGAGGGCCTCGACCTGGATCTGCCGCACCCGCTCGCGGGTCAGGCCGATCTCCTGGCCGACTTCCTCCAGCGTACAGCTCTCGTGGCCGCGCAGGCCGAAACGGCGCACCACCACCTCGCGCTGCTTGTCGGTCAGCTCGGACAGCCACTGGTCGATGCTCTCGGAGAGATCGTCGTCCTGCAGCAGTTCGCAGGGGTCGCTGGGCCGGTCATCGGTCAGGGTGTCGAGCAGGGTCTTGTCGGAGTCCGGGCCGAGGGACACGTCCACGGAGGTGACCCGCTCGTTCAGGCCGAGCATGCGCTTGACCTCGTCCACCGGCTTTTCGAGCAGGTTGGCGATCTCTTCCGCGGAAGGCTCGTGATCCAGCTTCTGGGTCAGCTCGCGGGCCGCGCGCAGGTAGACGTTCAGCTCCTTCACCACGTGGATCGGCAGACGTATCGTGCGGGTCTGGTTCATGATCGCCCGCTCGATAGTCTGCCGAATCCACCAGGTCGCATAGGTGGAGAAACGGAAACCACGCTCGGGGTCGAACTTCTCCACGGCGCGGATCAGGCCGAGGTTGCCTTCCTCGATCAGATCCAGCAGCGACAGACCGCGATTGACGTAGCGTCGAGCGATCTTCACCACCAGGCGCAGGTTGCTTTCGATCATGCGTTTGCGACCCGCAGGATCGCCCTTCTGCGCCAGGCGCGCGAAGTGCACTTCTTCCTGAGGAGTCAGCAGGGGGGAGAAACCGATTTCGTTGAGGTACAGCTGGGTCGCGTCGAGCGCCCGGGTGTAGTCGATGTACTTGTGCTGCTTGAGAGTCGTGCTCGAGTTCTTGGATTTGGCGCTGGCGAGGGACAGCTCGGCTTCCTCTGTCATTTCGTCCAGGACGATGCCGGGCTCCATCAGGAGAACCTCATCGTCGACGTCAAACTCCGGCGCTTCTTTACTGAGTGCCATTGTTGTTGTCCTGTGCTGAGTTCGACAACAAGCTCTGGCGGCGCCTGACCCAGTTTCACATCAGAGAGAACCGGCCCCCCAAGTCAGCCTCCTGGCCGACCTGCCGCCGATAACCGCGCACCTGATGAGTAGCTGGAAGACTCCCTGGCAACACCAAAGCCCGCTCCTCCTACGCATGGAGCAGGCTGGTCTGCAGAGTCAACGGCGAGGCAGATATTGCAGGGGGTCCACCGGTTTGCCCTGGCGGCGAATCTCAAAATGGAGCTTCACCCGGTCGGTGCCCGTGGATCCCATTTCGGCGATATGCTGTCCGACTTTGACCTGCTGTCCCTCCCGCACCAGCAGCCTGCGGTTATGTCCGTAGGCGCTTACGTAGGCATCGCTGTGCTTGATGATCACCAGTTCGCCGTAGCCCCGTAAACCACTTCCGGCGTACACGACGGCACCATCAGCCGCAGCCAAAACAGGCTGGCCCAATTCTCCAGCGATATCAATGCCTTTATTCAAACTCCCGTTTGAGGAGAACTTGCCGATCAGCACGCCGCTGGCGGGCCATGCCCAGCCGGTCGCGGAACGGGGCACCGTCTGCACCTTGCCGGGGGTGGCCGGCGTGGTGCTGGCCGTGGGCGGAGGCTGGCTCACCGGTGGCTGGGAAGGGGTTGGCGTCGCCACCGGCGGCGGGGTCTGCGCCGGTGGTTGCGGGGTGGAAGTCCTGGGTGGGGTGGACGGCGTGCTCACCACCGGCGGCTTGCTCGGCTGGGCCGCCACCGGCGCACTGCCCTGCTGGTCGAAGCGGATGCTCTGACCCGGGCGGATGGTGTAGGGGGCGGCGATGCCGTTGCGCGCCGCCAGGGCCTTCCAGTCCCAGCCGAAGCGGAAGGCGATCGAATAGAGGGTGTCGCCCGGCTGCACGATGTACTGGCCAGCGGTTGCCTGCGGCCGCGCCTGGCCGCCATGGGTGCGATCCACCACCTGCACGGGTGTGGAAGGCGAGCTGCCGCAGCCCGACAGTATCACCGCGAAGACCACCGCCCCGAGGCCATACCTCGCCGGGCGCTTGCGCCGCTGTCCGCTCGTGAGACTCAACCCCTGCTCCCTTTGCCGGTGATTCCTGAAATGAATGTGGTGCATTGTGCCGGATTTATCCGGCATCGCCAGCGTCCGGCGCGCGCGCTGTGATGCAGGAACGCCCCGCCGCTCAGGCCAGCGGGCCGTTGAGCAGCGGCACGAAACGCACCAGGTCGAGCACGTGGCGACTGTAGCCGTCCTCCTCGCGCACGATCAGCACCAGCTCCTGGGTCTCCCCGGCACCGACCGGGATGACCAGGCGCCCGCCGATGGCCAGCTGATCCAGCAGCGCCTGCGGCACTTCCGCGGCGGCCGCGGTGACCATGATGCCGTTGTACGGCCCCAGGGCGTTCCAGCCCTCCCAGCCGTCGCCCCAGCGGAACACCACGTTGCGCAGCTTGAGTTCGACCAGGCGCTCCTTGGCCCGGTCCTGCAGCGACTGGATGCGCTCCACCGAGAACACCCGCTCCACCAGTTGCGCCAGCACGGCGGTCTGGTAGCCAGAGCCGGTGCCGATCTCCAGCACCTTGTCCAGCGGGCCGCCTGCCAGCAGCAGCTCGGTCATGCGGCCGACGATATAGGGCTGGGAGATGGTCTGGTTGTGGCCGATGGGCAGCGCCGTGTCCTCGTAGGCACGATGGGCCAGGGCCTCGTCGACGAACAGGTGGCGCGGCGTGCGGCGGATGACTTCCAGCACGCGCGGGTTGGACAGGCCTTCCTCGTACAGCCGCTCGATCAGGCGCTCGCGGGTGCGCTGCGAGGTCATGCCGACGCCCTGGCGCTGCAGATGATCCTGGCCGCGCATCAGACCAGGCCCTCCAGCCAGCCGCCGAGACCGTCGAAGGCTTCGTGCAGGGTGCGGTCGAGCTGCAGCGGCGTGATCGACACGTAGCCCTGCAGCACGGCGTGGAAGTCGGTGCCAGGGCCGCCGTCCTCGGCGTCGCCGGACACGGAGATCCAGTAGCCCTCCTTGCCCCGCGGGTTGACCATCTTCACCGGCGCGGCGGCGCGGGCGCGGTGGCCCAGGCGGGTCAGCTGGATGCCGCGGATGCGGTCCAGAGGCAGGTTGGGCACGTTGACGTTGAGCACGGTGCGCGGCGGCAGGTCAAGCTGCTCATGCGCCTCCACCAGCTTGCGCGCGAAGTAGGCGGCGGTGGCCAGGTTGTCGGTGCGCCGCGAGACCAGCGAGAAGGCGAAGGCCGGCCGGGCCAGGAAACGCCCTTCGAGGGCGGCCGCCACGGTGCCGGAATAGAGCACGTCGTCGCCCAGATTGGCGCCCAGGTTGATGCCCGACACGACCATGTCCGGCACCTGCTCCAGCAGGCCGTTGAGGCCCAGGTGCACGCAATCGGTGGGCGTGCCGTTGAGGCCGATGTAGCCGTTGGGCATGGTCGCCGGATGCAGCGGGCGGTCCAGGGTCAGCGAGCTGCTGGCGCCGCTCTTGTCTTCGGTGGGGGCGACGATGGTGCATTCGGCATAGTCCTGCAGCGCGCCATGCAGCGCGGCGATGCCGGGAGCCATTACCCCATCGTCGTTGGAAATCAGAATTCGCATGGAGAGTCCGTCTGCCCTGCCGGCAGCAGATCGACCAGTTCGCGCACCACGACGGTGGCGAAGCAACCGGCCGGCAGGACGAATTGCAGTTGCACTATCTCAGGCTCGGGATAATGCCACGTCAGGTCGGCGATGGGGAGGCGCAGGATTCGCCGTTCGTGCGCCATGCCCGCCTTCGCCAGCCAGGCGGCCAGCGCCGAGTCGGCCTCGGCGATGCCCTGTTCCAGTGCCTGCGCGACGCCGCCGGCCGGCGACGGGCCTTCGCCCCACAGCGGGCCGGTCGGGTGCAGGTCGAGGATCGCCAGGCGCGGATCGTCGCACTCGCTTTCGCCGGCCATGAAGAAGCTGCGGCTGTCGGTGAAGGCCAGCAGGTCGCCGACCCGGGCCTGGTTCCAGCTGCCCTCCTCCACCCGAGCCGCCAGGGCGCGGTTGAACAGGAAGCTGCGCGCCGCCGAGAGCAGCCGCGAGCGCAGGTTGCGCTGCTCCGGCAGCTCCCCGCGTTCGGCGAAGGCGCGGGCATCGGCCACGTTGCCGCCCTGCCAGCCGAAGCGCTGCAGGCCGTAGTAGTTGGGCACGCCCTGCTCGCGGATGCGCTGCAGGCGCTGTTCCAGCGCCTCGCGGTCGGCCCGCAGGTCGGTCAGACGCAGGGTGAAACCGTTCGCCGCATGGGCGCCGCGCTGAAGTTTGCGCTTGTGCCGCACCTGTTTGAGGATGGCCAGGGTCTCGCCCTCGGCGGCACTTAAATCCGGATCGGCCTTGCCCGGCAGGTGCAGACTGAACCACTGGCGGGTCAGCGCCTGGCGATCCTTCAGCCCGGCATAGCTGATGTTGCGCTGCGACACGCCAGCCGCCCGCGCCAGGCGGCGCGCCGCTTCCTCGGTATTGAGGCCGCGCTTCTCCACCCACAGCCAGAGGTGCTCGCCCTCGCCGGCCAGGGGGATGTCCAGCACCTCGTCGACCTGGAAGTCCTCAGCGGTGGCCTTGAGCACGGCGCGGCCACAGGCCTCGCCATGGGCGTGCGGGCCCAGCAGTTGCAGTTCGGTCATGCCTTGATCAGCAGCGCCACGGCGTGAACCGCGATGCCCTCCTCGCGCCCGGTGAAGCCGAGCTTCTCGGTGGTGGTGGCCTTGACGTTGACCGCGTCCGGCTCCACCTGCAGGTCCTCGGCGATACGCGCGCGCATAGTCTCGATGTGCGGCGCCATCTTCGGCGCCTGAGCGATGATCGTGGCGTCGACGTTGCCAACCGCGTAGCCCTTGGCCCGGATCAGGCCGACCACGTGGCGCAGCAGCGCACGGCTGTCGGCGCCCTTGAAGGTCGGGTCGGTGTCCGGGAAGTGCTTGCCGATGTCGCCCAGGGCCGCCGCGCCGAGCAGCGCGTCGGACAGCGCGTGCAGCAGCACGTCGCCGTCGGAGTGGGCGACCAGCCCGAACCGGTGCGGGATGCGCACCCCGCCGAGGGTGATGAAATCGCCTTCGCCGAAACGATGGACGTCGTAGCCGTGACCGATGCGCATGATGGGAACGCCTTGCTGAAATTCGGCCGGATTCTAGCGCGAATGCGTCGCGACGCGCCGCAGCCGGACTTGTCCCCACCCTCGCGCCGCCCCTAGAATGATAAAAATTCTCATTTGAACCGAGACCCATGACCTCGCCCACTCCCGCCCTCCAGGCCCAGGTCGGCCGCCTCTACCAGGACCACCACCGCTGGCTGCGAGGCTGGCTGCAACCCAGGGTGGACTGCCGCCACCTGGCCGCCGACCTGGTGCAGGACGTGTTCGTGCGAGTGCTCAGCGCCGAGGACGCCTCCAGCAGGCTGAGCGAGGTGCGCGAGCCCAAGGGCTACCTGGCGACCATCGCCCGGCGCCTGATGATCGACCACTTCCGCCGCGTGCGACTCGAAAAGGCCTGGCTGCAGGCGCTGGCCGAGCGCCCCGAGGCGCAGGACATCTCCGAGGAGACCCGGGCCATTCTGCTGGAAACGCTGTGCGAGCTGGACGCCATGCTCGCCGGACTCGGCCCCAGGGTGCGCCAGGCCTTCCTGCTGTCGCAGCTGGAGGGCATGACCTACAAGCACATCGCCGAGCGCCTCGGCGTCTCGCTGATCACCGTCAACCGCTACATGGCCAGGGCCGTACAGCACTGCATGCTCTACCACCTGCAGCTGGACGCCTGACGTGCCGTCCCTCGACCCTCGCCAGCTCATGGCCCTGGAGCAGGCCGCCCAGTGGTACAGCCGCCTGGCCTGCGAGGACGTCACGCCCGAGGACCAGCTGGCCTGGCAGACCTGGCTGGACGCGGAGCCGCTCCACCGCTGGGCCTGGCAGCAGGCCGAACGCCTGCAATCGCGCCTGCGCGACATGCCGGGGCCGTTGGCCCGCCACGCCCTCGGCCTGGCCGACCGCAATCGCCGCGCCGTGCTCAAGACCCTCGCTCTGCTCGCCGGCACCGGCGCCCTGGGCTGGGTCGGCAGCCGCGCGGTCCACGAGCGGGCCTGGCTGGCGGACCGGCGCAGCGGCATCGGCGAGCGCACGGACACGCTGCTCGCCGACGGCTCGCGCCTGCAGCTCAACAGCGACAGCGCGGTGGACATCCGCTACAGCCCTCAACAACGTCTGCTGGTGCTGCGCCGGGGAGAGCTGCTGCTGACCACCCACCCCGACCCGCTGGGCCGCCCGCTCGCGGTACAGACCCCCGCCGGGTTGGTGCAGGCGCTGGGCACCCGTTTCTCGGTGAGGCTGGCCGACGACGGCGTGACGGTGGCGGTGTTCCACAGCCGGGTGCGGATCGTCCCCGAGCAGGGCTCGCCCGTGCTGCTCGAAGCCGGACAGCAGTGCCGCTTCGACGCCCGCGGCGCGGGCCGGGTCGAGCCGTTGGCAGCCGGCCACGACGCCTGGAGCAAGGGCCTGCTGGTGGCCAACGACCAGCGCCTGGACCGCTTCCTGGCCGAACTGTCGCGCCATCGCCCCGGCCTGCTGCGCTGCGATCCCTCGATCGCCGACCTGCGCATCAGCGGCACCTTCGCCCTCGACGACACCGACCAGGCCCTGCGTGCCCTGGCCGACAGCCTGCCGGTGCGGATCGAGCGGCGCACCCGCTACTGGGTCAGCGTGGTGCCGGTGGAAACATGAAAAATCATCTCGAATGATATTTCTTCGCGTTCTCGTACGACTTGGGGAGGTGGGCCCCATGCCCACCCGCCAACCAAACAGAGAACACGACCATGAGCATCCCCTTTCCCCTACACCCGCTGCGCGTCGGGCTGAGCCACGCGCTGCTCTGCTCCGCGCTCCTGCTGAGCGCCCCGCTGGCCGTCCAGGCCCAGGATGCCGACGCCCGCGAATACCACCTCGCCCAGGGCGACCTGGGCCAGGTGCTGACCCGCTTCGCCAGCGAGGCCGGCGTGGTGCTGTCGTTCGACCCGGCGCTGACCCGCGGCCAGTCCAGCGCCGGGCTCGACGGCCACTACGGCGTCGAGGAAGGCCTCGGCCTGCTGCTCTCCGGCAGCGGCCTGCAGGCCGTGCGGACCAGCGATGGCCGCTACCAGCTGATCCCTGCCGGTGACGGCAGCGGCGCGCTGGAGCTGGGCGCCACCAGCATCGTCAGCAACCAGCTCGGCACCATCACCGAGGACAGCGGCTCCTACACGCCGGGCACCATCGCCACGGCCACCCGCCTGGTGCTGACGCCACGCGAGACGCCGCAGTCGATCAGCGTGGTGACCCGCCAGCACATGGACGACTTCGCCCTGAACTCCATCGACCAGGTGATGGCCCACACCCCGGGCATCAGCATCGTCACCTTCGACAGCGAGCGAAATGTCTACTTCGCCCGCGGCTTCAGCATCGACAACTTCCAGTACGATGGCGTCCCGATGACCCGCAACTCGGCCTACTCGGCGGGCAACACGCTCAGCGACATGGCCATCTACGACCGCGTCGAGGTGCTCAAGGGCGCCACCGGCCTGCTCACCGGCAGCGGCGACCCGGGCGCGACCATCAACCTGATCCGCAAGAAACCCACCCACGACTTCCAGGGCCACCTGAGCCTGGGCGCCGGGCGCTGGGACACCTACCGCAGCGAGCTGGACGTTTCCGGCCCGCTGACCGAGACCGGCAACCTGCGCGGCCGGGCGGTGGCCGCCCACCAGAAGAAACACAGCGTGCGGGACAACTACAGCCGCGAAAGCACCATCTATTACGGCATCCTCGAGGCCGACCTCGGCGAGGACACCCTGCTGACCCTCGGTGCGGACTACCAGGACAACCTGCCGCAAGGTTCCACCTGGGGTGGCAACCCCATCTTCGACGCCAACGGCAACTTCAACGACCGTTCCCGCTCGTTCAGCAACGCCGCCGAGTGGAGCACCTGGGAGCAGTACACCCGCACAGTGTTCGCCACCCTCGAACACCATTTCGCCAACGGCTGGCTGGGCAAGCTGCAGCTCAACCACCAGATCAACGGCTACTACGCCACTCTGGGCTCGGCGGCCGCCGGCAATCCGGACCCGACCACCGGCACGGGCGCCAGCATGTGGACCGGCAAGTACACCGGCGAAACCGTCAGCGACGCCGTCGACGCCTACCTGTCCGGCCCCTTCCAGGCTTTCGGCCGGGAGCACGAGCTGGTCGTCGGCGGCAGCCTGGCGCGCCGCGAATGGGACGGCAAGGGCTACTGGGGCTACGCCTACGACGGCGAGGTGAGCGACTACTACGGGTGGAACGGCAAGGTGCCGGAGCCAGAATGGGGTGAACCATCAGGGATCAACGACGAGCTGATCCGCGAACGCGGCGCCTACCTCGCCACTCGCCTGAACCTGGCCGACGACCTGAAGGCGATCCTCGGCGTCCGGGTGTCCGACTACGAAGGCGAGGACATCCGCGAGAGCGGCGTGCCGGTGCCCTATGCCGGCCTGGTCTACGACCTGACCGACAACCTCTCGGCCTACGCCAGCTACACCAGCATCTTCAAGCCGCAGAGCATCCGCGACCTGGACTCCAGAACCCTCGACCCGCTGGAAGGCGACAGCTACGAGGCCGGCTTCAAGGCCGAGTTCTTCGATGGCCGCCTGAACGCCAGCCTGGCCTACTTCGAGATCAAGCAGGACAACTACGGCGAAGCGGTGGGCACGGTGCCCGGCACCGGCGAGGTCGCCTACCAGGCGGTCCAGGGCGTGAGGACCAAGGGCTACGAGGCGGAGATCTCCGGCAGGCTGGCGGAGGGCTGGAACCTGCAGGCCGGCTTCACCCACAAGATCGCCCGCCTCGACAGCGAGAAGATCTCCACCCTGGAGCCGGAAAACCAGTTCAGCGTCCAGACCACCTACCAGCTGCGTGGCGCGCTGTCGCCGGTCACCCTCGGCGGCGGCGCGCGCTGGCAGGACCGCACCTGGGGCTCGGTGTGGAACGCCCCGCTCGACCGTTACCAGGACTTCGGCCAGGACGACTTCTGGCTGCTCAACGTCATGGCCCGCTACCAGGTCAGCGACAACCTCTCGGCCACGCTCACCGTGGACAACCTGCTGGACGAGAAGTACGTGACCCTCATGGACTTCTACAGCACCTACTCCTGGGGCGAGCCGCGCAACGTGATGCTGACCACCCGCTACGACTTCTGAGTCGCCCGTGAGCGAGGGGCGCCAGTGGGGCCAAGCCTGTCAGCCAGGCGTCGGTAGGGTGTCGCGGGGCCGCCTGGTCATGCGCACCAAGAGCGTTCGGTGCGCAGGGCGCACCCTACGGCACCACACCTGACCTGATCGTTGGCGCCCCTCGTGGTTCAGCGGTTCAGCGCCTCGCCGTGATGGCGCAGGTGATCATCGATGAAGCTGGCGATGAAGTAGTAGCTGTGGTCGTAGCCCGGCTGCAGGCGCAGGGTCAGCGGATGATCCGCCGCCTTGGCCGCGGCCTGCAGCGCCTGGGGCTTGAGCTGGCCTTCGAGGAAGTCGTCACGGTCGCCCTGGTCGACCAGAAGCGGCAGCTTTTCCGTCGCCTCGGCAATCAGCGCGCAGGCATCCCACTCGCGCCAGCGCGAACGGTCGTCGCCCAGGTAGTGGGAGAACGCCTTTTCGCCCCAGGGGCAATTGAGCGGGTTGGTGATCGGCGAGAAGGCCGACACCGACCGGTATCGCCCCGGATTCTTCAGCGCGCAGATCAGCGCACCGTGGCCGCCCATGGAGTGGCCGGAGATACCTCGTTTGTCGGTAACCGGGAAATTGGCCTCGATCAGCGCCGGCAGCTCCTGCACCACGTAGTCGTACATGCGGTAGTGGCGCGCCCAGGGCTCCTGGGTGGCGTTGACGTAGAAGCCGGCGCCGAGGCCGAAGTCCCAGGCCTTGTCCGGGTCGTCCGGCACGCCCTCGCCGCGCGGGCTGGTGTCCGGCGCGACGATGATCAGGCCGAGTTCGGCGGCCAGCCGGTGCGCGCCGGCCTTCTGCATGAAGTTCTCGTCGGTGCAGGTCAGGCCGCTCAGCCAGTACAGCACCGGCAGCTTGGCGCCCTGCTCCGCCTGCGGCGGCAGGTACACGGCGAACACCATGTCGCAGTTGAGCGCGGTGGAACGGTGGCGGTAGCGCTTGTGCCAGCCGCCGAAGCTCTTGTTGCTGGAAACGATTTCGAGGGTCATGGCCCCACTCCGTAGGGTGCGCCGCGCGCACCGATGGATTTGTGGTGCGCACGACCTGGGCGGCCCCGCGCACCCTGCGAGCAATCCGCGCGGCCAGCGGGCCGCACGGTATTTCCTCAGTAATGGATGACGGTGCGGATGCTTTTGCCCTCGTGCATCAGGTCGAAGGCTTCGTTGATCTGCTCCAGGCCCATAGTGTGGGTGATGAAGGTGTCCAGCGGGATCTCGCCCTTCTGCGACTTCTCCACGTAGCTCGGCAGCTCGGTGCGGCCCTTCACCCCGCCGAAGGCGCTACCGCGCCAGACGCGGCCGGTCACCAGCTGGAACGGACGGGTGCTGATTTCCTGGCCAGCGCCGGCCACGCCGATGATCACGCTCTCGCCCCAACCCTTGTGGCAGCACTCCAGCGCCGCGCGCATCAGCTGCACGTTGCCGACGCACTCGAAGCTGTAGTCAACGCCGCCGTCGGTGAGTTCGACGATCACGTCCTGGATCGGCTTGTCATGGTCCTTCGGGTTGACGAAATCGGTCGCGCCCAGCTCGCGGGCCACGTCGAACTTGGCCGGGTTGATGTCGACGGCGATGATCCGCGAGGCCTTGGCCATCTTCGCGCCGATGATCGCCGCCAGGCCGATGCCGCCCAGGCCGAAGATGGCGACGGTGGCGCCCTCCTCCACCTTGGCGGTGTTGAGCACCGCGCCGATGCCGGTGGTGACGCCGCAGCCGAGCAGGCAGACCTTTTCCAGCGGCGCGTCCTTGGGGATCACGGCCAGGGAGATTTCCGGCAGCACGGTGTACTCGGAGAAGGTCGAGCAGCCCATGTAGTGGTAGATCGGCTCGCCGTTGTAGCTGAAGCGGCTGGTGCCGTCCGGCATCAGGCCCTTGCCCTGGGTGGCGCGCACCTTCTGGCACAGGTTGGTCTTGCCGGATTTGCAGAACTTGCACTCGCGGCATTCGGCCGTGTACAGCGGGATCACGTGGTCGCCGACCTTCACCGAAGTGACGCCCTCGCCGACGGCCTCGACGATACCGCCACCCTCGTGGCCGAGAATGGACGGGAACACACCCTCGGAGTCGGCGCCGGACAGGGTGTAGGCGTCGGTGTGGCAGACACCGGTGGCGACAATGCGCACCAGCACCTCGCCGGCCTTCGGCGGGGCGACGTCCACTTCGACGATCTGCAACGGCTGGTTGGGGCCGAACGCGACGGCGGCACGGGACTTGATCATGGACGTTCTCCAGCGGATGAAAAGTGCCGGAGAGTGTAGACCTCCGCGATTTACTGGATAATCCCAGGCAACAGCAAAACATTATTGCCAGACAGGGATAATCCATGAGCGGATGGGAAGGGCTGGACGAGTTCGTCGCCGTGGCCGAATGCGGCCGCTTCGCCGCCGCCGCGCAGCGCCTGGGGCTGTCCACCTCCCAGGTCAGCCGCCAGGTGGCGCGCCTCGAGGAGCGCCTGCAGACCCGCCTGTTCTACCGCAGCACGCGCAAGGTGGCGCTGACCGAGGCCGGGCAGACCTTCCTGCAGCACTGCCAGCGCCTGCAGGACGCCCGCGAGGAAGCCCTGCGCGCGGTCGGCGACCTGGCCGGCGAACCCAAGGGCCTGCTGCGCATGACCTGCGCGGTGGCCTACGGCGAGCGCTTCGTGGTGCCACTGGTCAACGACTTCATGGCCCGCCACCCGCAACTGCGGGTGGACATCGAACTGAGCAACCAGACCCTCGACCTGCTCCACGGCGGCCTGGACCTGGCCATCCGCCTCGGCCGCCTGCCCGACTCGCGCCTGGTCGCCACCCGCCTGGCGCCACGGGTCATGCACCTGTGCGCGGCACCCTCCTATCTGGAGCGCTACGGCCGGCCGCACTCGCTGTCCGAACTCGCGCGGCACAACTGCCTGATCGGCAGCAGCGAGCAATGGAGCTTCCAGCAGGACGGCCGCGAACTGAGCGTGCGGGTGCAGGGCAACTGGCGCTGCAACAGCGGCGAAGCGGTGCTCGACGCCGCCCTGCGCGGCTTCGGCCTGTGCCAGCTGCCGGACTACTACGTGCAGCCGCACCTGCGCAGCGGCGCGCTGGTCGACCTGCTGCCGCAGCAGCGCCCGCCACACACCGCCGTGTGGGCGATGTACCCGCAGCAGCGCCACCTCTCGCCCAAGGTGCGCCTGCTGGTGGAACTGTTGAAGGAAGGACTGGCGCAACGCCCCGAATACCGCGAGACCTAGGCTCTGTACGAAAAGTGCCTGCGCTCGGTGATGCCTCGTTAAAAACGGGTTCGGAATGCTCATTTACAGCTCGTAAACTCGCATGCGAGCCCAGTCCGCTTCCTCACCCGTTTTTGTGGGGGCGCCTAGCCCTCGCCTGACCTTCGCTCGACGACTTTTCGTACAGACCCTAGGCCGCACGCACCGGCGGCATCACGCCGGGGTCAGGCAGTCCGGCCCGTCGAAGGCCGGATCGTTGATCAGGGTCGCCAGTGCCCGCTCGCGCAGTGGCGGCTGCGGCGCGGCCAGCAGCGCCTGCAACTGCTCGACCGGGGTCTGCGGGTCGAGCCAGGCGCGGGTGGCGGTCTGGTCCAGCACGATGGGCCGGCGCAGATAGCTGGCCGGCGCGGTGATCATCGCCACGCTGAGGTAGGTCTGCCCCGCCGTCGGGTAAGCCTCCCAGACGCCGGCGAAGTACAGCAGCCCCTCGCTGCTCAACCAGTACGGGCGCTTGCGGTTGGCCTGGCCACGCCATTCATAGAAGCCGTTGGCCGGCAACAGGCAGCGGCGCTGGCGGAACGCCTCGCGAAACATCGGCTGCTCGGCCAGGGTCTCGGCGCGGGCATGGGCGGGCGCCTTCGACAGATCGTCGAGCCAGGCGGGGGTCAGCCCCCAGCGCCCGGCCGCGGCCTGCAGCTCGCCCTCGGGCTGGTGGATGAACAGCACCTGGGCGCCGGGCGCCAGGTTCCAGCGCTGGGGGAAACCCTCGGGAAAACCCGGCAGGCCGGAAATGGCCTGGGGCCAGCGAAACAGGGCGTAGCGTCCACTCATGGGCAGGGCAGTACCGACTGAACTAGCAAAGCAGCACGCCGGGGCAGCCCTCGGGCTCCTCGCCGGGCAACGGGGCGGCGGCATTGTACCCGGCGATCAGCCGCCGCGCGTGCTCGGCGTCCTCGTCCTCAACCACCAGCGCGAGCAGGCCCAGCGCCGGAAGCTCGCCCACCGCGCCGAGCAGATGGCGCCCGGCCAGGTGCGCTTCCACCCCCTCGCTGGCCAGCATGCCCAGCAACAGCTCCGCCTCCAGCAGGTCCTGCGGCTCGTAGATGCGTTGCATCACTCGTTCTCCCCACGCACGTCCAGCGACCACTCCACGCCATCGGTGCGCAGGTCGAACAGGATCGGCCGACAGCACACCGGGCAGTCCTCCACATACTCCTGATCCCCGGCCGACAGGTCGAGTACAGCCTCGGCCGTCTCCCAGCAGTAGGGGCACTGGTACAGCTGTGTTTCCAGCATCGCAGTCTCCATGTGGTTCGTCGTGGCGTCTGACAATCCCTTGTGGAACAGTAGCTTGTCGGAGGGCCGATAGCCCGTTGCCTGCAGGAATCGCTCGCTCATCGTTCTCATGGCGCTGGACGATGCGCTCGTCCCGGTGAATATCTCGTTTTCACTTGCCGCTTCACTGTCTGGGTTTCTCAAACCACTCAAACTATCGGCGTGCACGTGCAAGCCGCGGCAACCGTCGCCCCATCAACCAAACGCCACGCCCAGGGAGGGAGACTCGTCATGATTCAATGTGACAGCCTGAAGCAGCTGATCAACACGACAATCGCCGAGGGCGATGACATGAATTGCTGGATATATGTCAATCGCAAGCAATGGAACAGCGACCCTCACTCGGCCCGGTTCTTCTTCATCGACGAAGATGAGGTCGATGATATGCCGGACGACGAGGTGTACGAATGCAGGCACGGTGGGTATCTGCCCATCGCGCTACGCGACCTCGATCTGTACCCGTGGTTCGAGAGTGGGACTCTGGTCGGCGTTATCGAGAACGCATCCATCCCCAGGGAACCGAATCAGGAGGAGATCGAAAGATTCGTGCTCGCCGCGAACCATTACCGCGAATACGACGACTTCTATGACCACCCTGGAACTTCGGCTTGACCACTCCAACAGTGATACCGAACTCAAGCCATAGGACACACATGCACGACTGTCGCTTCCTGCTGGCGATACTCCTGCTGCTGATCCCATTCGGCAGCATGGCCCACGACTCGCCCGAACGTACCGTCCAGGACTTCTACGCCTGGGCAATTCACACCCCCTCGAACGACCCGGACAAGGAAGCGGCTCGGGTGCAACCGCTGCTGGGGCAGGAGCTGTTCACCGCCCTGGCAGCGCAACGCGCCTATGAAGAATCCTGTGCCCGCCTGGTGCCGGCGGACATGAAGCCCCACATGCTGGACCAGAGCCCCTTTTTCCTCTGGCCGGAAGGAGCCCAGTCCCTCCTGTCCACCCAGGCCAGCGTCGCGGGCGATACGGCCCGTGTCTCCGCCCGGCTCGCCTACGACGACTTTCACTGGACGGACACCGTCGTCCTTCGCCGCGAGAGCGATCGGTGGGTCATTCTCGATATCCGGTGGCAGGAGCGCTCGCTCACCGAGCGGCTCGTCGAGTTCGCGAGCTATCGCTGCGAGCCCTAGCCATTCGATCGAATCCGCCCCGCTTGAGGAGCCAGAAAATGAATGAGGCTGACCGCCCCTTCTCGATGAACGGCCTGCCATGGACATCTGCATCGATCGCAGAGGCTGGGTCACAGATAAGGCAAGGTGGCCACATTGGCTTCACCTTCGGCTTCGAGGCGCTGGAGCACCTCTTCGAACTGGATAGGCAGGTCTTTTCCAGGCGCCCGGACCTGGGGTTGCAGGTATGGACAGTCGCGGACAAAAAGAGCTACAGCGACGAAGAGTTGCAAGCACTGGCTTCGCTGCGCCATGTGCGCAAGCTGGAGATCAGCCTGGCCCAGGCCCGGGTCATCTCGCCTTTGATGCAACTGGACCTGGCGGCCCTGACACTCAAGGGCGGCAAATCCGTCAGCCTGGACTTTCTACCCGCCCTCAAGAACCTGAGCACCCTGGAGCTGTACGGCGACTTCTGCGGGCTGGAAGCCCTGGCCGACTGCCACAGCTTGCAAAGCCTCTATGCCGGTGGTTCGCGCATCGCGGCGGATGAACTGCTCGACTCACTGCCTGACCTGAGCGCACTGACACTGGACGGCTGCACTGCGCCCGGGAACCTCGCGGTCCTGAATCGCCGTGGCCTGAAAGCACTATTTCTGAGTTCTCTCAGGAAACTCGACACATTGGATGCCCTGGCAGATTTTTCAGGCCTTGAAGTCCTGAAAATCCATGGAGCACCGCATCTGCAGCAGCTGCCCAGCCTTGCAAACATGGCCGCCCTGAAGCATCTCGAACTGAAGCGTCTGAAAATCTGGGACAACCCGGAGGTGCTGCAGACCCTGCCCAGCCTGGAAACGCTGGTGCTCGAAGAGATCAATACCCACCTGCAGGCGGAGCGTTTTTCCTTCCTGCCCACGCTCCCTTGCCTGAGCAGGATCGATTTCAGAACCATCGACTGGGGCAAACGCCGCCGCGCCCAGCTGGAGGCGATCTTTCTGGCCGCCGGCAAAACCCACCTCATCGAACCCGATCCCGAGGCTGCGGGTGAGTGAAACAACGCCACCCTCCCATTCGACCTGCGCCCACTGGCGCGTGCCAATCGACTCGTCGCCAGGCACGAGGCATGCGGAACCCTCCGCCCGGAGGCGCGATTGGCCTTATAATCGCCGGCCTATTTGCCAGCCCGCCATGGGCATTCCGAGCAGCCTGACCACGAGAACATGATGGGCGAATTCGACTCGATCCGACCCTACGCCGACCACGAAGTCCCCGCCGTCCTGGCGCGCCTGTTGAGCGACGACACCTTCCTCGGCATCCTCACCCGTTTCCGCTTCCCGCTCCTGGCCGGGCCTTTCGGCTGGCTGCTCAAGCCCCTCATCGCCCATCGCCTGCGCCGCGAGACGGCGGGCATCGAATCGGTGGACGCCCTGCAGGCGCGCATCGAGCCCTACATCGACCGCACCGTGGAGCGCGCCACCGACGGCATCACCTTCGCCGGACTGGAGCAGTTGAAGGCGGGCGCGCCCTACCTGTTCATGGCCAACCACCGCGACATCGTGATGGACCCGGCCTTCGTCAACTACGCGGTGTTCCACGCCGAACTGCCGACTCCGCGCATCGCCATCGGCGACAACCTGCTGCAGCGCCCCTTCGTCAGCGACCTGATGCGCCTGAACAAGAGCTTCATCGTGCATCGCAACGTGGCGGGGCGGCGCGAGAAGCTGGCGGCCTTCCAGCTGCTGTCGGCCTACATCAACCACTCCATCCGCGAGGAAGGCCACTCGATCTGGATCGCCCAGGCCGAGGGCCGGGCCAAGGACGGCGACGACCGCACCGACTCGGCGATCCTCAAGATGTTCCACATGAGCCGCAAGGACGAGCCGTTCGCCGAGGCCCTGGCGGCGCTCAACCTGATCCCGGTGTCGATCAGCTACGAGTACGACCCCTGCGACCTGGCCAAGGCCCGCGAGCTGCAGATCCGCGCCACCACCGGCGGTTACGAGAAGGCCCCGGGCGAGGACGACGCCAGCATCGCGCTCGGCATCACCGGCTACAAGGGCCGCGTCCACGTGCAGTTCGGCGCGCCGGTGCGCGAGGGCTTCGAGGATGCCAAGCAGCTGGCAGCGCTGATGGACCGCCACATCCTCGGCGGCTACCGGTTGTTCCCGGTGCACTACCTGGCCTATGCCGAGTGGGAGGAACGCGACCCCGCGCTGCAGGTACCGACGGCCGAGCAGCAGTTCCCCGCCGCCGAGGTGGCCGCCGCGCGCGCCGAGTGGCAGCGGCGCATGGCCGCCTGCCCCGCCGAACAGCGTCCCTGGCTGATCCGCCAGTACGCCACGCCGGTGCGCAACCAGTACCGGGTCAGGGCCGGCCTGCCGCTCTGAATGGCGCCCACATGCGAAAACGGCAGCCCAGGGCTGCCGTTTTCGTTTGCGCGGGATGAATCAGAAGCCGGTGCTGAACCAGGACAGCGCCAGCGCGCCCGCCAGGGTGGCGCCGCCGAAGGCGTAGAAGAAACGGTTGATGCGCTGGGTGCGCTCGTCCAGCAGGCTGGCGTCGGCGTCCAGTTCGTCCAGCTCGGAGTCGGAGGCCAGACGCACGCCGGCACGCTGTTCGCGCAGCCGGGTGGCGAGCAGCAGCCAGCCGCCGGCCAGGGCGAAGAACAGGGCCAGACCGTTGAGCACTTGGGCGGGGTAAGTCGAAAACAGGTTCCAGAGGTACTGCAGAGACACGCGAATCACCTCAACGACGAAAACGATGCACCATCGACAGGAAAACACCGGCACCAGCAGCGGGCATGAGCGGCCCGGAGGCTCTGGCGCCAACCTTGCAGCCTTTCGTCGGCGCACCAGATCGAGGCGGTGTTTCGCTGGATCGGCGCCAGGGCGCGGCTACGGCGGGCGGCAGTCTACTGGAAGCGTGCGGGTTATAAGTTCCGTTTCCGACGAGCGACAGGGCTAATCGCGAATCTGTCTGAAAAACGTCACCAACCTGGCCTAGGGTTTGTCTCTCCACTTGTGACTCATCGGTCACTGACGTGACAGAGCAATATCCATAACAGCGGAGGACCCGCCATGCTGAACCCGCAACCGGTTGACCACGACTACCTCATCGACTCCCTGGACGAAGTGGAGGCGGTGGTGGACGAACTCTCCATCAACGTGCAGGACCACCACTGGCTGGTCTACTGCGCCCTGGGCGGCCACGAGCACTACGACCTGCCGGACATCGACGAGCGCACCGGCTTCAGCCTACCAGAGCTGTACGCCGAGGCGGCCTGAGCCCTGTAGGGTGCGCCGTGCGCACCGATGTACCGGCAACGAGTCGTGGCCCGGATGAAATCCGGGCGGTCTCTGTCGGTGCTCCGCCGTTCAGACGATGGCCGAGTGGCCTGCTGCTTCTGGCTTCGCCCCACTTGACTCGCTACGGTCGCCCTTCGCGCCAGCCTGCGGCTGTTGCTCCGCTTCGCTTCGTTGCTCTTGTTCGCGGACCACCACTCGGTCGCTCCTACAAAGCAGGATCGGTTACATGTTGGTGGCGCAATCCTGCTTCTGTGGGAGCGGCTGGGCGACATTCCGATTAGCCGCGAAATTCGCGGATAAATCCGCTCCCACAAGGTTGCAACAACCAGCCTGGGCATGGCCATAAAAAGGCAATGTCCCCGTCAGATGTTGTAGTGCCCTGATCCCTTCTGGCCCCCCGCCTGCGCGGGGATGACGAGGTAGGGGGATGGAATTGCTTCCGAAACCGTCATTCCCGCGCAGGCGGGACAGCAGCGAATCGCTGGACAGCGCTTGCGCCGGCCCGAAGGGGAATAATCCAGGGGCAGGCAGCCGCAGTGTTCAGATAGAGGGGCTTGCTCGCGCAACGCGTAGGGTGGGTTACGGCCTGTGGCCCAACAACCCTACGGGGGCTCCAGGCAGGCCGCTTCGTCTGCAACACGCAACGGGGATATAGCTTTTTTCGCTATGTCCTCGTTATGTGTTGGCGACGCAATCGCTTCTGTGGGAGCGGCTTCAGCCGCGAAATTCGCGGATAAATCCGCTCCCACAAGGTGTGCAGCAACCAGCCTGGACATGGCCATAAAAAAGCCCGGCATATGCCGGGCTTTTTTATGGGAGGCGCTTACTGCTGGCCGAGCATCTGGCCGATGGTCGGGTCCTTGAAGGCGCGGGTGAGCGCGTCGCTCAGCACGTCGGACACCAGCTTGGTGTTGGTCTCCTGGTTCGGCGCCATGCCGAAGCGCTGGTTCAGCGAGGCGCCGTAGCGGCCGCTGTAGCGGCGCGCGCTGTTCTGCACGTCGGCGCGGATGCTCGCGCTGATGTCGGCCTCGGTGACGTAGGAGCCTTCCTTCGGCGACTGGTACTTGAGGTCGGCCAGGGTCAGGGTCAGCTGCGGGGCGTTGTAGGCGTTGGGGCTGGGGGTGAAGCCCAGCAGGCGCACCGCCGCCTCGGCCTCGGCCTGCAGGCGCGGCAGGATGTCCTGGGACTGCACGCTGATGTTGCTGGTCTCCGGGTACAGGCCGCCGCGGGTGCCGAGCACCGGCGAGGCGCGACCGTCGACCACGCGCACCACCACCGGCTGGCCCTGGCCGACGGGCACCAGCGCCACCGTGAGCTTGGGCTGCGGACGCAGCTGCTGGGGGCTGTGGGCACAACCGACCAGCGCAACGCCGAGCGCGGCTACCAGACCGAACAGCAGATGTTTCTTCATGACGATCTCCAGAAAGGTGGCGGCGGAAAATGCGCGGCAGTATACCTGCCGCTCCGCTTGCGTCGACAGCTGTGTTTCTGACCTCCGCCGCAGCCGGGCGGTTCCTGTCACGGCCCTGTCACCTCGGCGTGCGATAAGGCTGCTGTCGCCCTGGAGGATTGCCCCATGATGAGTCTGTGGTCGCTGCTCATGCCACGCGCGCCGATGCGCCGCTTCGCCCTGCTGGATGCCTCGGGCACCTGCCGCGCCCTGCGCGAGGCCCGCGAGCTGCCGGGCGAACCGGGCTGGGTGGAGGTGCGCGAGCTGCGCGCCCAGTGGCTGGGCCAGGCGCTGCCGCTGGACGTGCTGGTCACCCCGCGCCGCGTCGGCACGCGCCCGAGCCCGGCGCTGGCCGCCTGAGGCCGGCAACGAAAAGGCTATGTCCCCGTTGCGTGCTGCAAGCAGCTAACCCGCCCTACACATCGCGCGGTCAAGCCCCTCTAGCTGAACGCTGTAGCTGCCTGCCTCTGGATTCCCGCCTGCGCGGGAATGACGAGGTAGAAGGTGGAGTTTCTAATTTCTTCCGAAACCGTCATCCCCGCGCATGCGGGGATCCAGAAGGGCTCAGAGCACTACAACACTAACGGGGGCATCGCCAACGAAAAAGCCGCCCGAGGGCGGCTTTTCATGGGGCAACACGCGGGTTGCACCCGCCCTACGCTCAGGCGAGCTGCAGGGCCTTGGAGCACTGCTCGGCGACCGAGCGATACAGCTCGGCATCGTCTTCCAGCGCCTTCTCGCGCGCCGGGAAGATTTCCGCGAGCCTTGCGGCCCATTCGCCCCTGGCCTTGTCGGCGAAGCAGCGCTCGATCAGGTTGAGCATGATCGACACGGTCACCGAGGCGCCCGGCGAGGCGCCGAGCAGCGCGGCGATGGAGCCGTCCTCGGCCGCCACCAGCTCGGTGCCGAACTGCAGGATGCCGCCCTTCTTGGCGTCCTTCTTGATGATCTGCACGCGCTGGCCGGCGATCTCCAGGCGCCAGTCCTCGGCCTTCACGTTCGGGTAGAACTTGCGCAGGGACTCCAGGCGCTGCTCCGGCGACTGCAGCACTTCCTTGATCAGGTAGCGGGTCAGGGCCATGTTGTCGCGGGCCACGGCCAGCATCGGGCCGATGTTGCTCGGACGCACCGACAGCGGCAGGTCGAGGAACGAGCCGAACTTGAGGAACTTGGTGGTGAAGCCGGCGTAGGGGCCGAACAGCAGCGAGGTCTTGCCGTCCACCACGCGGGTGTCCAGGTGCGGCACGGACATGGGCGGCGCGCCCACCTCGGCCTGGCTGTAGACCTTGGCCTGGTGCTGCTTGACCACCTCGGGGTTGTCGCAGCGCAGCCACTGGCCGCTCACCGGGAAGCCGCCGAAGCCCTTGCCTTCCGGGATGCCGGACATCTGCAGCAGCGGCAGCGCGCCGCCGCCGGCGCCGAGGAAGACGAAGCGCGCGCCGATTTCACGTTGCTCGCCGGTCTTGGTGTTCTTGATCTGGGCGGTCCAGCCCTCGCCGCTGCGCGCCAGGCCGGTGACCTTCTGGCTGTAGCTGAGGGTGGTGCCGCCCTGGACGGAGAGGAACTGCAGCAACTGGTTGGTCAGCGCGCCGAAGTTGACGTCGGTGCCGTTGCCGGCGCGGGTCGCGGCGATGCGTTCGGCCGGGTCGCGGCCTTCCATCATCAGCGGCATCCAGTCGGCCATGACGGCCTGGTCCTCGGTGTACTCCATGTTCTCGAAGGCATGATGCTGGCTGAGCAGTTCATGGCGCTTCTTGAGGAAACCGACATCCTTCTCGCCACGCACGAAGCTCATGTGCGGCACGGAATTGATGAAGCTGCGCGGCGAACCGAAGCCTTCCTTGCCGGCCAGGTGGGACCAGAACTGCCGGGAAACCTCGAACTGTGCGTTGATCTGCACGGCCTTCTTGATATCGATCGAACCGTCCGTCGCCTGCGGCGTGTAGTTCAGCTCGCAGAGGCCGGCGTGACCGGTACCGGCGTTGTTCCACGGGTTGGAACTCTCGATGGCGCCGGAGGAACGCAGCTCGGCGATCTCCAGCTTGAGACTCGGGTCCAGCTCCTTGAGCAGCACCGCCAGGGTGGCGCTCATGATGCCGGCGCCGACCAGCAGCACATCCACAGTTTCGTGATTGACTTGCGTCATTAACGCTTCTCCAAGATCTGCAGTACCAAGCCGCTGGCATCGGCCTTTTGAGCCACGCATCGGCGTCTAATCACTGACAGCCAGACAAGTGTCTGGAGCTTCGGAGGGCTCGTACCATGGCCGATGACTTGGCCTGATCGATGCCGAGCAACCTCGTCCGGCGTGGACTGCCTGTGGGCAGCCCGCGCGTTCAATTCTTCACTTCCCGCCCGCGCGCGACAGACGCGCCAGCCCAGCAGGGGCGCCGGGTCGAGAGTTTTCCGGCGCGCACGATACCACTATTGCCGCTCGCCCAGCCGCAAAAAATGCACGAACCTGGGGCAGACGGTCATTTTTCCTACGAAGGTCAGGCTTTTGCCGCCTTTATCGCGTCGATGTAGGGCTCGGCCAGGCGCTGGTCCTGGATCAGGGCGACGAAGTCGTTGCCCTTGGCATCCCGGGCGTCGAGGTCGTAACCTGCCTCCCTGAAGAAGGTCAGGAAACGCTCGAAGTCGTCGATGCGCAGGCTGCGGTAGGCCTTGACCAGCTTGTGCAGGGACGGCGGCGTGTCGTCGGCCGGCTCGACCGCGAGGAACAGCTTGATCGCGTCGTCGCCGATCTCTTCGCCAATCACCTGTTTCTTGTCTTTGCGCATCACGCTCTCCAGCTGGCGGGCATTACGGGGCCGGCAGTTTACCCCCGCCCGTGGCGCGGCTCAACGCGACTAAAGCAGCGCATCCAGCCGGGCAAGCCGGAGGCCTTCGTCCCTATAATGCGCACAGTCCCCGCTGGAGCCCCGCGATGTCTCTACCTCCGCTGTTCGCCGCCTGGCGCCAGGTCCTGGCCATCGGTTATTCCCGGCACGCCCTGCGCGGCGACCTGATCGCGGGGCTGACGGTCGGCATCATCGCCATCCCGCTGGCCATGGCCCTGGCCATCGCGGTGGGCGTGGCGCCGCAGCACGGCCTGTACACCGTGCTGGTGGCCGCGCCGCTGATCGCCCTGGCCGGCGGCTCGCGCTTCAACATTTCCGGCCCCACGGCGGCCTTCGTGGTGATCCTGCTGCCGATCAGCCAGCAATACGGCCTCGGCGGCCTGCTGCTGTGCACCATGCTCGCCGGGGCGATCCTCATCGCCCTCGGCCTGCTGCGCGCCGGCAAGCTGATCGAGTTCGTCCCCTACCCGGTGACCCTGGGTTTCACCGCCGGCATCGGCATCGTCATCGCCGTGCTGCAGATCAAGGACCTGCTCGGCCTGCAGCTGTCGGCCACGCCGCAGCACTTCCTCGACCAGTTGGAGCTGCTCGCCGAGGCGCTGCCCGACTTCCACCCCGGCGACGGCCTGACCGCCGCCGCCAGCCTGGCCACGCTGCTGATCTGGCCGAAGCTGGTGCCGAAGGTGCCCGGCCACCTGGCGGCGCTGGCGGTGGGCGTGCTGGTCGCCCAGCTGCTGGAGGCCGCCGGCCTGCCGGTGGCGACCCTGGGCGAGCGCTTCAGCTACACCCTGGACGGCGTCAGCCACCCCGGCATCCCGCCGTTCCTGCCCGACTTCGCCTGGCCCTGGCAGTTGCCGGGGCCGGACGGCCAGCCACTGGTGCTGTCCTTCGAGCTGATCCGCCAGTTGCTGGCGCCGGCCTTCGCCATCGCCATGCTCGGCGCCATCGAGTCGCTGCTGTGCGCCGTGGTGGCGGACGGCATGACCGGCAGCAAGCACGACCCCAACGGCGAGCTGCTCGGCCAGGGCCTGGGCAACCTGGTCGCGCCGCTGTTCGGCGGCATCACCGCCACGGCCGCCATCGCCCGTTCTGCCGCCAACGTCCGTGCCGGGGCCGTCTCGCCGCTCTCCGCGATCATCCATGCCGGCGTGGTGCTGCTGGCCATGCTGCTGCTCGCGCCGGTGTTCAGCCTGCTGCCGATGGCCTCGCTGGCCGCCCTGCTGCTGATGGTGGCGTGGAACATGAGCGAGCCGCACCACGTCATCCACACCCTGCGCATCGCGCCGCGCAGCGATGTGCTGGTGCTGCTGACCTGCCTGGTGCTGACCGTGCTGTTCGACATGGTGCTGGCGGTCGGCGTCGGCCTGCTGCTGGCCTGCGGCCTGTTCATCAAGCGCATGAGCGAGCTGACCGACGCCGGGCCGCTGCCGCGCCCGCAGCTGAGCCAGCTGGGAGAACTACCGGACTCGGTGCTGACCTACAGCATCCGCGGCCCGCTGTTCTTCGGCGCGGCGGAGAAGGCCCTGAGCGTGCTGCGCCGGTTCAACCCGGAAGTGAAGGTGGTGATCGTGGAGATGAGCGCGGTGCCGATGCTCGACATGACCGCCCTGGCAGCCCTGGAGAACGTGCTGCGCGACTACCACCGCCAGGGCGTCGGCCTGGTGCTCAGCGGCGCCTCGGCCAACCTGCGCCTGAAGCTGCGCCGGGCCGGCATCCACCGCGAGCCGGGGCGGCTCGCTTTCGCCCGCGACCTGCGCCAGGCGCGGGCCAAGGCGTTGAGCTGGCTGGAACCGGCGGCGGCCGAATAAGCGAACGCGGGTTTCACCCGCCCTACGGTAGGGCGGGTGAAACCCGCGTAGCGATTACAGCCCCTTGACCGCGAAGATGCCCGCCGCGTTGCGCCAGTAGCCCTTGTAGTCCATGCCGTAGCCGAAGATGAAGCGGTCCTCGCAGGACAGACCCACGTAGTCGGCCTTGAGGTCCGGGCGGGCCTTGCGGTCGTGGTCCTTGTCGATCAGCACGGCGGTGTGCACGTCGCTGGCGCCGGCGTGGCGGCAGAACTCGATGATCGCGGCCAGGGTGTGCCCCTCGTCGAGGATGTCGTCGATGATCAGCACTTCGCGGTCGATGAAGGAGATTTCCGGCTTGGCCTTCCAGAACAGCTCGCCGCCGGTGGTCTCGCTGCGGTAGCGGGTGGCGTGCAGGTAGGACAGCTCCAGCGGGAAGTTCAGCTTGGTCAGCAGCTTGCCGGCGAAGATCAGGCCGCCGTTCATCACGCAGAACACCACCGGGTTGCGCTCGGCCAGTTCCTCGCAGATGGCCGCGCCGACGCGCTCGATGGCCGCCTCGACCTCGGCCTCGCTGAAGAGGCAGTCGGCCTCGGCCATGATTTGACGGATGTGGGCGAGATCGGCGGGCATGGTGGCTCCGGGCAGAGAAAGGCAACTGGTTAAGAAATGGACATATCCACGTTAGCTGTCGCACACCTTGGGAGCGGATTTATCCGCGAACTTCGCGGCCAATCGGAATGCCGCCCAGCCGTTCCCACAAAAGCAGGATGCGCCACCAACACGTAACGGGACATAGCCTGAAAAATGGGCGGCAAAGGTACTCAGATGCCCGCCCGAGGGCAAGCCCGCCGGTGATTTTCTGACCGCTCGCCCAGGGGAGGCGGTAAACTGCGCGGCCTTGCACGCCGGAGGCTGCGGTGCGATCCACCGCCGCGACAATCGGTCCCCCGGTTGCGCCCGACTCCGGCACGAGCAGTGCTTTACTCTAGCCAGAAATCCTCGCCCCGGAGACCCCCGCATGCCCATCCGTGAGATCCGCCACCCGCTGATCCGCCACAAGATCGGTCTGATGCGCCGCGCCGACATCAGCACCAAGAACTTCCGCGAACTGGCCCAGGAAGTGGGCGCCCTGCTCACCTACGAGGCGACCAACGACCTGCCGCTGGAGAGCTACGAGATTCCGGGCTGGGCCGGGCCGGTGCAGGTGGAGAAGATCGCCGGCAAGAAGATCACCGTGGTACCGATCCTGCGCGCCGGCATCGGCATGCTCGACGGCGTGCTCAGCCTGATCCCCGGGGCCAAGGTCAGCGCCGTGGGCGTCGCCCGCAACGAGGAGACCCTGCAGGCCCACACCTACCTGGAGAAGCTGGCGCCCGAGATCGACGAACGCCTGGCTCTGATCATCGACCCGATGCTCGCCACCGGCGGCTCCATGGTCGCCACCATCGACCTGCTGAAGAAGGCCGGCTGCAAGGAAATCCGCGCCATGGTGCTGGTCGCCGCGCCGGAGGGCATCAAGGCGGTGGGCGACGCCCACCCGGACGTGACCATCTACACCGCCTCGATCGACCAGCAGCTCAACGAACACGGCTACATCATCCCCGGCCTGGGCGACGCCGGCGACAAGATCTTCGGCACCAAGCAGAAGGACGCTTGAGCATGAGCGAGTACAACGACCCGCTGCCACGGCAGATTCTCTCCGGCGCGCAGATGCTGTTCGTGGCGTTCGGCGCGCTGGTGCTCATGCCCCTGATCACCGGCATGGACCCGAACGTGGCGCTGTTCACCGCCGGCATCGGCACCCTCCTGTTCCAGCTGGCCACCGGGCGCCAGGTGCCGGTGTTCCTCGCCTCCAGCTTCGCCTTCATCGCCCCGATCATCGCCGCCAAGGGCGAGTTCGGCCTGCCGGCGGTGCTCGGCGGCGTGGTCGCCGCCGGCTTCGTCTACACCTTCCTCGGCCTGGCCGTGAAGCTCAAGGGCCCGGGCTTCATCGACCGCATCCTGCCGCCGGTGGTGATCGGCCCGGTGATCATCGCCATCGGCCTGGCCCTGTCGCCGGTGGCGGTGAACATGGCCATGGGCAAGACCGGCGACGGCGCCGCCGAACTGGTGCCCTACCAGACCGCCATGTTCATCTCCATGCCGGCGCTGGTCACCACCCTGCTGGTGGCCGTGCTCGGCCGCGGCCTGTTCCGCCTGGTGCCGATCCTCGCCGGCATCGCCGTGGGCTGCACCCTGGCGGCGATCTTCGGCGTGTTCGACACCGCCGGCATCGCCGCCGCTGCCTGGCTGGCCATGCCCAACTTCGTCGCCCCCGAGTTCCACCTCGGCGCCATCCTGTACATGGTGCCGGTGGCCCTGGCGCCGGCCATCGAGCACATCGGCGGGGTGATCGCCGTCGGCACCGTCACCGGCAAGGACTTCGTGCGCAAGCCGGGCCTGCACCGCACCCTGCTCGGCGACGGCCTGGCCACCTCGGCCGCCGGCCTGTTCGGCGGCCCGCCCAACACCACCTACGCCGAAGTGACCGGCGCGGTGATGCTGACCAAGAGCTTCAACCCCAAGGTGATGACCTGGGCGGCGGTGTTCGCCATCCTGCTGGCCTTCGTCGGCAAGTTCGGCGCCGCGCTGCAGGCCATTCCGGTGCCGGTGATGGGCGGCATCCTCTGCCTGCTGTTCGGCTCCATCGCGGTGGTCGGCCTGAACACCCTGATCCGCCACCAGGTGGACCTGTCCGAGGCGCGCAACCTGATCATCGTGTCGGTGACGCTGGTGTTCGGCATCGGCGGCATGGTGATCGGCGGCAAGGAGTTCGCCCTGTCCGGCATCTCGCTGTGCGCCATCAGCGCCCTGGCGCTGAACCTGCTGCTGCCGGGCGGCAGTGCCTGGCACAAGCATCCGCCGATCGATCCGGAGATCTGAGCGGCCGATGAGCAGCCCCAGCACTCGCGACGCGGGGCTGCTTCGTAGGGTACGCCGTGCGCACCGATGAACCGGTAACAGGTAGCCCGGATGAAATCCGGGGGCGGCGTTGGTCTGGTGCTTGGGTTTCCAGCCGATTTCTGTGTGCTTCGATGCTTCTGGTTTCGCCCACCCGGGCGACTCACTTTTCTTTGTTTGCGGATCGCCGCCCGGCGCAAAGAAAAGTAAGCCAAAGAAAGCACACCCCGACATCCGGCCCCGCCTGCGGCGGGGTTCCCTCCTTCCGGCGCCGCTCCGGTCACGAAGGGACGTCCCCGCCTGGGCGGCCCCGTCCTTCGTGACTCGCTCGGCGTCCTGCCTCGCGTCCCCCAGCCCAACACCTCCACTCGGCCTCCTGACGCGGACTCGAGCTCCGAGCTGCCTGAACGTTTTTATTGAATTGAATGAAAGCAACGCTTTCAGTAGCACGGATGCAATCCGGGATGGGCGGCGCCTTGTCCCGGATTTCATCCGGGCTACGAGGCTGCCGTAGGGTGCGCCATGCGCACCGGGGGCAATGTGCCGGCCTGTCGGTGTGCGCGGCGCACCCTACGGAGCGCGGCGCTCTACGGCGCCATCGGCCTGGCCTCGGGCCGTTCGGCGCGCTATGGTCGTCGGCCTTTTCCCTCGTTCCGGCCTCGTCCCATGCTCGATACCCTTGCCAGCGTCTTCGGCTTTTCCCACCTGCGGCCCGGCCAGGAGCGGGTGGTCGATGCCGTGCTCGCCGGGCGGTCGGCGGCGGCGATCTTTCCCACCGGTTCGGGCAAGTCGCTGTGCTACCAGTTGCCGGCGCTACGCTTGCCGCACCTGACCCTGGTGGTATCGCCGCTGCTGGCGCTGATGCAGGACCAGTTGGCCTTCCTCCACGCCCGTGGCATCAGCGCCGCCAGCATCGACTCGGCGCAGAGCCGCGAACAGGTCGCCGAGACCATGGCCAGGGCCAAGTCCGGCGAGTTGAAGATACTAATGATCTCGGTCGAGCGCCTGAAGAACGAGCGCTTCCGCCATTTCATCAGCCAGGTGCCAATCTCCCTGCTGGTGGTCGACGAGGCGCACTGCATCTCCGAGTGGGGCCACAACTTCCGCCCCGACTACCTCAAGCTGCCCGATTACCAGCGCCAGTTCGCCATCCCCCAGGTACTGCTGCTCACCGCCACGGCCACGCCGCCGGTGATCGCCGACATGCAGCGCAAGTTTGCTATTTCCGCAGATGATGTGGTCACCACCGGCTTCTACCGCGCCAACCTCAACCTGCTGGTGGAGCCGGTGGCCGGGCGCGACAAGCAGGGCCGCCTGGTCGAATGGCTGGGCGCCCGGGCCGGCCAGCCGAGCATCGTCTACGTCACCCAGCAGAAGACCGCCGAGCAGGTGGCCGAGCTGCTTGACCGGGGCGGCCTCGGCGCCTGCGCCTACCACGCCGGCATGCCGCATGAGGCGCGCGAGGCGATCCAGCGCCGCTTCATGGACGGCCAGGTCGACTGCATCGTCGCCACCATCGCCTTCGGCATGGGCATCGACAAGAGCGACATCCGCAACGTGGTGCACTTCGACCTGCCTAAGTCGATCGAGAACTACAGCCAGGAGATCGGCCGCGCCGGGCGCGACGGCCAGCCGTCCGACTGCCTGGTGCTGGCCAACCGCGACGGCCTCAACGTGCTGGAGAACTTCGTCTACGGCGACACGCCCGAGCCGGACGGCATCCGCCGGGTGCTCGACGAGCTGCTGGCCGGCGCGGCGGACGGCCAGTGGGAGCTGATGCTCAACCAGCTCTCCGAGCACAGCAACATCCGCCAGCTGCCGCTCAAGACCCTGCTGGTGCAGCTGGAACTGCGCGGCATCATCGCCCCGCGCTACGCCTACTTCGCCGAATACCGCTTCAAGTACCTGATCGAGCCGGAGGCGCTGCTGGACAAGTTCGAGGGCGAGCGGCGCCAGTTCGTCGAGGCCATCGTCGCCACCTCGGCGCGGGCGCGGACCTGGTGCACGGTGGACTTCGCCGCGCTGTACGACCGGCACCAGGCCGAGCGCGGGCGGGTGGTCAAGGCGCTGGACTTCTTCCAGGAACGCGGCTGGATCGAACTGGAAAGCAAGCAGATGACCGAGGTCTACGCCCTGCTCCGGCCGGACTTCGACCCGCAGCAACTGAGCGGCGAACTGCACGCCTACTTCCAGCAGCAGGAAGCCAGCGAGATCCGCCGCATCCAGGCCATGCTCGACCTGTTCGCCAGCGACCGCTGCCTGAGCCAGCGCCTGGCCGCCTACTTCGGCGATACCAACGCGCCGGCGCGCTGCGGGCACTGCTCGGTGTGCCAGGGCCGGGTCGCCCAATTGCCGCCGGCGCCGCCCCTGCGCCCGCTGGCCGAACTGGACCTGCAAGCCCTGTGCGCCGACTTCAGCCAGCGCCACGTGGAATACAGCGGCGCGGCGCCGAGCGGCGAATGCCTGACGCGCTTTCTCTGCGGCATCAGCGTGCCGCTGTTCACCAAGCTCAAGGCGCGGCAGATCGCCGGCTTCGCCGCGCTGGAGGCCTACCCCTACGCCGAGGTACGCGCGCGGCTCGCCCAGGGCTGACGCGAGGCCCGCCCCGGGTCAGCGCAGGCGCACCCGGTAGGCGCGGTCCGCATCGATCTCGCCGACCCCGCCCGGCGTGCCCAGCAGCAGCTCGTCGCCGTGCTGCACCACGCTGCTGAAGCTGGGCAGGTCGCTGTCGGGCGACGCCTGCAGGCTCTCCAGCACGCGCCCCTCGCCGTCGAAGCGGAACACGTGGGGGTAGCGGCTCGGCCTGGCCAGCAGCGCCGGCGGCAGGCGCGAGGCCACCTTGCGCAGGAACGGCCAGGGTGCCAGCGCGTCGAGCAGCGGCTTGCGCGGCGAGAAGAAGGAACACCAGTAGCTGCCGTCCGGCGCCAGCGACAGGTCGCCGGGGAAGCCCGGCAGGTCGTCCACCAGCACCTCGCGCTGGCCGGCGCGCTGGCCCACGAGCCACAGGCGGGTGACGCGGTAGGCGCCGGTCTCCGCCACCAGCAGGTAGGACTCGTCCGCGCTCAGCACCACGCCGTTGGCGAACTCCAGGCCGTCCAGCACGCGCTCGATGCGGCCGTCCGGGTGGCGCACGAACACGGCGCCGTCGCCGCCATGCTCCAGCAGCGCCCGCTTGTTGTCGGCCAGGCCCCAGCGGCTGGAGGCCTCGGTGAAGAACAGGCGGCCGTCGCGGGCGACGAACACGTCGTTGAGGAAGGTGAAACGCTGGCGCGCGTCGCTCTCCACCAGCACCCGCGCCCGGCCTTCGGGCGTCACCTGCCAGACCTTGGCGTTGGCCTCGTCGGCCGCGTACAGGCTGCCGTCCGGGCCGAAGTTCATGCCCACCGGGCGGCCGTCCAGGGCGACGAAGGTCTGCGCCTCCCGGCCGGCGTGCCAGCGCAGGATGCGGCCGTCGCCGATGCCGCTGTAGCGGCGCCCCTCGCCGTCCACCACCACCGTGTCCGGGCCGTCCAGGCCGGCCTGTTCCAGCACCGCGCCGTCCAGCCGGGCGTTCGGCGCCCACACGCCGGCGGCCGGCGGCAGCGCGCCGGGTTGCCAGGCCACCGGCTGCAACGGGGTGGGCCAGAACAGCAGGTAGCCGAAGCCGGCGAGCGCGATCAGCGACAACAGCTTGCGCATGGCGATGTTCCTTGTTGTTGGAATGCCCGCAGCCTAATCCAGGCCGGCGCGGGGCGAACGCTCCCGCCGCGCCAAAGCACTGTCTTTCCGCGCGCCTGGTTTGGTTACCGGATATTGCCCCGGCACCCACGGGCCGGCATGAGGGTCTATCACTGTCCGGACCGCCACCGACACGGGAGACCCTCGCCATGCCCACTCGCCGTCGCTTCCTCCAGCACACCACCGGCGTCGCCGCCCTGGCCGCCCTCGGCCCGCTGCTGCCCAACCTGTCGTGGGCCGCGGACAGCGGCGGCCTGCTGCGGCGCAGGATTCCCTCCAGCGGCGAGCTGCTGCCGGCGATCGGCCTGGGCACCTCGCGCACCCACGACGTACCGCTCGACGAGGCGCACCTGGCGCCGCTGCGCGAGGTCATGGCCACCCTGATCGGCGGCGGCGCCAGCCTGGTCGACACCGCGCCCAGCTACGGCCGCGCCGAGGCGGTGTGCGGCGCGCTGGCGGCCGGCGCGCGCGACCGGCTGTTCCTCGCCAGCAAGGTGTCCTCCAGCGGACGCGAGGCCGGACTGCGGCAGATCGAGGCCAGCTTCGCGGACCTCGGCACCGAACGGATCGACCTGCTGCAGGTGCACAACCTGCAGGACACCGAGACCCAGCCCAAGCTGCTGCGCGAGCTGAAGGAACAGGGCAAGGTGCGCTACATCGGCGTCACCCACTACCTCGACGCCGCCCACGAGCGCCTGCTGGAGGTGCTGCGCCGCGAGCCGCTGGACTTCGTCCAGTTCAACTACTCCATCGGCGAGCGCAACGCCGAGCGCGAGCTGCTGCCGTTCTGCGCCGACAAGGGCATCGCCGTGCTGATCAATCGGCCGTTCCAGCGCGCCGCCCTGTTCGACAAGGTGCGCGGCAAGGACCTGCCCGAGTGGGCCAGGGCGGAACTGGACGCCGGCTCCTGGGCCCAGCTGATGCTCAAGTACATCCTCGCCAACCCGGCGGTGACGGCGGTGATCCCCGCCACCTCCAAGGCCCGCTACATGGCCGACAACCTGCAGGCCGGCCATGGCCGCCTGCCGGACGAAGGGCAGCGGCGGCGCATCGTCGAGCTGTTCGCCTGAGCATGCGCCGGCGCCTGGCGCGGGCGATCAACGCCGAGGCCGGCGAGCTGGACGCCGCCCTGACCGGCTTCGCCCTGTTCTTCTGCCTGTTCTGCGGCTACTTCATGCTGCGCCCGATCCGCGAGTCGATGGGCATCCAGGCCGGCGTGGAGCACCTGCAGTGGCTGTTCACCGCCACCTTCGTCGCCATGCTGCTGGCGGTGCCGCTGTTCGCCTGGCTCAACTCGCGGGTGCCGCGCCGCCGCTTCGTCGACTGGGTATTCGGCTTCTTCACCCTCAACCTGCTGGCCTTCGCCGCGCTGTTCGCCGCCCTCGGCGACAGCGTGGGGCTGGCGCGCGCGTTCTACGTGTGGATCTCGGTGTACAACCTGTTCGTCGTGTCGCTGGCCTGGAGCCTGATGGCCGACGTGTTCGACAGCGCCCAGGCCCGGCGCCTGTTCGCCTTCATCGCCGCCGGCGCCAGCGTCGGCGGGTTGGCCGGGCCGGCGCTCAGCGCCCTGTTGATCGCCACGCTGGACGCCGCCGGGCTGACCCTGCTGGCTGCCGCGCTGCTGGTGGCGGCCCTGCTGCTCAAGCAGCGGCTGATGGCCTGGCGCGAGGTCGCCGGCGCTGGCCGCCCCGGCGCCGCGCCCAGCGAGAACCCGCGGCGGCCGGTGCCGGGCAACCCGTTCAGCGGCCTCACCCGGGTGCTGCGCTCGCCCTACCTGCTCGGCGTGTCGGCCTTCGTGATCCTGCTGGCGACGGTCAGCACCTTCCTCTATTTCGAGCAGGCGCGGCTGGTGGCCGAACTGTTCCCCGAGCGCGACGCCCAGGTGCGGGTGTTCGGCATCATCGACTTCGTGGTGCAGGCCGGCGCGCTGGCCTCGCAGCTATTCATCACCGGGCGGGTGGCCCAGCGCCTGGGCATCCGCGTGCTGCTGGCCGGGGTGCCGGCGCTGATGGCCCTGGGCTTCCTCGGCCTGGCCCTGGCGCCGACCTTCGCCGTGCTGGCGGCGCTGATGATCGTGCGGCGGATCGGCGAATACGCCTTCGTCCGCCCCGGCCGCGAGATGCTGTTCGCCCCGCTGGACGCGGAGACCAAGTACAAGGCGAAGAACTTCATCGACACCGTGGTCTATCGCGGCGGCGACGCGCTCAGCGGCTGGGCCAAGAGCCTGCTCGACACCCTCGGCCAGGGCGTCGCGCTGGTGGCGCTGGTGGGCGCGGCCTGCGCCGCGCTGTGGGGGCTGCTCGGCTGGTACCTCGGCAGCCGGGCGGACCGCGCCGCCCGCGAGGAGCGGCGCGACGGCCGTTAGGCGATCAGGTCGCGGGTCTGCTGGTAGGTGGTAATGGCCTCGATGGCCGTGCGCGTGGTCACCGTCTGCGCCGGGCCGAAGGTCAGCTGGCCGGCGTCGGCGCGCGGCAGGGCGAGGGCCTGCGGGTTCGACGGATCGCTACGTTCGGCGTTCAGGTCCTGATCGACCTGCCGCGCCTCCAGGAAGCGCTCCACCTGCTGCTGGCGCAGGCGGTCCTGCAGGTTGCTGATGGCCTCCTCGTTGGTCTGGCGCGCCTGCTCCGCGAGTTCCTCGCGCAGCGCCTCGCGGCGCTCTTCGGCCAGCTCCTGCTGGCGGGCGAAACGCTCGGCGGCCCGTTCGCGGGCCAGTTCGAGGCGGTCCTGCAGACGCTCGGATCGGGTGGGATCGAGTTCGCTGTCGGCGCGGTTGCGCACGGCGCCCACCGCGGTGCCGCTGTCGTCGATCGCGCGCAACGGGCGCGTTTGGTAAAGCGTGTCAGTTATCGGGCTGATGGCGATGGCCATAGGCTTCTCCCTGGTTTTCCGGCCTGGGAACCTCAGTCTATGGCGTCGCAGAGCCCTGCTTTAGGCGGATGAGGCATAAGGCGCCGACGCAGATGGTCTAGCACTTTTCCAGGCGTTTACGGTCTCCCATGCCCAAAGCGCGCCGGGCCGCTCGGCGGAATCGCCCGTCCCAGAGGCGTCGACGCCGCAGGCACCGTTGCGCTGGCGAAAGGGCCAATGCAACGGCGCGCCGCTTCGCCTGCGCGGCCGGCGCAGCGCGCAGAATGCGACGAACGGTCAGCCCCGGGCGTCGCCGAGCGAGCCGATCTGCTCGATCAGCCACTGCAGGGCCATGTCCCGGCGGCGCAGGTCGAGGCTGACGATCTCCAGCTGGAACGGCCCCAGCTCGAACGGCAGCGCGTGCAGGCTCAGCGGCAGCAGCCCGGCGAAGTAACGGGCCAGCCGCGTCGGCAGCACCGCCACCAGATCGCCGCTGGCGGCGATGTGCGCCGCCTGCAGGTAGTTGGGCGTGGTGTAGACGATCTCCCGGGTCAGGCCCTGCTCGCCGAGCCACTGCTCGACCATGCCGCGGGTCTGCCCGCCGTGCACCCACAGATGGCGCAGGCGCAGGAAGGTGTTCAGGTCCAGCCCGTCGCGCAGTTGCGGATGGTCGCGGTGGGCCACCAGCTGCAGGGTCTCGCTCATCCAGGGCACACCGCAGAAGCGCGGCGGCAGGGCCTCGAAGCGGCCTAGGGCGAGGTCGATCTCGCCCTTCTCCAGGGCCTCGCTCGGCAACCGAGGCGACAGGTGCTGCACGTCGATGCGGATGCCCGGCGCCTGCCCGGCCAGGTGCGCCAGCAGGCGCGGCATCAGCAGCATCTCGGCGTAGTCGGTGAGGGCGATGGTGAAACGCTGGCGGCTGCGCGCCGGCTCGAAGCGCTCGGCGCCGCTCAGGCTCTCCTCGATCTGGCGCAGCGCCGCGCGGATCGGCGCCTCCAGCTCCAGCGCCCGCGGCGTCGGCTGCATGGCCCGGCCGACGCGCACCAGCAGCGGGTCGTCGAGCAGATCGCGCAGGCGGTTCAGCGCGTTGCTCACCGCCGGCTGGCTCAGTGCCAGGCGCTCGGCGGCGCGCGACACGTTGCGCTCGCGCAGCAGCGCGTCGAGCACCCGCAGCAGGTTGAGATCGAAGGTCGATATATTCACGAGGAGAATTCAACTTATCACAAGTCAAAATTTCCCAAATAGTACCCGCGAACTTACTGTGCGTCAGTTGTGTTTTACGTGACCGAGGGAAGGCTATGAGTAACCAGTACAAGATCGAACAGGCCGCCGTGATCGGCGCGGGCACCATGGGCCGTGGCATCGTCATCAGCCTGGCCAACGCCGGCATCCCGGTGCTGTGGCTGGACAACAACCCGCAGATGGTCGAGGCCGGCCTGCAGATGGCCGAGGACACCTGGGCGCAGAACGTCGCCAAGGGCCGCATCAGCACCGGCGAGGCCAGCCTGCGCCGTTCGCGCATCCAGGCGGTGGCCGACTACGCCGCGCTGGCCGGGGTCGATCTGGTGATCGAGGCGGTGTACGAGAACCTCGAACTCAAGCAGGAGATCTTCCGCACCCTCGACCGCACCGTGAAGCAGGGCGCCATCCTCGCCAGCAACACCTCGGCGCTGAACATCGACGCTATCGCCGCCGTCACCCAGCGCCCGCAGGACGTGCTCGGCCTGCACTTCTTCAGCCCGGCGCACATCATGAAGCTGCTGGAGATCGTGCGCGGCGCCAACACCGCCCCGGCCGTGCTCGACGCCGCCCTGGCCCTCGGCCAGCGCATCGGCAAGGTCAGCGTGGTGGCCGGCAACTGCGACGGCTTCATCGGCAACCGCATGCTCCACACCTACGTGTTCGAGGCGCGCAGCATGCTCCTCGAAGGCGCCTATCCGCACCAGGTGGACACCGCCCTGCAGGGCTTCGGCTTCGCCATGGGCCCGTTCCGCATGTACGACGTGGTCGGCATCGACCTGGAATGGCGCGCCCGCGAACTGGCCGGCCAGGGCCAGGACGTGCCCCAGGTGCAGGTCGACAACCGCCTGTGCGAACTCGGCCGCTTCGGCCAGAAGTCCGGCAAGGGCTACTACACCTACGCGCCGGGCAGCCGCCAGGCCGAGCACGACCCGGAAGTGGACGCCCTGGTGCAGCGCGAGGCCGAGCGCCTCGGCTACGCGCGCCGCGCCATCGGCCCGGAGGAAATCCTCGAGCGCTGCCTGCTGGCCCTGGTCAACGAAGGCGCCAAGATTCTCGAAGAGAACATCGCCACTAACGCCCACGACATCGACCTGGTGTACCTCAACGGCTACGGCTTCCCGGCCGACAAGGGCGGGCCGATGGCCTGGGCCGACGCCCAGGGCGTGGCCGCCATCCGCCAGCGCCTGCTGGACCTGGCCGAGCGCCACGGCACCCACTGGCAGCCGGCCGCGCTGATCGAGCGCCTGGCCGCCGAAGGCAAGCGCTTCGCCGACGTGCAGGAGGGCCGCGCATGAGCTACCAGGCGCCCCTGCGCGACATGCGCTTCGTCCTCCACGAGCTGTTCGACGTGGCCGGCCACTGCGCGCGCCTGGGCAACGGCCTGGACCGCGAGCTGATCGACGGCGTGCTGGAAGAAGCCGCCGCCTTCACCGGCAACGAGATCGCCCCGCTCAACCGCAACAGCGACGAGGAAGGCTGCCAGCTGGTGGACGGCAAGGTCAGCACGCCCAAGGGCTTCCGCGCCGCCTACCAGCAGTACGTGGACAACGGCTGGGCGAGCATGACCGGGCCGGTCGACTTCGGCGGCCAGGGCTTCCCGCAGCTGGTGGCCTTCGCCTTCCACGAGATGCTGATGGGCGCCTCGCTGTCGTTCCGCGTCTACTCCGGCCTCACCGAGGGCGCGGTGCTGGCGCTGGACAAGCACGGCAGCGCCGAACTGAAGCACGCCTACCTGGGCAAGCTGGTCAGCGGCCAGTGGACCGGCACCATGTGCCTGACCGAGCCCCAGGCCGGCACCGACCTGGCCCTGCTGCGCACCCGCGCCGAGCCCCAGGCCGACGGCAGCTACCGGGTCAGCGGCAGCAAGATCTTCATCAGCGGCGGCGAGCAGGACCTGTCCGAGAACATCGTCCACCTGGTGCTGGCGCGCCTGCCGGACGCCCCGGCCGGCGTCAAGGGCATCAGCCTGCTGCTGGTGCCCAAGTTCGTCGCCAACGCCGACGGCACCCCGGGCGCGGCCAACGCCGTGAGCTGCGGCGCCATCGAACACAAGATGGGCATCAAGGGCGCCTCCACCTGCGTGATGAACTTCGACGGCGCCACCGGCTGGCTGGTCGGCGAGGCCAACCAGGGCCTGGCCTGCATGTTCACCATGATGAACGACGCGCGCTTCCAGGTCGGCCTGCAGGGCCTTGGCCTGGGCGAGGCGGCCTTCCAGGGCGCCCTGCGCTACGCCCGCGAGCGCCTGCAGTCGCGCGGCCTGGCCGGCGCTGTGGCGCCCGACAAGGCGGCCGACCCGATCATCGTTCACCCGGACGTACGGCGCATGCTGCTGACCCAGAAGACCCTGGTCGAAGGCTGCCGCATGCTCGCCGCCTACACCGCGCGCCAACTCGACCTGGAGCACGGCGCGGGCGAGCCGGCCGAGCGCAAGGCGGCGGCCAAGCGCGCCGCGCTGCTGATCCCTATCGTCAAGGCGTTCTTCACCGACATGGGCCAGGAATCCGCCAGCCACGGCGTGCAGGTGTACGGCGGCCACGGCTTCATCCGCGAGTGGGGCATGGAGCAACTGATGCGCGACAGCCGCATCACGCAACTCTATGAAGGCACCAACGGCATCCAGGCGCTCGACCTGATCCGCCGCAAGCTGCTCGGCGACGGCGGCGCGGAGCTGAACGCGCTGATCGACGAATTCGCCGCGCTCGCCGACACGGCGGCGGCGCACCCGGCCCTGGCCGAAGCGGCGGGCGTGGTGACGGCGCGCCTGGAGCAGTGGCGCGAACTGGCGACACAGGTGATCGCCAGCAGCCAGCGCGACGCCCAGGAAATCGGCGCCACCTCGGTGGACTTCCTGCAGTACTCGGCCTATGTGTTGCTGGCCGGCTTCTGGCTGCAGGCAGCCGCCACCGCCCAGCGCGCGCTGGACGCGGGCACCGGCGAGGCGGCCTTCTACCAGGCCAAGCTGCACAGCGCGACGTTCTACCTGCGCCGCGTGCTGCCGCGCGCCAGCAGCCACCGCAAGGCCCTGCTGGGCGGCGCGGACTGCCTGATGGCGATGCCGGAGGAGAGTTTCGCGTTCTGACCTGACCTGCCGCTCCCGTAGGGCGGGTGCAACCCGCGCGGGTTTCACCCGCCCTACCGGAGCGGCCCTGACAACCGAGAGACTTGTGGTGAAAAAAACAAAAACAGCCCTCTGCGTCCTCCTGCTGCTCGCCGCCCTGCTCGGCGGGCTGTACGCCTATTTCCTGTACGCCCCCAAGCCCGACGCACCGACGCTGAGCGCCAGCCTGCAACACGGGCAGATCGAGGTCGGCGGCCTGCCGCGCGACTACGCCTTCTATATCCCGGCCGGGCTGCCCGCCGGCGCGCCGCTGCTGTTCGTCCTGCACGGCTCGCTGCAGACCGTCGAGGACATCCGCACCTTCAGCGCCTATGAATTCGAGCGCCTGGCCGACGAGCACGGCTTCATCGTCGTCTACCCGCAAGGCTTCGAGCGCAACTGGAACGACTGCCGCGCCACCGCCGACTACCCGGCGCGCGCGCAGAACGTCGACGACGTAGGCCTCATCGCCGCGCTGATCCGGCGCTTCGCCGAGCAGCAGCGAGTCGACCCGGGCCGCGCCTTCCTCGCCGGCTACTCCAACGGCGGCCACCTGGGCCTGCGCATCGCCCTGGAGCAGCCGCGGCTGCTGGCCGGCGTCGCCGCCGTGGCGGCCAACCTGCCGACGCCGGACAACCTGGCCTGCCAGCCCGTCGACGGCGCCCCCCCGGTGCTGTTCATGAACGGCACCCGCGACCCGATCAACCCCTACAACGGCGGCCGCGTCACCCTGTTCGGCTTCGGCGACCGCGGCACCGTGCGCTCGGCCTTCGAGTCGGCGCGGTACTTCGCCGAGCGCGCCGGCCACGCCGCGAAGGACGTGCGCCGCGAAAGCGCCTGGCGCGACGCCGGCGAGCCCGCCCGCCGCGTCGACCTCGACCGCTGGCAGGCCGAGGGCCGCGCCGAGGTCACCCTGTACGGCGTGATCGGCGGCGGCCACCTGCTGCCCCAGGCCGGCTTCCGCGCCCCGCGCCTGCTCGGCCCCACCCTGTCCGGCTTCGACGGCCCGCGCGCCATCTGGGACTTCTTCGCCCGCCAGCGCCCGGCGCCGGTGCAGCCATGACCCTGTTCGGAGGAATCGCCATGCAACCCTTCAGTTTCGCCACCACCGCGCAGATTCTCTGCGAAGCCGGCGCCAGCGGCCGCCTCGCCGAACTGTGCCGCGAGCGCGGCGCGCGGCGGGTGATGCTGGTCACCGACCCGGGCATCACCCGCTTCGGCCTGCTCGACGGCGTGCTGCCCGGCTTCGCCGCGGCCGGCGTGGCCGTGGAAGTGTTCGACCAGGTCATCGCCGATCCGCCCGAGGCCATCGTGCTCAACGCCGTGGAGCGCGCCCGCGCGCTGGGCGCCGACCTGGTGGTCGGCTTCGGCGGCGGCAGCTCGATGGACGTGGCCAAGCTGGTCGCCCTGCTCGCCCACCCGCACGGCACGCAGTCGCTGCAGGACATCTACGGCGTGGGCAACGCGCGCGGCCAGCGCCTGCCGCTGATCCAGGTGCCGACCACCGCCGGCACCGGCTCGGAGGTGACCCCCATCTCCATCGTCACCACCGGCGAAACCACCAAGATGGGCGTGGTCTCGCCCCTGCTGCTGCCGGACCTGGCCCTGCTCGACGCCGAACTGACCCTCGGCCTGCCGCCGGCGGTGACCGCCGCCACCGGCATCGACGCCATGGTCCACGCCATCGAGGCCTACACCACCAGGCTGAAGAAGAACCCGCTGTCCGACCTGCTGGCCCGCGAGGCCCTGCGCCTGCTCGCCGCCAACCTGGACGAGGCGGTGCACAACGGCGGCAACCGCGAGGCGCGCCAGGCCATGCTGCTCGGCGCCTGCCTGGCCGGCCAGGCCTTCGCCAACGCGCCGGTGGCGGCGGTGCATGCCCTGGCCTACCCGCTGGGCGGGCACTTCCACATTCCCCACGGCCTGTCCAACGCCCTGGTGCTGCCGCACGTGCTGCGCTTCAACGCCCCGGCGGCCACGCTGCTGTACGCCGAGCTGGCGCCGCTGCTGCTCGGCGAGCGCTTCCGCGACGGCAGCAGCGAGCAGCGCTGCGCCGAGTTCATCAACGAACTGGCCGCGCTCAACCCGCGCTGCGGCCTGCCAAGCCGCCTGCGCGACGCCGGCGTGCCGCAGGACATGCTGGCGACCCTGGCCAGCGACGCGATGCTGCAGCAGCGCCTGCTGGTGAACAACCCACGCGAGGTGAGCGAGGCCGACGCCCTGGCCATCTACCAGGCCGCCTACTGACCCCACCGTAGGGCGGGTGCAACCCGCGCGCCGATGCACGACCGTCGCGGGTTTCACCCGCCCTACGCGGCTACCAGACCGCCTGCTGAGTAACTCCCTCTCCCAAAGGGGAGAGAGGTGGCCCCAGCCAATAGTCCGCAATACAGCCCACGAATCAAAGTTTCCCGCGCCGCCCCGAGGGCTTAGGGTTGAGCGCGACACGAGGACCGAGCATGAACCCACCGCAGCACCGCCGCGCCGACTACCTCCACTTCCAGCCGATCACCACCCGCTGGCACGACAACGACGTCTACGGCCACGTCAACAACGTCGTCTACTACGGTTTCTTCGACAGCGCGGTGAACACCTACCTGATCGAGATCGGCGGCCTGGACATCCACGACGGCCAGGTGGTCGGCTTCGTGGTCAGCTCGGCCTGCGACTACTTCGCCTCCATCGCCTTCCCCGAGCGCATCGAGGTCGGCCTGCGGGTCGGCAAGCTGGGCAACAGCTCGGTGCAGTACGAACTGGCCATCTTCAAGGAAGGCGAGGACGAGGCCTGCGCCGCCGGGCGTTTCGTCCACGTCTTCGTCGACCGCGCCAGCAACCGGCCGGTGCCGATTCCCGAAAACCTGCGCCAGGCGCTTGCCCGCCTGTTGCACTCCTGACACGACAACAACAGAGGATTCCGCCATGCAAGACGCCGTCATCGTTTCCACCGCCCGCACGCCGATCGCCAAGGCCTTCCGCGGCGCCTTCAACGACCTCAAGTCGCCGTCCATGGCTGCCGTCGCCCTGCGCGCCGCAGTCGAGCGCGCCGGCATCGAAGCCGCCGAGATCGAGGACGTGGTGATGGGCACCGCCATGCAGGGCGGCACCGCCTCCACCAACCTGGCGCGCCTGTCGCTGCTGGCCGCCGGCCTGCCGCTGTCGGTCAGCGGGCAGACCATCGACCGCCAGTGCGCCTCGGGCCTGATGGCCATCTCCATCGCCGCCAAGCAGATCATGGTCGACGGCATGGCCGTCACCGTCGGCGCCGGCCAGGAACAGATCAGCCTGGTGCAGAACACCCACATGAAGTGGACCGCCACCGACTACGACCCGGCCGTGGTGAAGATGGCCGAGCACGCCTACATGCCGATGCTGCAGACCGCCGAGCTGGTCGCCAAGCGCTACGGCATCAGCCGCGAAGAGCAGGACGCCTACTCCCTGCAATCGCAGCAGCGCACCGCCGCAGCCCAGGCCGCCGGTCTATTCGCCAACGAGATCGTCCCGGTCACCGCGCGCAAGAAGCTGGTCGACAAGGAGACCGGCGCGGTCAGCTACGAAGAGGTCACCCTGAGCCTGGACGAAGGCAACCGCCCGCAGACCGTGCTGGAAGACCTGACCAAGCTCAAGCCGGTGATCGAAGGCGGCTGCATCACCGCCGGCAACGCCAGCCAACTGTCCGACGGCGCCAGCGCCTGCGTGCTGATGAACGGTGCACTGGCCGCCCAGCGCGGCGTCAAGCCGCTGGGCCTGTACCGCGGCATCGCCGTGGCCGGCCTGGCCCCGGAGGAAATGGGCATCGGCCCGGTGTTCGCCGTGCCCAAGCTGCTCAAGCAGCACGGCCTGACCGTCGACGACATCGGCCTGTGGGAACTGAACGAGGCCTTCGCCTGCCAGGTGCTGTACAGCGCGCAGAAGCTCGGCATCGACCCGGCCAAGCTCAACGTCAACGGCGGCGCCATCTCCATCGGCCACCCCTACGGCATGAGCGGCGCGCGGATGGTCGGCCACGCCCTGCTGGAAGGTAAGCGCCGTGGCGTGAAGTATGTGGTGATCACCATGTGCGTCGGCGGCGGCATGGGGGCGGCGGGGCTGTTCGAGGTGCTGTAAGCCTCGGCTCTGTTGCTGAAAACGGAGGCTTCGGCCTCCGTTTTCGTTTTCCTATGGTGGCCTGGACGCCAGCACTTTCCTCGCTTGGGAGGGCGAAACAAAGACATCAACAAAGGCGCGGCAATCAGTTTGGGCACCAAAACAGCCAACACTGCAGCACCACTTGCCAGCCCGGTACCAGAACCGCTCTCCCGGAGACTTCGCGATGAGCCCGAAAAGACCATCCGAAGGTGGCCAGAAATGTACCGAATACTTCAGCGCACGCCCATGTTATGCAGGGCCTGGGGGCTGTAGTCGTAGACACGCTTCTCCTGGTTGTTCATGCCCAGGGCCAGGTAGCGGGATCTGGAAGCGGAGCTGGAGCAACGCCTGCACCAGGCCCAGGGCGCCCTGCTGGAAGGCCTGGCCCTGGGCCGGCGCATGGGCATGGCCGGGATGGAGTGGCACCCTCGGACCCAGGCCTGGCTGGGCGGGCTGCTCCGAATCGCCCTCGACGGTGCAAGCGGTGTTCAGGGCCAAGGAGCTGAGCCTGATCGGCTGACGTCGCGCGCGGGTGGCGGCTGGGCGAGCGGAAGAATATCGTCATGGGCGAACCGCCCTTGACCCGAATAGTCTGAAACCTTCGTCAAACCCCAGGACAATCACCCGCAAGGAGTTCCCATGCCCGCATTCAACCGCTTCGCCGCCCCGCTCGCCCTCGGCCTGAGCGCCGCCTTCGCCAGCCTGCCGGCCATGGCCGACGAGCCGCGCTACAACCAGGTATCCCTGCGCGCCGAGGTGAGCCAGGAAGTGGCCCACGACCGCATGTACGTGACCCTCTACACCGAGGCGCAGAGCGACGACCCGGCGGAGCTGGCCGCCGGCGTGACCAAGACCCTGAACGCCGCCCTCGACAAGGCGCGCAAGGTCCAGGGCGTCAAGGTCAGCCTGGGCAGCCGGCAGAGCTACCCGGTGTACGAGAAGGAAGGCAGCAAGATCAGCGCCTGGCGCGAGCGCGCCGAGCTGCGCCTGGAAAGCGCCGAGTTCGCCCGCCTGTCCCAGCTCTCCGCCGACCTGCTGGGCGAGCTGAAGATGGCCGACATGAGCTTCGCCGTCGCCGAGGACACCCGCAAATCCAGCGAGGACGGCCTGATCAAGAGCGCCGTGGAGGCCTTCAAGGCGCGCGCCCAGCTGGCCACCGAGGCGGTCGGCGGCAAGGGCTACAAGCTGGTCAGCCTGAACCTCAACAGCGGCGGCTTCCAGCCGATCATGCCGATGCGGGCGATGGCGATGGACAGCGGCAGCTTCAGCAAGAGCGAGGCCGCACCGCAGATCGAGGCCGGCACCAGCCGGGTGAGCATGAGCGCCGATGGGGTGATCGAGGTGCAACTGCCCTAGGTTCTGCACGAAAAGTCGTCGAGCGAAGGTCAGGCAAGGCCTGACCCGAGGAATGCTCTGAAACCGTCGTCATTCCCGCGCAGGCGGGAACCCAGAGGCCCGCAGCGCCTGGGCTCCCGCTTGCGCGGGAGTGACAGAGGGAGGCTTTTTCAGAGCTCGCGAGGTCGCAAGCAGTCTTTACAGGACCATCGCCCTGGCCAGCGGGTAAACTCCGTGCAGACGCAAGAGCCCGCTCACCCACAGAAGGATCGCTGATGCGCACTCTCCTGCTGCTCCTGGCCCTGGGCGCCGGCCTGCCGGCGTTCGCCCAGCAGTCCCTGGTGGTCTGCTCCGAGGCCAGCCCGGAAGGCTTCGACATCGTCCAGTACACCGCCGCCACCACCGCCGACGCCTCGGCGGAGACGGTGTACGAGCGCCTCGTCCAGTTCGCCCCCGGCAGCACCCGCATCGTCCCGGCCCTGGCCGAGAGCTGGGAGGTCGGCGAGGACGGCCTGACCTACACCTTCAACCTGCGCCGGGGCGTGAAATTCCACGAAACGCCCTGGTTCAAGCCGAGCCGCGAATTCAACGCCGACGACGTGCTGTGGAGCTTCCAGCGCCAGCGCGACCAGGACCACCCCTGGCACGCCCTGTCGCCACGCGGCTTCCCCTACTTCGAGGCCATGGGCTTCGCCGAGCTGATCGAGCGCATCGAGGCCCTCGACGAGCACCGCGTGCGCTTCACCCTGAAGCACCCGGAGGCGCCCTTCCTGGCCGACCTGGCCATGGGCTTCACCTCCATCTATTCCGCCGAGTACGCCGGGCAGCTGCTGGCAGCGAAGACCCCCGGCAAGCTCAACAGCCATCCGGTGGGCACCGGTCCCTTCGTGTTCGAGCGCTACGCCAAGGACGCCCAGGTGCGCTTCGCCGGCAACCCGCACTACTGGGGCGGCAAGCCGCCGCTGGAACGCCTGCTGCTGGCCATCACGCCCGATCCCAACACGCGCATCCAGCAGCTCAAGGCCGGCGCCTGCCAGGTCGCCGTGTTCCCCCGCCCCAGTGACGTGCCGGCCCTGCGCGAGAACAAGGACCTGCAGGTGCTGGAACTGGATTCGCTGCTGACCGCCTACGTCGCCCTCAACACCCGCCGCCCGCCGCTGGACGACGTGCGCGTGCGCCAGGCCATCAACCTGGCCTTCGACCGCCAGGCCTACCTGCGCGCCCAGTACGGCGAGGGCAACGCCAGCCTGGCGGCGGCGCCCTACCCGGCCACCCTGCTCGGCTATGACGAGCGCCTGCAGCCCTGGCCCAAGGACGTGGAGCGCGCCCGCAAGCTGATGGCCGAGGCCGGCCACGAGCAGGGGCTGAAGCTGTCGATCTGGACTCGCCCCGGCGGCGGGTCGACCAATCCCAACCCGGGCATCGGCGCGCAGATGCTGCAGGCCGACTTGGCCACCATCGGCATCCAGGCCGAGATCCGCGTGTTCGAGTGGGGCGAGCTGATCAAGCGCGCCAAGAACGGCGAGCACGACCTGGTGTTCATGGGCTGGGCCGGCGACAACGGCGACCCGGACAACTTCCTCACCCCGAACCTGTCCTGCGCCGCCGCCGAGAGCGGCGAGAACCAGGCCGGCTGGTGTCACAAGGAATTCGACCTGCTGGTGCGCGAGGCGCGCCGCGTGGCCGACCCCGACCGCCGCGCGGCGCTGTACCGCGAGGCGCTGGCGATCTTCCACGACCAGGCGCCGTGGATCGCCCTCGCCCACCCCAGGCAGTTCGCCGTGCTGCGCAAGGACGTCGAAGGCTTCGTGCTCAGCCCGCTGGGCTCCAACAACTTCGCCCATGTGCGGCGCAAGCAATGACTCTCCCCTCTCCCTTTGGGAGAGGGGCCGGGGGTGAGGGTATTCCAGGCGGCTCCGAACTGCTTATGACCCCCTCACCCCAACCCTTTCCCAAAGGGAGAGGGAGAAAAGCCCGCCCCCCGACCCTTTCGCGGGCCGGGCGCGAAAGCCACCACCTGACGACCCGGAGTACCACCACGCCATGCTGTCCTTCATCGCCCGGCGCCTGGGGCTGCTGATACCGACCTTCTTCGGCGTCACCCTGCTGACCTTCGCGCTGATCCGCCTGATTCCCGGCGACCCGGTGGAGGTGATGATGGGCGAGCGCCGGGTCGATCCCGCGGCGCATGCCGAGGCCATGCAGCGCCTGGGCCTGGACAAGCCGCTGCCGGCCCAGTACCTGGACTACATCGGCCAGCTGGCCCAAGGCGACCTGGGCGAGTCGCTGCGCACCCGCGAGGGCGTGTGGAGCGAATTCCTCACCCTGTTCCCGGCGACCCTGGAACTGGCCCTGGCCGCCCTGCTGTTCGCCGGCACCCTGGGGGTGGCCGCAGGCGTGATCGCCGCGCTCAAGCGCGGCTCGCTGTTCGACCACGGGGTGATGGGCATCTCGCTGACCGGCTACTCCATGCCGATCTTCTGGTGGGGCCTGCTGCTGATCATGTTCTTCTCGGTGTACCTGGGCTGGACGCCGGTGTCCGGGCGCCTCGACCTGCTCTACGACGTCGAGCCGGTCACCGGCTTCATGCTGATCGACAGCCTGCTCTCGGACGAGGAAGGCGCGTTCGGCGATGCCCTGATGCACCTGATCCTGCCCGCAGTGGTGCTGGGCACCATCCCCCTGGCGGTGATCGCCCGCATGACCCGCTCGGCCATGCTCGAAGTGCTGCGCGAGGACTACATCCGCACCGCCAGGGCCACGGGCCTGTCGCCGGCCCGCGTGGTGTTCGTCCACGGCCTGCGCAACGCGCTGATCCCGGTGCTGACCGTGTTCGGCCTGCAGGTCGGCAGCCTGCTGGGCGGCGCCGTGCTGACCGAGACCATCTTCTCCTGGCCGGGCATCGGCAAGTGGCTGATCGAGGCCATCGGCGCCCGCGACTACCCGGTGGTGCAGAACGGCATCCTGCTGATCGCCTGCCTGGTGATCCTGGTGAACTTCGTCGTGGACATCCTCTACGGCCTGGTCAACCCACGCATCCGCCACCAGCGATGAGAAATCCCGGATGAACATGCAGCACCTTTTCTTGTGGGAGCGGCCTTGGCCGCGAACAGAGTCGACACCAAAGCTTCGCGGCCAAGGCCGCTCCTGCATGAAGGCCGTGCGATGACTGCCAGCACCACGCCATCCGCCGCCGACCCAGCACTGCTCTACCCTTCGCCGCTGAAGGAGTTCTGGCAGGCGTTCTCGCGCAACAAGGGCGCCGTGTTCGGCCTCGGCTTCATGCTGCTGATCCTGTTCTGCGCGCTGTTCGCCCCCTGGGTGGCGCCCTTCGCCCCCGGCGAGCAGTTCCGCGACGCCCTGCTCACCCCGCCGGCCTGGCTGGAGGGCGGGCAGGCGCGCTTCCTGCTCGGCACCGACGAACTGGGCCGCGACCTGCTCTCGCGGCTGATCCACGGGGCCCGCCTGTCGCTGCTGATCGGCCTGGCCTCGGTGCTGCTGTCGCTGATTCCCGGCATCCTCCTCGGCCTCACCGCCGGCTTCTTCCCGCGCCTGCTCGGCCCCTCGATCATGCGCCTGATGGACATCATGCTGGCCCTGCCCGCGCTGCTGCTGGCGGTGGCCATCGTCGCCATCCTCGGCCCGGGGCTGGTCAACACGGTGATCGCCATCGCCATCGTCTCGCTGCCGTCCTACGTGCGCCTGACCCGCGCCGCGGTGCTGGGCGAGCTGAACCGCGACTACGTCACCGCCGCCAGGCTGGCCGGCGCCGGGCTGCCGCGCCTGATGTTCGTCACCGTGCTGCCCAACTGCATGGCGCCGCTGATCGTGCAGGCCACCCTGAGCTTCTCGTCGGCCATCCTCGACGCCGCCGCGCTGGGTTTCCTCGGCCTCGGCGTGCAGCCGCCGACGCCCGAGTGGGGCACCATGCTGGCCTCGGCCCGCGACTACATCGAGCGCGCCTGGTGGGTGGTCACCCTGCCGGGGCTGACCATCCTGCTCAGCGTGCTGGCGATCAACCTGATGGGCGACGGGCTGCGCGACGCGCTCGACCCGAAGCTCAAGAATGCCGTCTGAGGAGGCCCGCGTGCACGACGTCGATTCGGTGCGCACGGCGCACCCTACCCCACCCCGTAGGGTGCGCTGTGCGCACCGTCCCCACACGAAGGCCGACTCATGAGCCTGCTGGAAATCCGCAACCTGTCCGTGCGCTTCGGCGGCGCCGACGCCGTGCCGGTGGTGGACGGCCTGGACCTGTCCGTGGAGCGGGGCGAGGTGCTGGCCATCGTCGGCGAGTCCGGCTCCGGCAAGTCGGTGACCATGATGGCGCTGATGGGCCTGGTCGACGCCCCCGGCATCGTCCGCGCCGACCGCCTGCGCTTCGACGGCCACGACATGCTCGCCCTCAAGGGCCGGCAGCGGCGCAAGGTGGTCGGCAAGGACCTGGCCATGGTGTTCCAGGACCCGATGACGGCGCTCAACCCCAGCTACACAATCGGCTTCCAGATCGAGGAGGTGCTGCGCCAGCACCTCGGGCTGCGGGGCAAAGCCGCCCGTGCCCGTGCCCTGCAACTGCTGGAGCGGGTCGAGATTCCCGCCGCCGCCAGCCGGCTCGACGCCTACCCGCACCAGCTCTCCGGCGGCATGAGCCAGCGTGTGGCGATCGCCATGGCCATCGCCGCCGAGCCGCGGCTGCTGATCGCCGACGAACCGACCACGGCGCTGGACGTGACCATCCAGGCGCAGATCATGGCCCTGCTGCTCGACCTGCAGCTCAGCGAGGGCATGGGCCTGGTGCTGATCACCCACGACCTGGCGGTGGTCGCCGAGACCGCCCAGCGCGTCTGCGTGATGTACGCCGGGCAGGCGGTGGAGATCGGCCGGGTGCCGGCGCTGTTCGACGCCCCGACCCACCCCTACACCGAGGCGCTGCTGCAGGCCATTCCCGAGCACAACCTGGGCGCGGAACGCCTGGCCACCCTGCCCGGCATCGTGCCCGGCCGCTACGATCGCCCCGACGGCTGCCTGCTGTCGCCGCGCTGCCCCTACGCCCAGCCGCGCTGCCACGAACAGCGCCCGGCGCTGGAGCCCCACGCCCGCGGCGCGGTGCGCTGCTTCTACCCCCTCAACCTGTCCGCGGAGATGGCCTGATGAGCGTCGTACTCGAGGCCCGCGAGCTGACCCGCCACTACGAGGTGTCGCGCGGGCTGTTCCGGCCCACCGCGCTGGTGCGGGCGCTCAACGGAGTGTCCTTCGCCCTGACCGCCGGCAGGACCCTGGCGGTGGTCGGCGAGTCGGGCTGCGGCAAGTCGACCCTGGCCCGCGCCCTGACCCTGATCGAGGAGCCCAGCGCCGGCAGCCTGCGTATCGCCGGCCAGGAAGTGACCGGCGCCGACAAGGCCCGGCGCCGGCAACTGCGGCGCGACGTGCAGATGGTGTTCCAGAACCCCTACGCCTCGCTCAACCCGCGGCAGAAGATCGGCGACCAGCTGGCCGAGCCGCTGGCGATCAACACCCCGCTGTCCCGCGCCGAGCGCCGCGAGCGGGTACAGGCGATGATGCAGCAGGTCGGCCTGCGCCCTGAGCACTACCAGCGCTACCCGCACATGTTCTCCGGCGGCCAGCGCCAGCGCATCGCCCTGGCCCGGGCGATGATGCTGAACCCCAGGGTACTGGTGGCGGACGAGCCGACCTCGGCCCTGGACGTGTCGATCCAGGCCCAGGTGCTCAACCTGTTCATGGACCTGCAGGACCAGTTCGGCACCGGCTACGTGTTCATCTCCCACAACCTGGCGGTGGTGCGGCACATGGCCGACGACCTGCTGGTGATGTACCTCGGTCGCGCCGTCGAGACAGGCCCGGCCGGGCCTGTCTACGAACGGCCGCTGCACCCCTACACCCGCGCCCTGCTCTCGGCCACCCCGACCCTTCGCCCGAAACCGGACCACCCGCGGATCGCCATCGCCGGCGAACTGCCCAACCCGCTGGACCCGCCGCCCGGCTGTGCCTTCCACAAGCGCTGCCCCCACGCCACCGAGCGCTGCCAGGTGGAAGTGCCGGAGCTGCGCCCGGTCGACGGCCGCCAGGTGGCCTGCCACCACGCCGAGGACATCGCCTCCTGAGAGCCGGTCAGCGACCGAAGAAGCGATAGAAGTCGCGCAGCTCCGCCTGGGCCTCGGCGAGGTCGCCGCGGACGAAGCGCAGCGGGCCGTTGGGCGGGCGCTGGGCCAGGCGCCACAGGTCGCGGGGGTAGAGCCAGCCGAGGACCGGGTAGCCGCCCATGGTCTGGCGGTCGGCCTGCAAGATGATCGGCTGGCCGTCCGGCGGCACCTGGATGGCGCCGCGGCTCACGCCCTGGGACCACTGGCGGAGCGGCGGCGCCAGGGCCTCGCCCAGCAGGCGCGCGCCCATCCGGTCCGAACGCGGCGAGAGGCGCCAGGTGTGGGCGAAGAAGGCTTCCAGCTGCTCGGCGGCGAAGTTCGCCGCGTCGCCGCCGAGCAGCATCACGCGCAAGGGCGCCTCGGCATCCGGTCGGTAGACCCAGGGCACGCTGGCGGCGTGCGAGCGGACAGCGGTGGCGCAGGCCAGCAGGTCACCCTCGCGCAGGGCGTCGCCCCGGCCGTCCAGGCCACCGAGGCCCTCCCGCGCCTGGGTGGCGACGCTGCCCAGCACCGGGTCGGCGGCGAAGCCACCGGCCGCCGCCAGGTACAGGCGCTGGCCGCGGCGGGCGAAACCGATGCGCAGGCGCTGGCCGGGCTGCACGGCGAAGCGCGACCAGGCCGGCAGCGGCGCGCCGTCCAGCTCGGCCGGTGCATCGGCGCCGGTCAGCGCCAGCCAGGTGGCGACGCGGCACTCCAGCTCCACGTCGCCCAGCGCGATTTCCAGCAGCGGTGTGCCCCAGGCATTGTCCAGCAGGCGGTTGGCCCAGGCCGCCGCCTGCCAGTCCACGGGGCCGGCCGGCGACACGCCCAGGTGCTGCCAGCCGAAGCGACCGCCATCCTGCAGCAGGCTCAGCGGCCCCGGCCTGAGCACCCGCAGCCCGCTCACGCCCCGCACGCCCGCCGGTAGGCGGTCTCGTCGATCGGCTCGAAACGCACCCGGTCGCCCGGCGCCAGCGGACAGGGCGGCACCTGGGCGGCGTCGAACAGCGGCGTCGGGCACAGCCCGATCAAGTGCCAGCCGCCCGGGGATGCCTGCGGATACACCGCCGTCTGCCGCTCGGCGATGGCCAGGCTGCCGGCCGGCACCCGGGTACGGGGCGTGGCTAGGCGCGGCAGGGCCAGGCGCGGGTCCAGCCCGCCCAGGTAGGCGAAGCCGGGCGCGAAGCCAATGGCGCCCACCCGGTATTCGGCGCCGGCGTGCAACTCGATCACCCGCTCGACGGAGAGCCCGCAGGCGCGGGCCACCTCGGCCAGGTCCTCGCCCGCATACCAGACCGGCAGACGGTGCAGCCGCCCGCCCTCGGCAGCGGCCGGCTCGGCCAGCCAGGCCTCCAGCAGCGGCGCGACGCGCTCGCTCAGTTGCCGATGGTCGGTGCGCAACAGGTCGTAGTGCAGCAGCAGGTCGGTCCAGCCCGGCACCAGGTCGATCACCAGCCCGCCCAGTTCGCAGCGGATGCGTTCGGCCAGGCGGGCGATGCGCGGAGGCAGGAGCGGGTCAGGCCGCTCGGCCAGCACCAGCAGCAAAGCCTCGGCGCCGACCGGTTCGCAGCGGATCACAGGCCGTCCAGCCGGGCGCGCAGCCTGCGCAGCACGGCCAGCGACTCGGCGTTGTCGCCATGCACGCAGAGGCTGTCGGCGCGCAACCGCAGGGGCGCGCCGTCGATGTCCGGGAACGGCGCGCCGGCTGCGATGGCCAGGGCCTGGTCGAGAATCCGCTGGGGGTCGTGGTGCACCGCGCCGGACAGGCGGCGCGGCGCCAGCTGGCCGTCGGCCAGGTAGGCGCGGTCGGCGAAGGCCTCGAACAGCAGCGGCACCCCGGCAGCATCAGCCATGCGCCGCTCGCGGGCGTTGTCGGCCAGGGCCAGGGTCATCAGCGGCAGGCCGCGCCGGTAGTCGGCGCAGGCCCGCAGCACCGCCGCGAACTGGGCATCGTCGCGCACCAGGTCGTTGTACAGCGCGCCGTGCGGCTTGACGTAGGCGACCTCGGCACCGGCGCCGCGGCAGAAGGCGTCCAGCGCGCCGAGCTGGTACAGCACCAGCGCCGTGACTTCCTCCGGCGAACAGCTCAGGTGGCGGCGGCCGAAGCCCTGCAGGTCGGGGTAGGAAGGATGGGCGCCGATGGCCACGCCGTGCTGCACGGCCAGGGCCACGCTGCGCTGCATGATCAGTGGATCGCCGGCGTGGAAGCCGCAGGCCAGGTTGGCCTGGTCCACCAGCGGCATGGCGTGGGCGTCGTCGCCCATGCGCCAGGCGCCGTAGCTTTCACCCATGTCGCAGTTGAGCAGGATTGGTCGGGTCATGGGCCGAGCTTAAAGCCCCGCCCCCGCGACGGGAAGCGTCGCGGGGGACGGCGGCGTCAGTAGACGTCGCGGCGGTAGCGGCCTTCCTCGACCAGCGCCTGCACCGCGTCGGCGCCGAGCAGATCGTGCAGCACCGCGTCGACGCCGCCGGCCATGCCTTCCAGGCTGCCGCAGACGTACAGCGCGGCGCCGTCGGCCAGCCACTGGCGCAGTGTGTCGCCGTGCTGGCGCAGCAGGTCCTGCACGTAGACCTTCCCGGCCTGGTCGCGGGAGAAGGCCAGGTCGAGGCGCTGCAGCTCGCCACCCGCCAGCGCCGCGTCGAGTTCCGCGCCGCAGTAGTAGTCGTGGGCGCGGTTGCGCTCGCCGAACAGCAGCCAGTTGCGCGTCTGGCCGGCGAGAATGCGTGCGCGCAGCAGCGAGCGCAGGCCGGCCAGCCCGGTGCCGTTGCCGATCAGGATCAGCGGGCGGTCGTCGTCCGGCAGGTGGAAGCCACTGTTGCGGCGCAGCCGCGCCAGCACCTGGCCGCCCTCGGCGACGTATTCGGTGAGCCAGCCGGAGCCCAGCCCCAGGCTGCCGTCGCTGCGCCGCTCCTGGCGCACGATCAGCTCCAGCACGCCGTCGCTGGGCACGGAAGCGATGGAGTATTCCCGCGAGCCGAGCGGCACCAGGGCCTCGACCATCGCCTGGGCGTGCAGGCCGACCAGATGGGCGAAGCTCTCCGGCAACTGCCGGCCGGCCAGCGCCTCGGCCAGGCTCATGGCGAGGCCATCGATCTCGACCGGAACGGCGCCGTCCAGCTGATGGCTCTGCAGCCATTCGGCGACCCTGGCCTGCGGGTGGCGCGGCAGGATTTCCAGGATGTCGCCCGCCTTCCAGTCGCGCTGTGCCGGCGGCGCCAGACCGAGCAGGTAGGTCGGCGCGCCCTGGCTGCCCGGGTTGAGCAGCTCGCGGCGGTCCAGGGCCCAGCCGTCCCAGGGTGTCTCCGTGATCGTCAGCGGCGCCGCGCCGGTCAATTCGCCGAGCTGCTGTTGCCACTGCTGCAGCGCCAGGCTGTCGTTGCCGTCCACTTCGACCGAGTCGAACAGGCGGTGCGCGCCCTGGCGCGAGAGCCAGTCGCCGAGGCGGCGGGCGAAGCCGCAGAACTGCTGGTACTGGCGGTCGCCCAGGGCCAGTACCGCGTAGCTCAGCTGCTCCAGTGCCAGCGAGCCGTCGAGCACCTTGCGCTCGAAGCCGCGGGCGCTGTCCGGCGCCTCGCCGTCGCCAAAGGTGCTGACCACGAACAGCGCGCGCGTCGCCTGGCGCAGGCTGGCTTCATCCAGCTTCGCCAGGGGTTCGACCCGCACCGCCAGGCCGGCGGCCTGCAACTGGCCGGCGGTCTGCCAGGCGAGCTGTTCGGCGAAACCGCTCTGGCTGGCGAAACCGACCAGCCAGCCCTCGCCGCCCGCCGCCCCGCCCAGGGCGCCACGCGCCGCCCTGACCGCGCGCTTCTTGCGCCGGCGGTCGAGGTAGAGCAGCCAGCCGGTGACGAAGAACACCGGCATGGCGGCGCTCGCCAGCATCATCAGGATGCGTCCCGGCAGGCCGAAGTATTCACCGACGTGCAGGGCATAGACGCTGGCCAGCAGCTGGGCCTTGAAGCTCTTGTCGGTGAACAGCTCGTGGCGGGACACCTTGCCGCTGACCGGGTCGAGCTGGATCTGGTTAGACGCGCGCGGGTGCTGGGCGTCGTCCAGCAGGTAGGAGACGCTGATCGGCTGGCCCCCGGCCGGCGGCAGGCGCAGGTTCCAGGCCACCATGCCCGGGCCCGCGGTCTGCCGGACGCTCTGCCACACCGCGTCGTAGTCGACCACCAGCGGCGGCCCGGTGGGCGCCTCGGCGCCGCGTCCGCCCTGGCGCTGGCCACGGCCTTCGCCGCGCTGGCCCTCGCCGCGCTGCTGGCCGGACGGCGCGTCCGACAGCAGGCTGTTGAGGCCCGCGCGATACCAGTCGTAGGACCAGAACAGGCCGGTCAGCGCCGCGCAGAGGTAGAACAGCAGCACCCAGGTGCCGGCCACGGCGTGCAGGTCCCAGTTGAAGGCGCGGCCCTTCTTGGCCCAGTCGAAGGTCAGCCAGGTCCGCCAGCTCAGCGCCTTGCGCGGCCAGCGCAGATAGAGGCCGGACAGGCAGAAGAAGATCAGCGCCAGGGTGCTCGCGCCGGTCAGCTGCTTGCCCGTGTCGCCCATGGCGAGCCAGCGGTGCAGTTGCAGGACGAAGCGGAAGAAGCCCTGGCCGGAGGGCTCGCCGAGCAGTTCGCCGGTGTAGGGATCGAAGAAGCGCATCGGTCCGCGGCGCTCGCCCGGCGGCGGGGTGAAGAACACCCGCGCGGCGCTGCCGCTGTCGTTCTCCACCCACAGCCCGGACACCTTGTCGCCGCTGGCGGCCTCGATCTTCGCCACCAGCTCGCCGGGCGCCAGGGTGCCGCCCTCGCGCACCTCCACCTTCAGGGTGTCGGGGTTGAGGGCGCGCATGATCTCGCCCTCGAAGCTGTAGAGCGCGCCGGTCACCCCCATGATGGCGAGCACCAGACCGGCACTGATGCCGAGGAACCAGTGCAGCTGGAAAAGGACTTTCTTGAACACGATGAATACCTTGGACAACGGGCCGGGGCCCTTGGGTGGCGCAATTCTAGATAGGAAGCATTTCCAACTGGGCCGTGTTTACCCAGTCTTTACCTTGGCGATGTCCCGTTGGCACGCGGCACTTCCGTAGGAGCGAGCTCTGCTCGCGAAGCTTTGCCCACAAATGTTCGCGAGCAGAGCTCGCTCCTACAGGCAGCACATCGAGGGGACATTCCCGCGCGCCCTCCCGGATTGCATCCGGGCTACGGATTCCTCTGAATGCAAGAAGCCCGCGCAGGGCGCGGGCTTCAGCTTGCGGGGCGGGGTCAGAACGCCAGTTCGGTGGTGAACATCGCCGAGCGGGGTTGGCCGTAGCGGACGCGGGAGCCGCCGTTGTTGACGTCGAAGTAGTCCTCGTCGAACAGGTTGTAGACGTTCAGGCGCAGGTTGACGTTCTCGGTCAGCTGGTAGGCGGCCATGGCGTCGGCCACCCAGTACGACGGCACGTAGGCCAGCGAGGTGGTGGCGGCGTTGACGGCCGTGCCCGAGGTGATCAGGCGCTTCTGCTCGTCGATGTAGCGGGCGCCGCCGCCGAGGGTGAGCTTGCCCAGGGTGTAGGTGGTCCACAGGGTGCCGGTCCACTCGGGCGACCAGCGCACGCCGGTGGTCTCGGTGACCACGCCGCTGGTGGCGTTCACGCTCTGCTGGTCGAGCTGCTTGGTCTTCATGTGGGCCACGCCGGCGGTGATCTGCCAGTTGTCGGTGATCTGGCCGACCACGCCCAGTTCCACGCCGTCGACCCGGGTCTTGCCTTCCTGGACGCTCTGCAGGGTGATCTCGTCCTGGGTGACCTGGTTTTCGTTCTCGGTGCGGTAGGCCGCCAGGGTCAGGCTCAGCTGCTCGTCGAGCAGGTCCCATTTGGTGCCCAGCTCGACGTGACGGGTTTCCTGCGGGTCGGCCGAGGGGTTGTTGATGTTGCCGGCCGCGGAGCTGATGGTGAAGCTGTTGCCCGGCGGGGTCTGCGAGTCGGCGTAGGACAGGTAGATGCTGCCGTTGGGCAGCGGCTTGAAGACCACGCCGGCGTTCCAGGTCAGCAGCTGGTCGGAGACTTTCAGCTTGGCCACGGTGCCGTCGACGGCGCGGGTCTTGTAGTCGGTCTCGTAGTCTTCGTAGCGCAGGCCGCCGTTGACCGACCACTGCTCGTTCAGGTGCAGGGTGTCGAACACGTAGAGGGCCGCCGAGGTGGTCTCGCCAGCGTTGCGGGCGCCGGTCTTGAACGGCGAAGCCATCGGGTCGTGGGGGTTGGGGTCGTACAGGTTGGCCGCGGCGCTGGTCAGGCCGGTGACGGCGCCCGAGCGGGTCAGCTGCTCTTCCTTGCTGAACTCGATACCGGCGGACAGCGCGTTGCGCAGGCCGAAGGTGTCGAACTCGGTGGTCAGGTTGGTCTGGTTGGCGAGCACGTCGTTGGCCTGGTCGGCGTACTGGCGCGAGCGGGTGACGGTCCAGGTGCTGCGGTCGGCGGTGGCCGGCGCGGCGATGCTGAAGGCGCCGGTCAGCACGCGCTCGATGCTGGAGCGGCCCCAGCGCGACAGGTTGCGCACGGTAGTGACGTCGTTCAGGTCATGTTCGAGCTTGAGGGTGAACATGTCCGCCTGGGCGTCCTCGTAGTCGCTCGGCGAGCCGTAGAAGTTCTCCCGGTCGACCTTGGGCGCGGCGTCGAGCAGCGGGTTGGCGTTGTAGTAGCCGTCCATGCCGATGGCCGGGATGCCGCCGTCCGGCACGTTCTCCTGGCGCAGATGGTAGGAGTACAGGTAGACGCGGGTGTCGCCGTCGAGGCCGAAGGCGATGGAGGGCGCGATGCCGAAGTTGGTGTTCTCCACGTAGTCGCGCTCGTCGACGCCGCCATCGCGGCGCGCCAGGTTCAGGCGCACGGCGGAGCCGTCGCCGATCCGCTGGTTGATGTCGGCGGTGACGGCCTTCTTGTCGGCGGTGCCGTAGCCGAGGGTGCCGTTGATGCTGTTCTCCAGCGACGGAAGCTTGGACACCATGTTGATGTAGCCGGAGGCCGAGCCACGACCGCTGTCGGTGCCGGACGGGCCCTTGACCACTTCGACCTGCTCGGTGTTGAACACGTCGCGGGTGATCGCGCCCAGGTCGCGCACGCCGTCGACGAAGGTGGAGTTCTGGGTGGAGAAGCCGCGCATCATGAAGGTGTCGCCGAGGGCGGTGTTGCCGTTCTCGCCCATCTGCAGGGTGATGCCGGGGGTGTTGCGCAATGCTTCCACCAGGGTGGTGGCGCCCTGTTCGCGCATCACTTCCTTATTGATGACCTGGATGGTCTTGGGCGTGTCGAGCAGGGGCTCGGTCATCTTGGCGTTGGCGCTCTTGGTGACGCGGTACTGGCCCTCGGCCTTCGAGGTGATGCTGGTGGCCGGCAGGTTGATGTCCTTCACTTCCTCGGCCTGAACGCTCAGGCTCATGGCCGGTACCGCGGCGACTACCAGTGCTGCCAGTTGTCTGTTGTTCCGATGCTTACGGCTGCGAATCGTCATTTCATCCCTCCCCATTTATAAGAAGCCAATCGGGTCCCGGTGGGTCCCGCGGCATGCAAGGCGACGGAATGCTAATTACTTGCATTAAGCACAACAATACATTTACGAAATATTTACAGTCGCGACACAATCTCATTAACACTCGATCGTTCCAGCAGCCGTGAAAGGACTCGCCGGATAGGCGCCAAAGCCGCGTCACGCCTGGGCCGGGGCAAGATTCGCCAGGCAACCGGAAGCCCCGCCCCGAACGGACGGCCTGTGTAAAGGAAAGTGTTAGGAATGCGTGCTGGAAGACGCCCTTGCGGCGCCCGACGCGGAGAAAGGCGGCACCGCGAGCGCCCCGTTCGGGGCGACTCGCGGACTGCCGGGGTCACTCAGAGATAGAAGGCCTTCAGCGGCGGGAAGCCGTTGAATTCCACCGCGCTGTAGCTGGTGGTGTAGGCGCCGGTGGACAGCCAGTACAGGCGGTCGCCGCTGGAGAGGTTGAGCGGCAGGCCGTACTTGTAGTTCTCGTACATGATGTCGGCGCTGTCGCAGGTCGGGCCGGCGATGATCACTTCTTCCATCTCGCCCTTGCGCTCGGTCCAGATCGGGAACTTGATGGCCTCGTCCATGGTTTCGATCAGGCCGCTGAACTTGCCCACGTCGGTGTACACCCAACGCTCGACCGCGGTGCGCGACTTGCGGGCGATCAGCACCACTTCCGAGACCAGGAAGCCGGCGTTGGCGATCAGCGAACGCCCCGGCTCGAGGATGATCTCCGGCAGTTCGTCGCCGAAGTCTTCCTTGAGGAAGCGGGTGATCTCCTCGGCGTAGGTCTCCAGGTCGTTGGTGCGCTGGATGTAGTTGGCCGGGAAGCCGCCGCCCATGTTGATCATCTGCAGGGTGATGCCGTCCTCTTCCTTGAGGCGCTCGAAGATCACCTTGACCTTGGCGATGGCGGCGTCCCACACGTCGATGTCGCGCTGCTGCGAGCCGACGTGGAAGGAGATGCCGTAGGGCACCAGGCCCAGCTGCTTGGCCAGGATCAGCAGGTCCAGGGCCATGTCCGGGTTGCAGCCGAACTTGCGCGACAGCGGCCAGTCGGCCGAGGTGGAACCCTCGGTGAGGATGCGCACGTAGATCTTCGAGCCCGGCGCGGCCTTGGCGATGTTGCGCAGGTCCGCCTCCGAGTCGGTGGCGAACAGGCGCACGCCCTTCTCGAAGAAGTAGCGGATGTCACGGGCCTTCTTGATGGTGTTGCCGTAGCTGATGCGCTCCGGGCCGACGCCGGCGCTCATGACCTTGTCCAGCTCGTAGATCGAGGCGATGTCGAAATTGGAACCCTTGTCGCGCAGCAGCTCGGTGATCTCGATGGCCGGGTTGGCCTTCACCGCGTAGTAGATCTTGGCGAAGGGGAAGCAGGACACCAGCTGATCGTAGGAATTGGCGATGGTCTGCTTGTCGATCACCACGAAGGGGGTTTCCTGGTGATCGGCGAACGCCTTCATGCGCTTGAAGGTTTCGGGTGCGAAATAGTCTTCGACCTTGATCGACATGCTCGGGACTCCAAATGGCAAAACGTTATCGGAAAGAGGGAGTGGCTCTGTTTTTCGAGCCGCGAACGCCTGATCAGTTTCCCCACTTTGGTTCGCCTACTTCCCAAGGCATGTCGCCGAGTCGCCGCAGTCGCAGCACCGGAGGCGCTCGCAGAATCATCATGGCCAGGCGCTTCGCCGCAGGCAGTAGACCGGCTACGGCAAGGCGGAGCAACAACGCCAGGGTGGTTCTGCAAGAGCCTCCGACTCTCTCGTCGTCAGTACTTGAGCCGGATGGATCGTTTCCAGCATGAGCGTTCGGGCGCGAACTTTAGGACCAAGATTCCGTGTTAGCAATCAAAAGTTGCCGCCGTTTTGCACCCGGTTGTCGCGTGTGTGAATGATTGTTTTCGATACGCAACGAAGCGTCAGAAATGCTGCACAAAAAAGCCCGCCGAGCGGGGCTCGGCGGGCCTTTAGCGCTATACACCCACCAAAGGTGGCGGACTGCTTCGTAGGGTGCGCCGTGCGCACCTTCGGCCGGCAACTCCGCGTAGCCCGGATGAAATCCGGGATTGCGCGACACCTCTGCTCGGCCTCCTGACGGGGACTCAGGTTCCGAGCTGCCTGATGGCTTTTCCTAGTGCTACGCGGACCGGGCTCCACTCCTATTAGCGAGTGGCCCGCTTCCTGGATCAGATGCGCCAGGCTACCCCCAGGCGCAGCTCGCGCCCCGGTTCGTTGGAGCCGCGCACGCCCTCGTAGTCGGGGATGTGCTCGAAGTCCTCGTTGCTGGCGTGGTCCAGGTATTCCTTGTCGAACAGGTTCTTCAGGGTCAGCGTCAGAGTCAGGCGGTCGTCGCCCAGGGCCAGCCACTCGGCGTACAGGTCATGCACGCCGTAGCCGGGCTTCTCCACGGTGCCGACGCCGGTGTGCAGCGCGTCGATGGATTCGACGAAGCGGCCCTGCCAGCCGAACGACAGGGTGTCGCTGGCGCGGTAGTCGGCGAAGGCGGTCCAGGTGTCGCCCAGGCTGGTGCCAAGGCCGTTGTACTCGTAGACGTTGAGGCGCTCGCCGTCCACCCGGGCGTCGTTGTGGTGGTAGCTCAGCCCCAGGCTCAGGCGCTGCCAGTGGTAGGCGCCCTGCAGCAGCACGCCCTTGCTCTTCAGGTCGCCGACGTTGACGTACAGGTTGGGCCTGCCCAGCGGGTCGGCGATGGCGTCCTCGATGCGGGTGACGTAGCCCTTGGCGGACAGTTCCAGGCCGCCGTCGCGGTACTCGAAGCCCAGCTCGGAGGTCCGCGCCTTCTCGGCCTTGAGGCGCGGGTCGTTGCCGGACGAATCCAGCTTGAACGCGTCGCGCACCTGCGGGCCGCGCAGGGCGTGGGCGTGGCCGGCGAGCAGGGCCAGTTCCGGGGTCAGCTCGTAGCGCAGGCTGAGGTTGGGGCTGACGCCCTCCTCGTCGAAGCGCTGGCCGTCGCGGTCGTCCAGCTTGTAGCGGTCGTAGCGCAGGCCGGCGCCGAGCAGCAGGCGCTCGGTGACCTGGTAGGCGTCCTGCAGGTAGAAGCCGGTGACACTGCCGTCCTCACCGTCCAGCGAGCGGTCGCCGGCCGGGCCGAGGGTGCCGCGGTCGTCGCGGTAGTCGACGCCGTAGGTCAGGCTGTGGGCGCCGATGTGGCTGGTGTTGCGCAGGTCGAAGCCGTCGCTGCGGGTGCTGCCGTAGTACAGGCCCCAGCGGCCGTCCTGCTGCAGCTCGGTCTCGGTGTGGTAGGCGGTCAGCTCGACGTCCAGCAGCGGATTGTCCTGGGGCCGGAAGCCGTAGTTGAGGGTCCAGGTCTCACGCTCGGTGCGCAGCGGATAGAGCGGGTTGAAGCCGCTGACGATCCACTGCGGACGCTGGGTGCGCTCGCCCTCGTCGTGGCGCTCCTCGTAGCTCAGGCGCAGGGTCTGCGCCTCGCTCAGCTTGCCGACCAGCTTGGCGTAGCCGAGCTTCTGCCGGGCGCCGGTGCCGAGCACGTCGTGGTTGCCGCCGTCCTCGTAGTCGTTCTGGTCCTGATAGCTGGCCAGGGCCAGGGCGGACCAGTCCTCGCTGAAGCGGCCGAACACGCTGGCGCTGGTCTTGTAGCCCTCGCCGTTGCTGAAATAGCCGCCCTTGAGCAGCGCGCCGGCCTGCTCACCCTCGCGCAGCAGGTCGTCCGGGTCCTTGGTCACGAAGCGGATGGCGCCGCCCAGGGCGCCGGGACCGGCGGTGGCGTCGCCGGTGCCGGCCTGCACCTCGGCGCGCTTGAGCAGCTCCGGCTCGATGCCGATGCGGCCGGTGTGGTGGAAGGTCTGCCCGGCCTGCTGGGCGCCGTCGATGCTGATGTTCAGCATCGTGTCCTCGATGCCGCGCAGGTACAGCTTCTGCGCCACGCCGGCGCCGCCACCGACCGAGATTTCGGGGTTGGACTCGAACACGTCCTGCAGGTCGTTGGCCTGGAAGCGCTCCAGCTGCTCGGCCTCGACCGTCTCGGCGCGGTCGGTCTGGCCGGTGACGGCGGTGGCGGCCAGCTCCAGCGCCGGGTCTGTGGCGGCCTGGGCCATGCCGGCGGCGAGCACGGCGCTGGCCAGCAGGGAGAGGCGGAAGGGGCGGTACGGCATGGGGTTACCCTCGGCTTCGATGTGAATATTTCTCAACTGAGAAATGTTCGCCTCAAGCCGAGCGGCGAGGAAAACACTTTTACAACTGTTACGCACGCGGCAGGCGCAGCTCCAGTTGCAACCCGCCGCCGTCCAGGTTGCGCGCCAGGATGCGCCCGCCGGTGGCCTGCACCTGGCGCTCGGCCAGCGCCAGGCCCAGGCCGAAGCCGGCGCGCTCGCCGGAGGCGCGGAAGAACGGCCTGAAGATGCGCTCCAGCCACGGCTCGGGCACGCCCGGCCCCTGGTCGGCGACCGTCAGCCGGTAGGCGTCGCCGGCCTCGGCCAGCGCCACCCTCACCTCGCCGCCCGGCGGCGTGTGGTCCAGGGCGTTGCGCACCACGTTCTCGATGGCCTGGCCGAGGGCGCGGTGGCTGCTGCCGGCCAGCATGGCCTCGCCGGGAAGCTCGGCGACCAGGCGCCGGTCGGGGAACTCGAAGCGCGCGTCGTCGAGGATGCTGTCGACCAGGGCGGTGAGGTCGAGGGTCTCGTCGCGCAGCTCCGGGCGCTCGTTCTCCAGCCAGCCGAGGGTCAGGGCGTCCTCCACCAGGCGGCGCATCTCGCCGCACTCGCCGCGGATGCGTTCCAGCAGGCGACGGTTGCCCGGCTCCTGCTCGGCCAGGCTGACCGCCATCTCGATCCGCGTCAGCGGCGTGCGCAGCTCGTGGGACATGTCCGCGAGGCGCTGGCGCTGGTCGATGATCAACTGGCCGGTGCGCTCGGCCATGGCGTCGAAGGTCCCCGCCAGGCTGGCCAGTTCGTCGTTGCGCGAACCCAGCAGCGAGCGCACGCGCACGCCGTAGCCGCCGTCGGCGAACTGGCGGGTGGCCTGCTCCAGCCGGCCCAGCGGCTGCATCAGGTGGCGATAGAGCAGCCAGCACACGCCGACCAGCGTGGCCAGCGGCACCACGAACTGCAGCAGCAGCCAGACATAATGCCAGTACAGGCCGGGGCGCATGCGCTGCGGCAGGATGATCAGGAAGTGGGTCCTGCCGTCGGCGAACGGCAGGTCCATGATCGGGTTTTCCGGGAAGTACAGGTGAATCTTCCACGCCACGTCGCGGCCCAGGCTGAAGCCCTCGTGGAAGCGCTCGTTGAGCACGCCCGCCAGCGGCCGCACCTCGGACTCGACCACCGCCGCCCAGGTCTGCTCCTGCTGTTGCAGAGTCTCCAGCCAGCGCGCCAGGGCATCGTGGTCGCCGGCCTGGTACAGCGCCTCGGCCTGGGCGCCGTAGTGCTTGAGCGTGCGCTGGTGCTCGGGGTCGATGAAACTCATGCGCTCCTCGGTCTGCCAGGCCAGCCTGGCGATCAGCCAGAACAGCAGCACGCTGCCAAGGGCGATCACGATGCACAGCTTCCAGAACAGTTGGCGCTTCATGCGAAGACGTACCCGCGGCCGTGCAGGGTCTGCAGGCGGTCGGCGGCCAGCCCGGCCTCGGCCAGGCGCCGGCGGATGCGGCTGACGTGCATGTCCAGGCCACGGTCGTAGCTGCTGTATTCGCGCTCCAGCACCACGCGGTAGAGGTAGGGCTTGCTCAGCGCCTCGCCGCGCTGGCTGACCAGCTGCCACAGCAGGCGGAACTGGATCGGCGTCAGCGCCAGCTCGCGCTCGCCGACCCGCGCCTGCAGGGCGTGGCGGTCCAGGTGCAGATCGTCCACCCGCAGGTCGCCGGGCTGCGCGCCTCTGCCCGCCTCGGCCGGGCGGGTACGGCGCAGCACCGCGTCGATGCGCAGCTGCAGTTCGGTGATGTTGAACGGCTTGGGCAGGTAGTCGTCGGCGCCGTGGCGCAGGCCGCGGATGCGCTCCTCCTCCGCGCCGCAGGCGGTGAGCATGATCACCGGCGTCTGCTGCTGCTCGCGCAGGCGGCGCAGCACCACCAGGCCGCTGATGTCCGGCAGCAGCACGTCCAGCAGCACCAGGTCCGGCGGCTCGTCCAGCGCCATGGCCAGCCCGGCCTCGCCCAGGTGGCTGCAGCGGGTGGCGTAGCCCTGGCCGCGCAGCAGCTCGCCGAGCTGGGCGCACAGGGTGGTGTCGTCCTCGATGATGAGGATGCGGGCCAGGTGGCTGGTCATGAGGGAACGTCCGGAATCTAAGGAGAACGATTCTCATGCAGAAGCGGGCAAACTGCAAAGCATCCGGTGCCCGCCGAAAGCATCGCGGCCGAGAAGGCGCTCCCTCCTTCCCGAGCCGCCAGCAGGGAAACCGAGGGGCAGTCCCCGGGCTTTCCTCGATACGACTGGCTTCGGCGCCGTCGCAGCCCTACCTACTGCCGAACACCCTGCGGCGCTCGCCCGAGCGAGATGGCGACCACGGCAGCCACCAATGCCGCGCCTGCGACCAGGGTTGCGGCCGAGCCCCAGCCATACGCCTGTATCGCACTGCCGATGGCGATGGGACCGACGATCTGGCCCAGGTTGTTGCCCTGGATGATCAGGCCGAGCACGACGGGCACGAGGCCCGCCGTGGGTGCCGCGATCGGCGCGGTGGACAGCAGCGCCGCGGGGATCAGCCCGCCCACGGCCGAGAAGACCACACAGAGCATGAAGGTGGCGGTGTCCGGCAGCACCGGCAGGAAGATGCCGAGGCTGGCGAGGCCCATCGTCAGGCTAGCGCCCGCGAGAAGGGTGGACCGCGCCGTGCCGCGCGACAGCAGAACGCCCGCGGCCAGGTTGCCGAGGATATTCGCTGCCGTCGCGAGCGCGCTCAACAGGCCGGCGCTCCTGTGCGTCACCTCCATGCGCTCCATGAGCAGCACGGGCAGAAAGCTGAACAACGCGAAGAACATCAGGCTGTAGAGCGCGAACATGGCCGCGAGCAGCACGGGCTTCCTGGCCCTGAAGACATTAAGAGCAGCCGTGTTCAGGCTTCGCCACGACCAACGCTGCCACGCACCGGTGAGCGGAATCACGAGAGGCACCAGCAGGCAGACCAGCAGGGCCAGCCCGCCGCTGGTCCACCAGATCGCCCGCCAGGTCCCGAACAACGGTCCCGCGAGCATGGCGACCGCCATGCCCACCGGCATGAAGCAGCTCCAGAGGGCGAAGGCGAAATCGCGATGGGAGGGCCCGGTCACCTGGGCCAGGATCGACGGCGCCGCGACCGTGATCAGGAGAAAACCCGCGCCCTCGATCACCCTCGACAGCAGGAGCGTCGGCAGGGACGCGGCCACGGCGCCAAGTGCCGCGCCGAGGATCGCCGTGAGCAGACCCAGGATCAGGATGCGCCGGCCGCCAAAGCTCGCGACCAGGGCACCGGTGGGTATGCCGCCGACCAGTCCGAGCACGGCGAAGATTCCCGTCAGCCAGCCGATGCCCGCCAGACCGATGCCCAGGTCCGCCTGCAGCATGGGCGCCGCGATCACGGCCTTGCCCACCTGCAGCGCCGCCACGACGCCGGCGCCGACGATCAGCGCTACGCTGGCCCAGCGGGTCGACGTGGCTTGCGCTGCGTGCGCCGCGCCGGCCATCACGCCGCCTCTTGCCTGCGCCCGGCGACCAGCGCGCGGGCGATCCCGGCGACATGCCGGCCCTGGAAACGGGCGCCAGCCAGCTCGTTGTCACTCGGCTGGCGATCGCCGCCAGCACCGTCGTCGGCGAGCGTCGAGGCTCCATAGGGGCTGCCGCCGGTGACTTCGTCCATCCGCAGCTGACCCTTGAAGCTGTAGGGCAGGCCGACCACCAGCATGCCGAGGTGCAGGAGCACGGTGTGCGTGGACTGGATAGTGGTCTCCTGACCGCCATGCTGGCTGCCGGTCGAGGTGAAGACGCTGCCCACCTTGCCGACGAACCTGTCTTCGGACCACAGCCTGCCGGTCTGATCGAGGAAGTTCTTCATCTGTGACGCCATGTTCCCGTAGCGGGTCGGCGTGCCGATGATGATCGCGTCGTAGTCGGCAAGCTCGGCGACGGTGGCGACCGGGGCCTTCTGGTCGGCCTTGTAGCCCGCGCGCTTCGCGGCCGCTTCCGGTACGAGTTCGGGAACGCGCTTCATATCCACCGATGCCCCCGCTTGGCGCGCGCCTTCCGCGACCGCGGCAGCCATCGCCTCGATATGGCCATAGGAGGAGTAATAGAGCACCAGGACCTTGGTCATTGGGATTGCCTCGCAAGTTGTGATGGGGTGCGCCAAGAGTGCTTCATCTGGCTGTTCGGCATAAGCGATATAATCTTCATCAAGTCGATCAATTGAGGTGAACATGCTGGATGCACTGACTCTCGACCAGATGCGGACCTTCGTGACCGTCGCCGACGCCGGCAGTTTTCGCGCCGCCGCCAGCAAGCTGTACCGGGTGCAGTCGGGCGTGAGCGTGGCGATCGGCAATCTGGAGGCACAGCTCGGCGTCCTGCTGTTCGACCGCTCCGGGCATCGGCCGGTGTTGACGGCGGAAGGCAGGGTGCTGCTCGGCAATGCCCGCGACATCCTGCTGCGCGTCGATGCGATGCGGGCCAAGGCGCGCGGACTGGGCGACGGCCTGGAGTTGGAACTGCCGCTTGCCGTCGACACGCTGTTTCCGATCCAGCAGGTCGGCGTGGCGATCGCCCGGATGCGGTCCATCTACCCCTCGGTCACGGTCCGGGTCGTGGTCGAGCCCCTCGGCGGCCCGCTGCAGGCGCTCAAGGAAAAGCGCTGCACGCTCTCGATCATGGTGGGCGAGGACTTCCGAGACCCGCGCATCACCTTCGAGGCCCTGTCCTCTGTCTCGCAGGTCGTGGTGGTGGCCGCCGGGCATCCGCTGGCCAGGCAGGAGGCCGGCCAGCCGATCGGGGTCATGGAACTGGCCGATCACCTCCAGATCGTGCTCTCCGATCCCTCCCGCGTCTCCGAGGGCCGCGACTTCGGCGTGATCTCGCCGCAGACCTGCCGGGTGAACACCCAGGATGCCAAGCACGCCCTAATCCTGGCGGGCGTCGGCTGGGGGCGGCTGCCGCTGTGGCTGGTGAGGCGCGATCTGGACGAAGGCCGGCTGCTGCGGCTGAGGACCCACTCGCTGGGACGCGAGGGCGAATCCGTATCGGAGGCTTACCTGGCCCATCGCCTCGACGAACCGATGGGTCCCGCCGCCCGCGCGCTGGCCGAGGCGCTGGTGGCACTCAACGCATAGCGCCCTCGCAACGACACGGCGAACCCTGGCGATCGGGTGCCGGCATGATGGCTTCCGGGGAGCGAGCCGAACGCGTTCGGGTAAAAAGCGGAGGCCAGGGGCGAGCCCCTGCCCCCCGCGAAAATCAACTGCGCACGAACGCGAGCAGATCGTTGTTGATGGTGTCGGCGTTGACCGTCGGCATGCCGTGGGAGAAGCCCGGGTAGATCTTCAGGGTGCTGTTGCCGAGCAGCTTCGCGGACAGAACGCCGGCGTTCTCGTGGGGGACGATCTGGTCGTCGTCGCCGTGCATCACCAGCACGGGGATGGTGATGCGCTTGAGGTCGTCGGTGAAGTCGGTCTGGGAGAAGGCGACGATGCCGTCGTAGTGAGCCTTGGCGCCACCCATCATGCCCTGCCGCCACCAGTTCCAGATGATCCCTTCCGATGGCTTGGCGCCCGGGCGGTTGTAGCCGTAGAACGGCCCCGCCGGAATGTCGTGGTAGAACTGCGCACGGTTGGCGGCGAGCTGGGCCTGGAGGTCGTCGAACACCTGCTTCGGCAGGCCGCCCGGGTTGCTCTCGGTCTTCACCATCAGCGGTGGCACCGCGCTGATGATCACCGCCTTGGGCACGGGGTCCTCCGGGTGGCGCACGATGTAGCGGACCACTTCGCCGCCGCCAGTGGAGTGGCCGACGTGGATGGCCTTCTGTGCGCCCAGGTGCTCGACGACCGCGGCGACATCGTCGGCGTAGTGGTCCATGTCGTGGCCGTCCCAGACCTGGCTGGAGCGCCCGTGGCCGCGGCGATCGTGAGCGATAACCCGGAACCCCTGCGCCAGGAAGAAGAGCATCTGCGCATCCCAGTCGTCGGCGCTGAGCGGCCAGCCGTGGTGGAAGTAGATCGCCTGGGCGTCGCGTGGGCCCCAGTCCTTGTAGAAGATCTCAACCCCGTCCTGCGTTGTGACGTATCCCATAGTCGTTTCTCCTATGTGATGTGGAGACAAACGATCGACAGCGTTCTGCCTGATCGTGTTTCGCTCATGGTCCGAGCGGTCGCTCCTGCGCTGGGTCTGGATGGGAACGCCGCAGAAGGCATCGCTGCCCGCCCCGCCCATCCGCCACGGCCCCGGCGATCCGCTCCGGGCTTCCCGAAGCGCTTTCGTGCTTGGCCGCGTTTCGACTGTAGGTTTAAAGTAAACTTTAATGTCAACGCCTTTCGAGAGTGTGGGATATGAAAATCGGAGAACTGGCGAAGCTCAGCGGCCTGACGGCTTCGCGCATCCGCTTCTACGAGTCGAGCGGCCTGATCAGGTCGGTGGAGCGCAAGGCGAACGGCTACCGCGATTACGGCCCCGAGGCGGTGTGGATTCTGGAGATCATCGCCGGCGCGCAGAACGCCGGCTTCTCGCTGGAGGAGATCCGCAACCTGCTGCCGGTCAGTTCCGATGCCTGGCGGCATGACGAGCTGCTGGAGAGCCTCAAGCGCAAGGTGGGCGAGATCGAAATGCTGCAGAAGCGCCTGGAGCAGAACAAGGCGCAACTGCTGATCGTCATCGAAGGCATCGAGACCAAGCCCGAGGGAATGCGCTGCGCCGACAACACGCAACGGCTGCTGAACCGCTTTCGCGAAGACGGGCAGGAGGAAAAGGCGACGAGCGAAAGCTCGACCCTGGTCTGAAGCGCGATCAGGTCAGGCCATCATGGCCTGACCTGCTTCCTCGAATCCGTGCGGACTCAATCGCGTTCCAGCATGGCCTTCAGGGGCTCCGGAGAATACAGAGCGCTCTGGAATGCCGGCACATACTCGTACTTCATCATTTTCCCCAGATCCAGGGACTCGATGTAGGCGGACAGGCTGCCGTCGTTCAGGGTGAGCTTCACCGCCTCCTCGCTCGAACTCGACGCATGGCTCTGCTGGCGCGAAATCGCATAGCCGTAGGCCAGTTCGCCGTCGTGGCCGATGTTGGTGAAGCTGTTGGTGACCATCTCGATCTCGTCCGAGAGGTCGTCGAGCTTCTCGCCCTCGAAGGTGACGTCGACCTTCCCCGTCTCCTTGTCGATGATCTCGAAGACGACCGACTTGTCGGTCTCGCGGTAGTTGATCTCGGTCAGCCACTTCGGCAGGTTGTAGCCGACCACGCCCCGCACTTCGGCCAGCTCCGTGTTCACCGGCAGCTTGAGCACGTAGCCCCAGAAGTCCTTGGACATGGCCTGGCCGACCAGGGTGACGGGCCCCAGGTTGGAGTTGCCGGGCTTGTTGGTGACGATCGACAGCGCGATCTCGTTGTAGCTGTCGTTGTCGCAGTATTCGTAGGCGTAGGCGGTGAACGCCACCAGGCCCCGGCCCGGCCACACCTGAAGCGGCTGGACCTGCTCCAGGACCTCGGCGGGCATGAGTTCCCTCAGCCTGTCGATGTCCGCCGTGAACACCGCCGTCACCCGGTTGTTCTTGTAGTAGAAGTTGGGCGAATACGACTCGAAGCCCATGTCGACCTTGGTCTTCTTCAGTTCCCGGAACCAGCTCAGGTCGATGTCCGGAGCCTCGGCGGCGATCACCGACAGCGGCGGGTTCGACTCATAGCGGTCGTACAGCCCGCCCGCCACCACACTCACTTCACGGCCGCCGAGGTTGGTCCTGCCGTCGAGCTGGGCGGCCTCGAGGGAGCCTTCCGCCCATGAGGAGGCTGCAAAGGCACTCAGCAGCACGCCCGTGATCACCGCAATATTTCCGAGTTTCATTCTCTGTCTCCGCTTGCGCTATGGCTGATATGCGAGCAGAAACCAGGTTGTCTGCGTCGCCCTGGCACACCCGTGAGAGGCCAGCTGCGCGCACCCTAACGTTGAACTGAACTTCAAGGTCAAGCGTATGCCTGGGGCTTTATTCATTGCGATTCGTGTCAGCGATGAACGACCGGGAACGACACACCCGGAGCGCCCGTGCCGGCTCAGGGGACGCCATTGACATTGAATTTAACTTCAAGGTTACCGTCCGGCACCTACCCGGGCGGGCAGCGGCACGCCCTTGGCCATGCAGGAGCCTCCCATGGAAAAGCAGATGAACTGGATGATCTACGGCGCGTACGGCTACACCGGCGAGCTGATCGCCCGCGAAGCGGTGCGGCGCGGCTACCGGCCGGTGCTGGCCGGCCGCAGTCGCGCCAAGGTCGAGGCGCTGGCCGGCGAACTCGGCCTCGAAGCGCGCCACTTCGACCTCGGCGACGCGGCGCGGCTGGACGCGCAGCTCGCGGGCTGCGAACTGGTGATGCACTGCGCCGGCCCCTTCTCCACCACCGCGGCGCCGATGATGGAGGCCTGCCTGCGCGCCCGCGCCCATTACCTGGACATCACCGGCGAAATCCCGGTGTTCGAGCACGCCCAGACGCTGAACGAGCTTGCGCGCTCCGCCGGCGTGGTGGTCTGCCCGGGCGTGGGATTCGACGTGATCCCCACCGACTGCGTGGCCGCCGCGCTCAAGGCCGCCCTGCCCGATGCGCCCCATCTGGCGCTGGGCTTCGACACCCGCTCCAGCATGTCGCCCGGCACCGCCAAGACTTCCATCGAGGGGCTGGCGCAGGGCGGCAAGGTGCGCCGCGACGGCAGGATCGTCCAGGTGCCGCTGGCCTACCGGGTGCGCCGCATCGACTTCGGCGACGGCGAGAAGCCTGCCATGACCATTCCGTGGGGCGATGTCTCCACCGCCTACCACACCACCGGCATCCCCAACATCGAGGTGTTCGTGCCCGGCTCCCCGGGCATGATCCGCGGCGCCAGGTTCGCCAACCTGATCCGCCCGCTGCTGGGGCTGCCCTGGGTACAGCGGCAGCTGAAGGCCCGCATCGGCAGGAAGGTCACCGGGCCGGACGACGGCAAGCGCGCCGGGTCGGGCACCTGGGTCTGGGGCGAGGCGCGCAATGCCCGTGGCGAGCGCAAGGTGGCCCGGCTGCGCACGGTCAATGTCTACAGCCTGACCGTCACCGGTGCGCTGGCGGTGATCGGCTACCTGATGCAGATGCGGCCGGCCGGCGGCGCCTACACCCCGGCCAGGCTGCTGGGCCCCGACCTGGTGACCAGCCTGCCCGGGTCGGGCGAACTGCGCATCGAGTGAGGCACGCCCCGGCGCGTGGATGCCGCCGTCCGGGCCGCGAAGAAGCCCTTGACATTCAAGTAAACTTTAATCTTAAGGTCGCACCACCATCACACGAGGTAGTGCTTCATGGGCGTTTTCGACGAGTTGACCCTCCCCAACGGCTCGCGCATGCCGAACCGTATCGCCAAGGCCGCCATGGAAGAGAACATGGCCGACGACGACCAGGCGCCATCCGAAAAGCTGATGCGCCTGTACCAGGCCTGGGCCGATGGCGGTGCCGGGCTGATCATCACCGGCAACGTGATGGTCGACGGCCGCGCCATGACCGGCCCCGGCGGCGTGGTGCTGGAAGATGACAGGCAGCTGGAGAAGTTCAAGCGCTGGGCCCGGATCGGCCGCTCCAAAGGCGCGCAGTTCTGGCTGCAGATCAACCACCCCGGCCGCCAGATGCAGGCCAACCTCGGGCAGAAGACCTGGGCGCCCTCGGCCATCCCGCTGGACCTGGGCATGATGTCGAAGCACTTCAACACCCCCTATGCGATGACGCCGGAAGTCATCCATGAGGTGATCCGCCGCTTCGCCCGCACCGCCCGGCTCGGCGAACTGGCCGGCTTCACCGGCGTGGAGATCCACGCGGCCCACGGCTACCTGCTGAGCCAGTTCCTGTCGCCCCTGACCAACCGGCGGACGGACGAGTGGGGCGGAGCCCTGGAGAACCGGGCGCGCCTGCTGCTGGAGATCGTCAAAGCCGTACGGGCCGAGGTTTCCCCCGGGTTCTCGGTGGCCGTCAAGCTCAACTCCGCGGATTTCCAGCGCGGCGGCTTCAGCGCCGAGGACGCCGAGCAGGTGGTACGGCTGCTCAATGGCCAGGGCGTCGATCTGGTCGAGCTGTCGGGCGGCAGCTACGAGGCGCCGGCCATGCAGGGCGAGGCCCGCGACGGCCGCACCCTGGCGCGGGAGGCCTACTTCCTGGAGTTCGCCCGCGATATCCAGAGGGTCGCGACGATGCCGGTGATGGTCACGGGCGGCATCCGCCGCCGGCCGGTGGCCGAACAGGTGATCGACAGCGGCGTCGCCATGGTCGGCATCGGCACGGCCCTGGCCATCGACCCGGACCTGCCGCGCGACTGGCGCCAGGGCAAGGACAGCGCTCCGCAGCTGCCGCCCATCACCTGGAAGAACAAGACCCTGGCCTCCCTGGCCAACATGGCGGTGGTCAAGTTCCAGCTGCGCAAGCTCAGCCTGGACAAGACACCCAATCCCGGGGTGTCGCCGCTGCGCGCGCTGATCATGCAGCAGCTGGCCAACGCCTCGCGTACCCGCCAGTACCGACGCTGGATGGCCCGGCGCACGCGCTGACGGCCGCGGCGCACGCCGGCTCGCCTGCCCCGCCACAGCGGGGCCGGGCAGTGTGAGCCGGCACACAGGCTGGCCGCCGGGCCGGCCGGCACGGGGCGTTTCGGCTTGTCCGATGCGGGTGCGGGAAGCGATGATGCCCGCCCCGTTTTTCAGGAGCCCGCCGATGCTCAACCTCGTCGCCGCCTTCATCAGCCTGACCACCCTGCTCACCTACGTGAACTACCGGTTCATCAGGCTGCCCCCGACCATCGGCGTGATGGCCACCGCGCTGGTCTTCTCGGCCCTGCTGCAGGTGGTCAGCCTGGCCGGCTTCCCGGTGCTGGAGCTGGAGATGCAGCGGCTGATCCGCGACATCGACTTCTCCGAAATCCTCATGACCTGGTTCCTCCCGGCCCTGCTGTTCGCCGGCGCGCTGCACGTCAACCTCAACGACCTGCGCAGCTACAAGTGGCCGATCGGCCTGCTGGCCACCTTCGGCGTGCTGCTGGCGACCGCCATCATCGGCGGCCTGGCCTGGTTCATCTTCGACCTGATGGGCTGGCAGATTCCCCTGCTCTACTGCCTGCTGTTCGGCGCGCTGATCTCGCCGACCGACCCCATCGCGGTGATGGGCATCCTCAAGTCCGCCGGCGCGCCCAAGCCGCTGGCGACCACCATCGTCGGCGAGTCGCTGTTCAACGACGGCACCGCCGTGGTGGTGTTCAGCATCCTCCTGGCGATCCTGCTCAGCGGCCACACGCCGACCTTCGGCGAGGTGAGCTGGATGTTCGCCAAGGAGGCCATCGGCGGCGTGCTGTTCGGCATGGCCATCGGTGGCGCGACCCTGTTGATGATGCGCGGCATCGACCAGTACCAGGTGGAGGTGATGCTGACCATCGCCCTGGTGTTCGGCGGCGCGGCGCTGGCCAGGGCGCTGCACGTGTCCGGCCCGATCGCCATGGTGGTGGCCGGCCTGATCATCGGCAACTACGGCCGCCAGCACATCATGTCCGACGAGACCCGGCGCTACATCGACAAGTTCTGGGAGCTGATCGACGAAATCCTCAACGCCCTGCTGTTCGCCCTGATCGGCCTGGAGCTGCTGCTGTTGCCGTTCTCCTGGCTGCACATCGGCGCGGCCTGCCTGCTCGGCGCCGCCGTGCTCGCCTCGCGCCTGGTCACCGTGGCACCGCCGATCTTCCTGCTGCGCCGGCTCGGCCACCCGGCGCCGCTGGGCACCATCCGCATCCTGGCCTGGGGCGGCCTGCGCGGCGGCGTCTCGGTGGCGCTGGCGCTGTCCCTGCCGCTGGGCCCGGAGCGCGACCTGCTGCTGACCCTGACCTACATCGTGGTGCTGGTGTCGATCCTGCTGCAGGGCCTGTCCATCGGGCCGCTGGTCAAGCACATCTACAAGGGCCATACACCGCCACCGGCACAATCCGAATAGCAGGCTCAGGGGGAGACTTCCTAGAATTTCAGTGCCAACCGCAATCGGCCGAAGGGCAGACCCGGGATACGGGTCTGCCAATCAACAAAAACAAGAAAGAGGCCTCCGATGTCAGCACTGAGAAACCTCCGCATCAGTACCCGGGTGACCCTGCTGGTCAGCGCCATGGCCATGCTTCTGGTGATCCTGAGCCTGTGGTTCAGCAGCGTGCTGCAGCGGAGCCTGTACCAGGAAAAGATGGCGGGCGTGGCGACGGCGCTCAATACCGCCTCCAACATCCTGGAGCACTACGAGCGGCAGGTCCGGCTCGGGCAGATAAGCCTCACCGAGGCCAAGCAGCAGGCTGCCGAGGTGATCGGCACCATCCGTTACCTGGGCGACCACTACCTGTGGGTGACCAACCTCGATCACGTGGTGGTGATGCACCCCACCTCCCCCAACCTGAACGGCAGGGAGGTCTTCGACTTCAAGGACGCCGAAGGCCGGCTGTTCGTCCGCGACATCATCAGCGGCGTCAGGGAACACGGCAGCACCCTCGTCGAATATTCCTTCCCGCGCCCGGGCTCGACCGTGGCCGAGCACAAGGTTTCGGAGGCCCGCCTGTTCGCGCCCTGGGGCTGGGTGCTGGTCAGCGGTCTCCACCCGCAGGACGTCCGGGACATCGTCAACCAGGTGCTGGTCGGCCCGGCCATCGCCGCCGGCCTGGCCCTGGCGGCCATCGGCCTCCTCGCCTGGCTGTTCGCCAGCAGCATCGTGCGGCCATTGGCCGACACCGCGGGCGCGCTGGCCGGCGCCACCCGGGGCGTGACCGACCTGAGCCTGCGCCTGCCGGTCACGGGTGACGACGAGCTGACCCGGATGTCCGAGAGCTTCAACCACCTGATGCAGGCCGCGCACCAGATAACCTGCGGCATGGCCGAGGCCAGCAACCACGTCTCGGCGACCAGCGACAGGCTTGAGGCGATCACGTCCCAGGCCAGGCAGGGCATGGAGAACCAGCAAGGCGAGACGGACAGCCTGGCGACCGCCATGAGCCAGATGGTGGCGACGGTGCAGGAGGTGGCCCAGAACACCTCGACGGCCGCCACCGCCACGCAGACGGCCGAACAGCAGGCCATCCATGGGCACGAAGTCGTGAAGGCGACGATCGGCTCGATCCAGGACCTCACCCGCGCGCTGGCCGGCAGCGCCTCCGTCGTCGAGCAACTGGCGGGGGACTCCGCCAGGGTCGAGAGGGTGCTGGATGTCATCACGTCGATCGCCGAACAGACCAACCTGCTGGCCCTCAACGCCGCCATCGAGGCGGCCAGGGCCGGCGAGCATGGCCGGGGCTTCGCCGTGGTGGCCGACGAGGTGCGCACCCTGGCCATGCGCACCCAGGCATCGACCCTGGAGATCAAGGAAATCATCGAGCGCGTGCAGCATGGCGCGCGCCGGGCGACCGAGCAGCTCTCGGCCAACGTCGACGCCGCGGAACGGCCGGTACAGGACTCGGCCCGCGCCGGCCAGGCGCTGGAGCAGATCATCGATTCGGTGACGACCGTCAACCAGATGACCCTGCAGATCGCCAGCGCGGCGGAGCAGCAGGCGGCCACCGCGGAAGAGATCAACCGCAGCATCACCCGCATCCACGATGCGACCATCGTCGGCGTCGACGCGCTGCAGCAGACCCGCCAATCCTGCACCGAGCTGCTCGAACTCTCCCACCGCCTGCACGGCCAGGTCGACAAGCTGAAGGTCTGAAACGCGGCATCGTCGATGGGCGGCGCCGTGGGGATGGCCCTACCGGTTCAGTCCCGCTCCGCGGGCAGCCCGAGGCAGTTGGCAGACACGGTCAGCAGTTCGTCCCTGAGCTTGTCGTGGAAGAAGTGCGGATCGAACAGGATCGAACGGTGGATCAGCGACTCGACGATGCATTCGACGACATACAGCGCCTGGCGCACATCGGGCCGGGGCACCGCCTGCCCGCACTCATGCAGATGCTCTTCCAGCACGCTGATCAGCGCGCCGGAGACGCGCTCGAAGTGATGCGGCTTGCTGAGCCTGCCCAGGTGCTCGATCAGCACCCGCTGCAGAGGAATGTTCATCGCGTAGCTTTCGTGGATCGAGTCGACGAAAACCGCCAGCGCGGTCATCACCTCGCAATCCTGCGATGCCCGCAGCCGCTGCTCGACATGCTCCAGCATCCGATCGCAGTGGCGCTTGATCAGGCAGGCCAGCAAGGCGTCCTTGTTGGAGAAATACTCGTACAGCGAACCGACGCTGACACCCGCCAGCTCGGCGATCCGGGTGGTGCTGGTCTTCTCGAATCCATCGCGGGCGAACAGGATGGCGGCGGCTTCCAGAATGGCATCGACGGTCATCATCGAACTATGCTGCCGGGGCGTGCGGCGCGACCTGGGGTCAGGCCGGGGACGGCTGAAAGTCATGAAAATACCCGCATGGTTCTTCTTGTTGTTCGGCCGGCGGCAACCGCCATCGCCCTTGCGGCGCCACCTTACCCGGCGGGGAAAAACAGAGATTGTAATTTTTGATGATCCACTCCCAGATGGCGGCAAAACAGCCGCAGATGGCTACTGGCCACCAGCCACGTGGGGTACATTCCAGACACGACCGCTTCCGCCAGGACAGTCAACGCAGATGCATGCCTATCACCGCCACCTCAAAGACGCGCTCATGTATCCCTGGAGCAAGCGCACCCTGTTCCTCGGACCGCTGCCCGCGCTGGTCCAGGTGGCCTACGGTGCCGCCACCCTGGTGGTCAGCCTGGGCGACGCGATCTGCTTCAGCGCCGGCAAGCGCGTCGTGCGCTGCCACAGCTTCGTGATTCCGGCAGGGTTGTGCGTGACGATCGACGCCCGCAGCGAGGTGGTCGCCATCTGCCACCTGGATGTCCTGGGAGAGGACTACCTGCGCATCAGCGGCTGCCTGCGGGACGAGTCCGAGGGTGTCGGTATCGAGCTGCGCGACGAAGCGGACTTCAGGGACCAGTTCAGCTCCCTGTACAACCAGCCGGCCGGCTCCGACGATGCCTATCGGCGCCTGGATCGCCTGCTCGAATACGGCTACGCGAACGGTGATGCCGCCTCGGCCATTGATGGGCGTATCAGCCACGTGGTCGCGCGCATCAGGCAGAGCTTTCAGGAGAACCTGCCCGTGGCGGCGCTGGCCGAGATGACGGAACTGTCGGTGCCCAGGCTGGTGCAGTTGTTCAAGCTGCAGACGGGCGTGCCCATTCGCCGCTTCCGTCTCTGGCACCGGATGTACGAGTCCGTGATCTCGATCGGGCGGGGCGAGAACTTCACGGAGGCGGCGCTGAACGCGGGATTCTCCGACCTGCCCCACTACAGCAACTATTTCTGCTCCATGTGGGGCCTGCCGCCCAGTCGCCTGTTCGGCAAGGGCATGCATGCGAGGATCTTCCTGCCGTCCGGGCACGACGCCGCCTGAGCGCTGTCGCTGAAACGACAAGGCCGGCCCTGTCGCCAGGGCCGGCCTTGTCACGGTGCCTCAGTACGGCTGGTAGCAGACGATCATCCAGGTGGCCAGCAGGCCGCACAGCAGCGAGCCGGTGTAGACATTGCCCGTGCGTCGGTAGCAGTAGGTCGACACCACGCTGGTCACGGCGAACAGCGGCAGGTAGCCGTTGCCCAGGATGACCATCAGGGTGTCGTAGCCCACCTCGCCGATGTAGGGCTGGCCGGTGAGATACAGGGACCCCATCTGCGCGGCGATGACCAGTACCGCCCCCAGGGCATTCACCACGAACAGCGCCAGCGTCCAGAACAGATTGTTGCGCAGGTCGCTGCCGAAATCCTTCAGGCGCAGCCAGCCGAACGCCAGCAGGTTGTTGACGAAGAAGATCGCGGTGAAGGGGATGACATAGACGAGCGCGGTGACCAAGCGATGGGGCTCCATCGGCCTGATCAGCAGCATCCACCAGCGTACGTCCACGTGCCAGAAGCCGTAGACCCAGGCCAGGAGCGCATAGCCGCCCGCCACCGTGATCGCCGCCAGCGCCAGCGCCCTGGCCAGGTAGCGCCAGCTGAACGCCATGGCCGTGGGATGGGTGGACAGCCCGTAGCTCAGCAATGTCTCGCCACGCTTGCGGCCGACCAGGAAGTGCCAGAGGACGAACAGGCCGAGGAACCCCGCCTGGATCGCACCGAAATAGACGATCGAGGTATTGGCGAACATCAGGGGGAAGGTCTCGCTGACGCCCAGGTGATGCATCGCCCACATCTGCAGCGGTACCAGCAGCAGCGCCACCGCCGTGACCACGAGCACCGAGCAGGCGAGGTACACCAGCGGCGACTGCGCCTTCCGGGCGCTGGCCGGCTGGACGATGGCCGCGAACGGCGCCGTCGCCAGCAGCCGGATCAGCAGGCCCAGCATGAACAGGATCAGGCCGACATAGGCCACCAGGCTGGCGGCCTCCTTGTAGGGCCACACCTGGTCCAGCGGGTCCATTGCCAACGGGGCCGGCGAAGACAGCTGGAACATGCGCAGGACGTTGGCGATGGCCGTACCGGACTGGTGTACCCCCGCATGGGTCTCGGCCGACTGGGTGGCGATGCGCCCCGTGCCATTGGCGAAGTCGCCATAGGCCCGGCCCAGCACGACCCGCTCCTCCGTGCCGAACGGTCCCTTCAGCCAGTGGCTGTCGACGAAGTCGGCCGCCCTCTTGCGGTCGAAGTAGTTGATCCCCACGAACTCGTCGTACTTGCCGAACTCGACGCCGAAGTTGAAGCCCGCATCCATCGGGATGGTCGGCGCGCCGAGCATGAACCCGGCCTCGTGGCCCCCCTGGGACGATCCCGCCGCCACCACGGTCCTGGCCATGCCACGGTTTTCCAGGGCTGCGGTGATCACCGACCAGCCGCCCATGGAATGCCCGAGCAGGCCGACGTTGTTGCGGTCGACGAATGGCAGGCCATGGACATAGCGCAGCATATCGCCGACGCCCCTGCTGCCGTCCCCGGGAATGACCTGCGAGCCGCCATGGCCGGACAGGTCGGGAGCCAGCACCACGTAGCCCCGCCTGGCGAACTCGAGGCTGAAATTGGTCATGACCTCCTTCTGGTTCACATAGCCGTGGGCGATCACCACCGCCGGTGCCGGCGCGCGATCACTGACACCCTTGGGAATGAACATCAGCGCGCTGAGGCGGGCGCCGTTCTTGCCGGCGATCACCACATCGACGACCTCTATCGCGCCGTTGCCCGACTGGAGGCGCGAAGCGGCGAAGCTGCCCAGCAGCACGAGCAGCAAGCCCAATACGAGTAGCCTGGAATTCTTCATGATCGGTTTTCACCCAATGACATCGTGACGTTTCTTCACCTGCCGCGGCCGGTGGCCGGGTCAGAAGGCGTGCGTGAACTGGACGCTGAAACGGTTATCGATCTTCGGGCCTTCCTTGACGCGAACGTCCTGCAGGTATTGCACGTGCAGGAACTGGTTGGGGGCCAGGGCGAAACGCGAGGTCAGCTGCACGGACGTGGAGTCGAGGCGGCGATCCCAGGTCGCCCCGGACACCTCGGTCGCGCCGCCACGGAAGTGGAACGCGTCCAGAGACACCAGCAACGACGGGTTCACGTCATAGCTGAAGTGGGTTTCCACGGCGTAAAGCGGTTTGCGCTTCAGGGTGCCGCCGTTCCCGCCGAGGTCATTGTTGCGCGAATAGAACTCCACCGAGGGAATCACCTCGGCGCGGAAATCGCCGAAGCCCTTGACCAGTCCCACCTGGGCCTTGAACGCCCACTGATTGCGCCCCAGGTTGACGATATTGTCCCCGTCGTATTCGCCCAGCGGCGCAGTCACCCAGCCACTGACGCCAAACCAGGTCTTCGAGGCCTCGTCATGGATCGGCCAGAACCCCACCAGGAAACTGGGGTCCGCCAGCCCCGAGCTGCGCTTGTACTGCGCATCGACGGCGGCGACGGCATCGCCACTGGCGCTGGCGCGGCCAAACGGAATGATGGCCTCATAGACGGCCGGCATGCCGAACAGGGTCGAGTAATAGACCGGCAGCAACACGTTGATGTTGCTGCTCAGGTCGAAGTCATCCGACACCTTGTGGCCGCGCGAATACAGCTCGTTGCCGGTACCGTAAGTATGCAGGAACTGTATTGCCGCCGTGCCGTCCGGCAACGGGATGTAGTCCCTGGCCTGAACCGCGTACGCGCCCACCGAGTGGGTCATGGACAATACACATGCCGCCAGACAAGTACCTGTGAGCGAGGACCTGGAAATCGCCATTGTCATATCTGCCTTTCTTGTTATTTAGCGTTGGCTGGGCTGCTTAGCTGAGCGTGACGGAACCCCGAACGCCCCTCGGCGGTGCCTGGCTCAAAATGCTACGGAGGCCACCTGCCACCCGCTATTCGGGTCCGCAGCCGCCCTGCGATGGCGATGAAACGGGGCTTCACGAAGCGTCCGGGATGGTCCGTTCAGATATGGGCTGGCGCCTTGGGGGCGGAGGGGCACCGAGCGAAC